>NZ_CP133020.1:3068764-3403147 GCF_030866825.1 Rathayibacter sp. SW19
CTCTCACCGCCTGAAGAGTCGCTCGCCGCGGCATCATTGCCGCCACGCGGTGCCGAGCCCTGGACCTCTTGAGTCGCACCGATGTTGACGCCGCCTCCGTCGATAGAGCCTTGTGTCTGCGGGGCCGGATCTCCGCACCCGCCCATGAGTGCCGCCGTACTCGAACATCCCGACTCGGATGCCCAGACAGGTGATGTGGCACCCACGGTCGCGCCGATAGTCAGAACTACGGCGGCTAGCAGAAGTTTTTTCCGGTCCATACTTCGCTCTTGTCAATCAGTAGTTTGGACGAACTGGCGTTCGCTTGGAACTCGACTTGAAGTGGTAGGCGATCATGCCGGGTTGCGGGGGTAACATCGGCACCCGCTGAATTGACGAGCCGTACCTTTGATACGTCGACACACAAATAAACCCCGACCCTGGCCCGGCCGGACACATCTGTGCTCGAATTGCGAAGCGTGGGCTTGTCGAACTCTGAATCGCCGACTGCCTTGTAGCCTTTTGCGTGCAATGTGTTCAGATCCTTAAGTTGGACTTCGTACCAGGCCGCCGTCACAAACGGTTTGATGCGCTCAGGGTCCTTCCCGCCGTCGTGCGCGATCGTGTCTGACATCTTCAGGTAGGCGGCGTAGGCATCCGTTGCGGCCTTCAGAGCATCAGCGTCCGATGCGAACACGGGTGAATGCGTCGCGGCCGGCGTGCGCGTCGGAGTCGGTGTTGGCGCCGCAGGCGTGCAGCCGCAGAGCAGGCCGACGGCGACCACCATCGCGGAACCGGCAAGGAGAAGTCGGTGGGTCAGCATCCGCATGCCATAACGGTAGAGCAAACCTGCGGAGCGCCGCGGAAGTTATCCACAGGCGGGTGCGGCATCCGGATCATGCAGTCACCGTAACGAGGAATGAGGGTGCCGTGGCGCAGCATCCGCTCACTTGTGGAGTTCGCGGTCGAGTCCGCCGTGTTGGGGCGATGACGTAGGTTGGAAATCAGCGTAGCGAGCACGCAGCGGCGCGAAGGAGCAGCATGAACATCGACGGACCCTGGCTGGCGGCCGCACGCGGAGCTGGACTCCTATCCCCCAGCGGAACAATCGCCGCCACGATCTTCGCGGAAATGAGCGCACTCGCCGCACGCACTGGAGCCATCAACTTGGGCCAAGGCTTTCCAGATGAAGATGGGCCAGCCGAGGTGCTGGAGGCGGCGATCCGCGCCATCCGCGACGGGGTCAATCAGTACCCGCCTGGCATCGGCATGCCGGTGCTGCGTGAGGCGATCGCCGAGCATCAGCGGCGCTTCTACGGGCTCAGCGTCGACCCCGACCGCGAGGTGCTCGTGACGGCCGGCGCCACGGAGGCGATCGCCGCAACGCTTTTGGCGCTGGTCGAGCCGGGTGATGAGGTCGTCACGTTCGAGCCGTATTACGACGCGTATGGTGCCCTGATCGCGCTGGCCGCCGGCGTGCATCGAACCGTGCAATTGCGCGCGCCGGAGTTCCAGCCCGACCTCGACGAATTGCGGGCCGCTGTCACTGACCGCACCAAAATCATCCTGGTGAACAACCCGCACAACCCAACGGGCAGCGTGTTCGGCCGCGAGACCCTCGAGACGATCGTCGAGCTGGCGCACCGGCACGACGCGATCATTGTCACCGATGAGGTCTACGAGCACCTGACGTTCGGCGTGCAGCACGTTCCAATCGCGACGCTGCCGGGAGCGCGCGAACGCACGGTGACGATCTCATCTGGCGGCAAAACCTTCTCGACTACCGGGTGGAAAATCGGCTGGCTCAGCGCACCGGCCGAACTCGTAACGGCGATTCTGGCGGTCAAACAGTTCCTCACCTACGTGAACGGTGCGCCATTCCAGCCCGCGACCGCCGTCGGACTCCGGCTTCCTGACGCCTTCTTCCGCGACGTTGCGGCTACGCTCGCCGCAAAACGCGACCTGCTGATCGCAGGGCTCACGGATGCCGGTTTCGCCGTTTCCGAGCCCGCCGGCACCTATTTCGTGGTTGCGGATGCCGCGCCCCTCGGTTACCCGGATGCCGTCGCCTTCTGCCGAGAACTCCCCCACCTTGCCGGCGTTGTCGCCGTTCCGATCTCTGCGTTCTGCTCGCAGCCGACGGATGCTTCGATGGCCTCGCTCGTTCGGTTCGCGTTCTGCAAACGCGTGGAGGTTCTCGGACGCGCCGCCGAGCAGTTGGCGGGACTGCACCGCTGAACCCAGTGGGTAATGGGCGCGCCCGCCAGCGGTTCTAGCGCGGGGCAACGGTGTAGCGACGCAGAGCCAATGCGGGATTGATGCTGCGCACCTGCGCGACGCGGGCCAGCGCGACTGGGGCGAGGGCGACATCCGCTCGTTCGCCGAGGGTTGCAAGAGCGACGCCCATCGGGTCGACGATCGTGCTCAGACCGACGCCGATCGGCGGGGTATGGTCTGCGGCGGCGATGTAGACGGTGTTCTCGATGGCGCGGGCGGCGATGAGGGTGCTCCAGTGGTGTTCCTTCAGCGGGCCGCGCACCCACTCGCTCGGAACGAGCACGAGTTCGGCGCCGGCGTCGACGATCAGGCGGGTCAGTTCGGGGAAGCGCAGGTCGTAACAGGTCTGCAGTCCGACGCGCAGGCCGTCGACGTCGAAGATCTCTGGCACCTCGATTGTACCGGCCTGCACCCAGTCGGATTCGCGGCCGCCGAACGCGTCGTACAGGTGTTGTTTGCGGTAGGTCGCTGCGATGTGCCCGGTCGGGTCAACCGCGACGAGCGTGTTCGAAAACTTGTGGGCATCCGCTACTCGCTCGGCCATGCCGGCGACGATGTCGACGCCGAGTTCGGCGGCGAGCGCGCCGAGCGCGGTCACGAACGGCCCGTCGAGCGCTTCGGCCGCCTCGACCATGGCGGGCCCGACCGGGTCGACGAAGAAGGAAGAATATTCTGGGAAGACGATCAGTCGGGCGCCTCGACCGGCCGCGGTCGTTGCCAACTCGCGGATCGTCGCGAGGTTGTGGTCGCGATCGGCACCGGGGGCGAACTGGGCGACCGCGACGTTGACGGCTTGATCAGTCATGTTGACAGCCTATGCGCGGGCGGGAGTCAGGTGCGGTGGGTTCGGGGTTCGCGGCGTTGAGCCAGCCATGCTAGAGTTTCATCTTGTGCCGCGGGGTGGAGCAGTTCGGTAGCTCGCTGGGCTCATAACCCAGAGGTCGCAGGTTCAAATCCTGTCCCCGCAACCAGAAGAGGCCGGAAACTTGAGGGTTTCCGGCCTCTTTGCGTAGGTGGAATTTGAACACGTCACCGTTTACTCACCTTTTATCCCTCCTCAACAGCCCCGTTCATCGGCTCCTGCTCCACTGGGGGCGGTTGTTTCCGGCTGTTTTCGGACGCCGCGGACGCGGATGCGCACCTATCGGGTATGAACCCCGCATCGCATCCGCAGCCGCCCATCCCCGGCCTCGATCCGATGATCGACGTGCACACCCTGGCCGCCTATCTCGGCGTGCCGGTCTCGACGATCTACGACTGGCGCACCCGACACAAGGGACCTGCCGGTCACCGCTTCGGCAAACACGTCATGTTCGCGATCTCCGACGTGCAGGCGTGGGTCGCGCAGCAACGCGACCCCGCCTCGACCGTGGACGGCTCATCCGCGGACGGGCGGTGAGTTGGAATGTCTAGGCCGCGGCTGCCGATCGGCACCTTCGGCGAGTTCACCTACCGCACCCTGCCCTCCGGGCACATCCTGGCCCGGGCACGATACCGGGATTGGGACGGCCTGACCCGGCAGGTCCAGGCTTCGGCCGCGACCCGGACGTCGGCGGAGTTGCTGCTGAAGGAGAAGCTGTCCCTGCGGGCGGTCTACCAGCCGGGAACCTCCGACCTGACCGCGGACAGTTCGTTCAAGGAACTAGCCGACTATTGGCTGGCCGATGTCGAGCTGAACCCAGATCTGGCCGAGAGCACCCGCAACCTCTACCGGTGGAACATGGCGCATCTGGTGCTGCCGCACTTCGCGAACCTCACCCTGCGGGAGATCGGCGTCGCCCGCTGCGACCTATTCATCAAGCAGCAGCGGCAGATCAGCTACAACCGGGCCAAGCAATCCCGCAACGTCCTCCGCCAGGCCTTCAGCCTGGCCGTGCGACATGAGATCCTGCGCGCAACCCGATGGAATCGATCGCCCGCCTCACCCACCCGCGCCCCGACCCGACCGCGCTCACGCCAACGGAGGTCAATGCCGTTCGAGAAGCGATCCGGTTCTGGGAGACCGGGCTGAGTCCGTCCGGCCCGAAGCCGGACGGCCAGCTCGGCGCGATCGTCGAAGTCATGCTCGGCACCTCGTCCCGGATCGGCGAGGCTCTCGCGATTCGCCGCCGCGACGTCGACGTGACCTCGCCGCACCCGTCCATCCGGATCACCGGCACCATCGTCTGCCCGCGAGGTGCGAAACCCCACCGGCAGGACCACCCGAAGACACACAAGTCCCGGCGCACGATCGCCATCCCGTCCTTCACGGCCGAAGCCATCCGCAGACGCCTGGCGGCCCTGGTCGACCGGGCGCCGGATGCGCTGCTCTTCGCGAGCCGGAACCAGACACCGCTGACGCCGAACAACGTGAGCACCAAGTTGCGGCGCGTGCTCGCCCTGGCCGAGATCGACGGGATCAGCCCGCACATGTTCCGCCGCACGGTCGCCACCGCCATCAACGACCACGCCAACATCAACCTCGCCGCCGAACTGCTGGGCCACGCGGACACGCGGATCACGATTCAGCACTACATCCGCCGCAACGAGATGGTCAACCCCATCACCGCGGACATCCTCGACGAGGTCTTCGCCAAGGAGACACCACGGCAATGACCAGGCGCCTCGTATTCCGGGGCGAAGTGTACGTCGTCCGGGACGAGCGCCAGCCATCAGACACCACCACGTCACCCGGGAGGAAGAGATCCGCGCGATCGTCCTTGCAAGCCGACGCGCAGCCACACCACTACATCTTGTATCTGCCCTTGGACAGAGCTACCATATGTAGGCACGCGGGTTTGTTCGGTGGCGACGTCCCTGCCAACTTGGCGACTCGAAGGTCGCGCGGGAGTGCCGAATCGGCACCCCCGGAAGGCGGGACCGGGAATCGGCACCATCAGCCGCTCGACTCAATGAGCGCCTTCGCACAGGGGACGGGCCCGCCGAATCGGCGGCCCCACAGGAACGACGCACGGTGCCGCAAACCATTGGGACTCTGACACACCGACCGTAGGAGAGGGTGGTGCTGAATCCCCACGACAGAGCGAAGGGAAGGGTGTTGAGCCGGTCGCGTGACGCCGTGTGGATCTCGCCGTTCGAATGACCGAGCGCCACGCCCGGCGAAGTCTTTCTCCTCTTGGTGCCAGTAGTCCGCGCAGAATTACGATGCAGGTGAACCAGATTTCGGATTACCGTGGCGCCCTGGCACGACGTCGAGCCCTCACCGCCGCGCGGTCCCGCAGCGTGCAAGTTGCGATGATCAAAGTGAGGGGTGAGGTGGTTCGCGGCCGGGCCGCTCGGGTGGGATCGGATCGGCCTCACCCAGAGCGCGCTGGCGGGCGTCCAACTGCTGCTGACGTATCCGCTTCGCTATGGTCGACCGCGACGGCGCGGGCGGAGTGTGAGCTTCGCGGAGGGCAATTGCCCAGCTCATGATGCGCTGCTGAACTCCCGCGAGCTGCTCAGCGGTGGTGCCGTACTCTTCCGCTTCAGAGGGCAGAACGTTCGCGACCCGGGACAGCTGCTGAGCGAACATCGTCTCGTCGAACCCGTCGTCATGTTCCCGACCCATTGCAAGCAGGTCCGTGTCGGCGTAGCGGCCAGAGCGTCGTATCGCGTCCAGGTCGAGGAAGTCCCGCACCTCCGCTCGGGAATACACCGCGGACAGTTTCCCGGCGACCGCATCCCGCTCAGACACGACCGGGCCCAGACTCAACCGCACCGGTGCGTCCCGACGCCAATTCACTGCGAAGTCCACATCCAAGCTCGTGCCCGCGGTGTCCTCGACCCGGATGCGCGCGAACAACGGGAACGAGCGGATACGTTCGACCCGGTAGCCTGCCGTCTGCAGCGCGTTCTCCCCGCGGCGCAGGGCCGTCTGAAACTGCTCTGCCGTCGTGGCCGAATCGGTAAAGAGGTCGACGTCCTCGGTCGGCCGATCCGTGAGCCCATGTTCACGGATTGCACTTGAGCCGGCCAAGGCGAACCCGGCATCCCCGATTGCCTCCAACAGCACAAACGCAACACGACGCTGATACTCCAGATCGTTCACGATCGCACCTGCTCGAATGAGGTTATGCGAACAGCTCGGGGAACCGAGTCTCCCACAAGGTCCGGCATCGTACGGGCAGCACCAACTCCGGCCACAACTGACGCAGCAGCCTGACGTTCAGCAGAGCCTCCTGGACCTCCGGGGTGCCTTCTCGCACGATCGCCCGATACGCGGCACGACGCTGACCGGTGTCGTCCAGATCGAACACGTGACGCGGACCCCAATGCACCGTGATCGGTATCTCTATCATCCCGGATGCCGGACCGCGCAACGCGGACAGCCAAGAAGGCGTCTCGTACGGGACAATGTCCTGATACAGGATCTTCTGAGCCATCCCAGCCACCTCCCTCACCGCCGAACCCTGAAATTAGTCTACGAGACTCAGCCGACGTCAGGCCGGCCGATCTTGCACGAGGCCGTTCTTTATGGCGAGCTCCGCAAGGAGACTCTGTCACCCGTGGCCCTTCTCGCTGGTCTTCGCGTTAGTGAACGTACACATTTTCGGCATCCTTGTTTCCACAGTCGTGCGGACCTGCCACGAGGTAGTGCGCGCTCGCACGTATGAAAACCCGGGCGCCGTCACGGACTCTCCTGACGATGCGCCTCTCGACCTCCTAAGGGTCTGGGCCTCCTTGGGTAGGATGCTTGGTTTGCTGAAGCAAACCTGGTTTGGGCAAGGGCATATCATCCGCAGTGGCAGGACACCGGAGTCCATCCATTGGCGTGTGTGCAAAAGGTGGGCAGCATCGGAGTCGACAGCTGAGGTCGGGATTGTCAGTCACTTATCCCTTCCCGGCGCTGTGCAAAGACGCCTGTCACTGATAGTCCGAAGCGCGACTCGTCCACATTCTCCGGGAATCCAGTTAGCCCAAGCACCACCTCGAACGCGCAAGCACTGCACAACGAGCTCGACGCGCGCCACTTCCGGCAAGCTACGGGCAATGCCGTGTCGACGGCCGTGATGCTCAGCTCGGTGCGGAAACGGCCCGCCAGCGCCGCCGGGTTGATGGACCCTAGATCTCGTCGATCAGGGCCGAGTCATTCTCATCAGCAGTTCGCTCACGATGCGATGATCAGGATTCGTTCTTCCGAGATTCGAGGGTGTCAATTTCTGACGCGAAGTCGACCGAACGAGCGAGTTCTTGAGCCCAGTCCCACGCAGCGCTGGGATTGCGCACGAAGTGATGATACTTGCTGTCTGCGTCCGGCATTGGGCTCAGCAGCTGCAACTCGACAAGAGCTTGGAAGGGACGCTGAAGACTGCTCATCGTTACATCGAGAGTCTTCGACAGGTTGGTTAACGTGCAGAATCCGTCCTCTGAGTCTGCGATGGAAAGCATCAATTCGAGCCGATAGCTTTGCCCGAAGGCACTCTTCGACATGCGACGCAGTGCTTCCAGTCGCTCTTCTTCGTTCATGTACTATAAGTATCACGTTATGCGATTCGCGTAACGTTTATTACGTTGGAGTATTCATGGCCAAGCGAACAGGCATCGAATGGACGGAGATTACCTGGAACCCGACCACGGGCTGCGATCGCATCTCGCCGGGATGCGATAACTGCTACGCGCTCGCACTGTCGAAGCGCCTGAAGGCGATGGGCGCGGAGAAGTATCAGAACGACGGGCACCCTGTGACGTCGGGTCCGGGATTTGCACTCACCCTTCACGAGAGCGCCTTAGTGCAGCCCTACAGGTGGGGAGGCCGGAAAGTCGTCTTCGTCGACTCGATGAGCGACTTGTTCCACGCCCGCGTCCCGCTCGACTTTGTCAAGCGGGTCTTCGATGTCATCGCTGACACTCCACAACACACCTACCAGGTGCTCACGAAACGGTCCTCACGCCTACCCAAGATCGCGGATAAGCTCGACTGGCCACCGAACCTGTGGATGGGTGTGAGCGTGGAGAACGCCGAGCATCTCTATCGCGTCGACGATCTGCGTCAATTGCCGGCGGCGGTGCGATTCTTGTCGTGTGAGCCGCTGATTGGGCCGCTCGACGAGCTGAATCTGGACGGGATCGGCTGGGTCATTACTGGAGGAGAGTCCGGCCCTCATGCGAGGTCGCTGGACCCAGGCTGGGTGCGCGCAATTCGGGATAACTGCTTCGAGTCGAACGTGCCGTTCTTCCACAAGCAATGGGGCGGACGGACGCCTAAAGCCGGCGGACGCTCGCTGGACGGTCAGATTTGGAGCCAGATGCCGGAACGACTGGCGCAGCTCGTTTGATCACTTGAAACCACTGCTTGGGATGCTGTTGTCCCTTGAGGCGCGGCTGGGCGATGCCCTCAGCTGCGACCGTGTCCCAGGCACGATTCAGGTGCTTCTCGCGGGCCAGAGTAACCGTGGTGCCGTACACCTCAAGTAGTTGCGTTTCCAACGTAATCTCGACTGATGACTCCAGAAGTCGTCGGATATTCGCGGCGATAATGTTCACCCACTCCGCCTCAAGGTCGCGCTCGGTGCGTTCATGCTCCTTCGCCGACATGTCCAACAGCCACTCGTCTGGGAACAACGAATGGTCGCTGTTCTTTGTGAGCTCAGCTTCTAAATCCTTCTGCTTGTTATATGACCGCCATGCCCCATTTGCAGCCGATGCGGCTTCGACGAACTTTACCGGTGCCGCGGGGTGGGCATAGAAGAGCGTCAACAAGAACAGGGGCTGATGGTCCGGGCGCCTCCGGATTGGCACATGAATCGAGTGCAGACCAGTACGCCTAAAAAGTGTTCTCTGGTATTCGCTCGCAACGTGTGTTGCGGCCACTGATGCTGCCTGAGTGCCACCGCTGCGCGCCTCCACGAATGCCCGTCTCCACCACGGCCCGCCGAGAAACGCATCGGCGCGGGCGAGCGTCTTCTCATCTGCCTGATTTGGCGACTTCTTGGTCAGCAAGCCCCCGATGCGCCACACCGCCTCCAGATTGAAGTTCAATAGGATCTCCGTCGGCGACCTCTTCGATCTGCCTGCGATCGCCCCACATAACACCTCAAGCGACAGCGAGGTGCCAAACGGATCGAGAAAAATCAGCAGCGGATCAGATCCCGCCTTCACAACAGCTGCTCCAAGATGCTGCTCGGCATCGCCCTCAAGCACCTCATGCAGAGCGTGTTGCGGGTCGGCCTCGTTCACAACCTGGCGCAGTTGACTGACGAACGGCTTCTCCCGCTCAATGAAGACGCCGTGGAGCTTGACCCCTCTCGAGAGCTGCCGCTTGGAGAGATCGCAGATGATCGTTGGGGAGCCAGGAACCTCTACGCCATCTGCATCTGAGCCATACTTACCTGGTCCAGCGTACGCGTCTATCAACCACACGTTCTTCGTGCCGAACGATCCTGTCATCGTCACGAACGGAATCAAGTAACGACGCAGCAGCTCATGCTTGAGCACTGCTGCAGGCTTTTGCCTTTGAAAGAAGTCGTCGGTACTTGTCAACTTGGACCTCCGCGATCGCGCGTATTCCCATAATGTTCCCGGGTAATCGCAAGAACAGAACAACGACACTCCATCAATTCCAAGTCGACTCCTTCGGCAATCTTGCGTCGAGACGAATGGATATGCGCAGGCCAGGCGTCTACTTGGATAGCGCTGGAGCCGCCAACCGTTTCGTTGTGCACCATTTCTGCGCTCGGGCATCGCCTCAGACTGTGCCCGTCAAGCAGGACGCCGATACGCATCCGGACCCCGTTCCTGTCGCACAACCGCGCCAACACTGCCCCGGCCTCGTTCGGACTCATACCGTGCTCTCGAAGACACACACGTTGGCACCAAGGGTGCCGCGTGGTGCGCGGTGCGCACCTATCTGCTGAGGCGAGCCCAGGGGTGGCCGTTTCGGGGGTGTGTCGGGATGGTGATGTCGATCCGGGTGATGTCTGCCGGGCGCGGTTTCGAGTATCTGCTGAAATCGGTTGCCGTCGGCGACGGGGACCGTGACCTTGGCACGCCGTTGACGCGCTACTACACGGTCGAGCGCACCCCTCCCGGCATCTGGCTCGGCTCCGGTCTTGCCGGGCTTGGCAGTGATGAGGCGGGGCGGTTGCGCGCGGGCGATGAGGTGACCGAGGGACAGCTTGCCCGGCTGCTTGGTTCCGGGGTGGACCCGATCACCGGTGGGAGGCTCGGGGCCGGGTATCCGGTGCTGCAACCCCCGTGGCGGCGCATTGCGGGGCGTGTTGCACTCCTTGATGCGTCGCCGGGTGGGGTGGAGCGTGCGCAACAGGTGCAGCGCATCCGCGAGGAGGAACGCGCACGCACACCGCGCACCCCGGTTGCCGGGTTCGATCTGACGTTCTCGCCGCCGAAGTCGTTCAGCACCCTGTGGGGTGTCGCGGACGCCGGGACGCAATCGCTGCTCGCGCAAGCGCACCATGCGGCCATGCACGACACCCTCGGCCTGCTGGAGCGCCAGGTCGCCGCAACCCGGGTCGGGCATGGCGGTGTCGCGTCGATGCCGGTGCGCGGGGTGATCGCGGCAGCGTTCGATCACTACGACACCCGGGCCGGCGACCCGCAGTTGCACACCCATGTTGTGGTGTCCAACAAGGTGCAAGGCGTGGACGGGAAGTGGCGCACCCTGGATTCGCGCACCCTGCACAAGGCGACGGTGGCATTATCGGCGTCGTACAACGCGTTCCTTGCCGACCATGCGACACGCCTGCTCGGGGTGTCGTGGGTACCGGTGCAGCGGCGCAGCAGCCAGTTCACCGGTTGGGAGATTCAGGGGGTTCCGGCGGACCTGCTGGCCGAGTTCTCCCGCCGCACCCTCGGCATTCAGGGCGGTGAGGGGATCGAGGGCGGTGAGGGGATTCAGCAGGCAGCGCACCGGCTCATCGCTGAATACCGGACCAAGCACGGCCGATCACCGGCGCCGCATGCGGAGGCACGCCTGCGGCAGCAAGCAACCCTGCAGACGCGGCCGGAGAAGGAGCTACGCTCGCTTGCCGTGCTGACTGAGGATTGGCGTGGTCGGGCAACATCAGTGCTCGGGCAGAACACGACGAGATGGGTGCGGCAACTGCTCGCCCGGTCGCCGAGTGAGGCGGTTCTGCGCGCCGATGACCTCCCATTGGATCGCGTGTGCGACATTGCGACTGTGGTGTTGATGGAGGTCGGGAACCGGCGTGCGACGTGGGGGCACTGGAATCTGCACGCGGAAGCTGCACGGCAGACGATGGGGCTCCGGTTCGCCACCGCCGAGGACCGGGAAGCGGTGATCGGCGCGGTCGTGGAGCGTGCCGAGTCCGAGTCGGTGCGTCTGACGCCGGAATACGACCGGCTCGTGCCGGCGATGTTCGCCAACCCGGACGGGTCGCACTGGTTTCGCCGTCCCGACGCCGTCGCCTATACCAGCCAGGACCTGCTGGATGCCGAGACGCGGCTGCTGGAGCACGCCGCCGAGACGACCGGCCCCCGGCTGGCGTTGCGGCTCGTGCACCGGCACACCTCCCGCGCCATCCGCGGGGTGAAAATCGCCGACGACCAAGCCGCCGCGATCCTCCAACTCGCCACCTCCGGCCGTGTCCTCGACGTACTCGTCGGGCCAGCCGGAACGGGGAAAACAACGGCGCTGCGCGCCCTGCACCGCGCCTGGACCGCCGCCCACGGCAAGGATACGGTGATCGGACTCGCCCCCTCCGCTGCCGCCGCGGACATGCTCGGGCAACAATTGGGGCTGCGGACGGAGAACACGGCGAAATACCTGCACGACTACACGCACGGCCGCTGGAACCTGAAACCGGGGCAGCTGGTGCTGATCGATGAGGCATCCCTGGCCGGGACTCTCGCCCTGGACCGTATCACCAGCCACGCCGCCAGCGTGGGGGCGAAAGTTGTCCTGATCGGTGACCACGCCCAACTCTCCGCGGTGGAAACCGGTGGAGCGTTCGGCATGCTCGCCCGGATGCGGCCGGACGTGGCGGAGCTGACCGACGTGCGCCGGTTCCGCGCCGAGTGGGAAAAGGCCGCGAGCCTGGGATTGCGCCACGGCGATGCTGCGGTGCTCGCCGCATACCAGGAGCACGGACGCATCCATGACGGCGACCAGGAGCAGATGCTCGATGCCGCCTACCAGGCGTGGCGGGCCGACCGGGCGGCGGGCCGGCGATCAGTGATGATCGCGGCCACCTCTGAGACGGTGACCGAGCTGAACCAGCACGCCCGGACGGATCTGATCGCCGCGGGCGAGGTTCAGGAATCCGGCGTCGCCCTGCACGACGGCACCACCGCCGGAGTCGGGGACGTGATCGTGACCCGACTCAACGAGCGCCGCCTGACCACCGGCAGCGGAGCATGGGTAAAGAACGGCGACCGCTGGACGGTCACGGGCAGCTTCGAAGACGGATCCCTGGCAGTGCGTCGTTTCGGGAGTGATGGTGTTCCGCATGGGGCGGCGATCGTGCTCCCGGCCGCGTATGTCGCCGCGGAGGTCGAACTCGGCTACGCCACCACCATCCACCGGGCCCAAGGATCGACGGTGGACACCGCGCACGCGGTCATCGATCCGAAGAACGCAACCCGGGAACTGCTGTACGTCGCCCTCACCCGAGGCAGAGATGCGAACCACGCCTACATCATGGACAGCCCCGACGAGGACACAGAACCCCATCACGACCTCACCGGGGCGAGCACGGTGACCGAACGGCTCACGCGGGTTCTTGCCAAGGTCGGTGCCGACCGTTCCGCGACCGAGACGATGCAACTCGTCACCGACGAGCACGCCTCGCTGACCACGCTTCTGAAGGAATACGCAACGCTCGCCGAATACGCGCAGGCAGAACGGTGGGCCGCGCTAGTCGAGCGTGCACTGCTGAATGACGTGGTGGCGGACGATGTGTTCACCAGCGCCTACTACCCGGCACTGGAGCACACGCTCAGACGAGCAGAGTCACACGGTTACGAACCCGAGAAGGTGCTCGGCGACGCGACCCGCGCCCTCCACGCGTACCAACCCGCTCAGGGCAAGGAGCCCGCCGACCCGGCGGTGCTCCTGATCCGGTGGATCGACCGGAGCACGGCAAACCCGCGGCGTGGGACGACCCAGCCTGCCCCGCGCCGTGTCGCGGGGCTCCTGCCTCGCCCGATCGGAGCCATGCCTGCTGACATGCGTGCCGCCCTTGCCCAGAGGCAGCAACTCATCGAGCAACACGCCCGACGGCTCACCCTGGCCGACCTGCGGGCCGAAGCCGCGTGGACGAAACGGCTCGGCACGCCCGGCCGCGATGAGCAAGCATCCTGGCTCCGCGCCGCGGCAACGATTCGCCTCTACCGCGAACGCTACAACGTCACCGGGCCCTCCCCGCTCGGCAACCCTGACCGACTGAGCGGGTTGGAACAGGCATACGAATACCGGGCTGCCCGGGCCGCTTACGACCACGCGAGGTTCGTCACCAGCCAGCAGGAGGCCAGCTCAATCACGCGCACCAGTGTGAGCATCGACCGCGGGCACGGCATCGGCCGGTGACCTCTGTCCGAATGTCAGGCGCTCGGGTCACCATACGGAACATGACGGCTCGTGTCGAGCAACTCACGCACGAGTGAGTCATGCGCGGAGACACGGACACGCGCCTGCACGTCGTAACCGGCCGCGCGCGGCTCCTCGCCGCGCCTGCCGCGGCATCCATATCGATCCCGGCGGCACCCCCAATCACCAGCGGTATTGTCAGCGAGGGGCCCTGCATCGACCCCGGCGGGACCCTTTACTCCAGCAGCCTCGTCTACGCCCAGCCCCAGCTTGCCCGCGATGCGCTGCTCGATATCCGAGGCCAGCTCTCCGTGCCCCGCCTCCCGCGCGAACTGCTTGGACGAGATGATGGCGCGCCGGTTTACCGTGATCGTTGCCTCACCGAGGGACTTCGGCGCCAGCACGCGAACCGATGTGCCCTACGCTCCAACTCTCTGGGCGTCGGACCTGCGCGCGGTGGCGCATCACCTCGGATATCAACGTTTTCTGTTCTTCGGCTGCTCATTCATCGGCGCGCTCAGGCCGTGGCTGGCACTGCGATTGGCGAAACATCAGACAGTCGCAGCCGTCGTGTCTGGCGGCTTTCCGTTGCTCGGCGACTACGGGATCGCGTCCCGCGATGTGGACGCCCAGATGGAGCAACTTGAGCGGGGCCCCGAGTCCTGGGCAAAGTGGGACCTAAGGTTCGATCCGCGAGCGGGTGCGGCCTTCTACCGTGATCTGACGGGGCTGGCTCCGAACGGTCTAGTTGACAACGCGTCATGCCCGCTCTTTGGCTTCTGGGGCGACCGCGACCGCGATGCGATCGAAATGGTCCTGCCGCATAGCGTGCTCGCCTTGGGCCTGACCCGTCGGGATGTCCCGTGGAAGCAGTACCCGGGCTATGACCACGAGAGACTCAATAGTGACTTGAAAGTTGCGTGGTCCGACGCCGAGACATGGCTACTGAAGCAGACACACGAACTGCGGCTCTGCCCCCCGACTGCCCACTCCGAGCGGTTGAACACATTCCTGGGAATCCCGCATTGAACGATCCGACAAGACTAACCCAACTGAATGCGCTGATCGCAAAGTCATGAAGCCACCGTTTCGACGCCGACGTCGACTGCTCCAGTCCGCCTGGGTCGCTACCCTCAGCATATGGACACCACCACGAGCTTTGTATTGGCGATCATCGCATTAGTGGTATCGCTGCTCTCCGTGGTGGCATCTTTTGCTGCTCTTCGTCAATTCCCTCGGCCGTTCTTCGTGCACAGCGTCCGGCGAGAAACTCCTATTAATGAGACGCAGCCGATATTTCTGTTCACCCTTACAAACATGGGTAAGGCTTCGGCCCACGACGTGCGTCTCGTGTACCGGGGTACCCCTTCACGTAGCTTTGAAAGGTTATGGGCGGCAATCGAGTTCCCGGTGTCTCAGCCTAAGGAGTCCCTCATCAGCATGGTCACCGGCGAATCCGTGGCCGGCGTGACCGCATACGGGCCGTGGGCAGAGCCAGAAGGCGAACCGAATAATATGGATCTCGAGTTCGAGATCACGTGGAGACAGGCTCCGACGATGAGCCGTGTTCGCCGCAAAAAGTACAGAGTCAGACTGGTTGACACCAACCTGTTCGCGTATGAGCTGATGGACTTTCGTGGCTGGTTGAGCAGCACCGCGGAGTGGATCATTTTCCCCCTGCGTCGCATGCGAGGCTGGCCATGAGACGGCCCGATGATCGAGGATCCATACCTGTGATGAATGCGGCCGCAAGCGGAACGCCCGTGTGTTGCTCGTCAGACACAGCCTCTAGCCAGCAAGAGAAAATGATCAAATGAGCAACGATCGGGTGATATATCACTATACAACTGCAGCTGGACTGCAAGGAATCATCGAGGGTGGTTCGATCTGGATGACGGATGCCCGCCATCTGAATGACTCCGGCGAATTGGTCCATGCTGCCCGGATTATGCGCGAACGAATCACCGCCAAAATTGAAAGCATCCGGCCCGAAGTATTAGACGAGTCGTCCAACGAAGACCCCGCTGGATCACGTGTCAGCGTTCTGAGGGGCATTCAGTCCTACCTCGATCGGATCGAACTGGGGCAAGACTACGGATACTCGGCCTATGTGACCGCATTTTGCGAAGACGGCAATCTGCTTAGCCAGTGGCGCGGGTACGGCGGCGGCGTCCTGGGATACTCACTTGGGTTCAGTAGAGACGTACTGGAGAAGTCAGACTCACTGGCGAAGCCAACTATGCCGGGGTTGTACGGCGCTCAACAGGTGTCTAAGCCACTCGAGCTAATTCCAGTTGATTACGGAACCGACGCCGGAATGGCCCAAATTCAGGATGCAATAGACCAGCTCGCCCCCTATCCGTCGGGCCATCCAGGCGTTCACGCCGACGTGCAGTTCGGTCAGCATGTGCTCCCCGTTTTGGCGAAAATCAAAGATCCAGGTTTCAGGGAGGAAAAGGAGTGGCGACTTCTCCTTACGACTGACAGCTGGCTAAAGACCGTGAAGGTCCGCGTCGGACCAACTGGCCTGGTGCCATACGTTGAAGCACTGTGGCCACGCGAAGCGCTGAAAGCAATCATCGTGGGCCCCGGTCCCAATCTGGAACTCAGAGCTGACGCTGTTCGCAAGTTCGTGCACCGCAACTATGACACCGACGCACACAGCATAGACGTCACAACGTCACGGATTCCGTTCAGGGTCTAACCGTTGCGTCGCAAGCGGGACCTTCAGCGGACACTCCCCTGCGGACTTTGGACTCCACAGGCTAACGAGCCAGAGGACTGTCGCATACGGCCATCCCGACAATAAGCCCGGTGAGCCCGTGTCTCATAAGCAGGACGTGCAGTGTCTCAGGAAACTACAGCGTTCCAAGAAACTCCCCCAGCTCGAAACACAAGCGATGAGATCCGCGAAATAACGCCGAACCCGGTTGTCATGGAAAGTAGTCTCAGTGTTACCCACGTAACTTCGGTTTAGCAGCCAACGAATGCCCAACCAGCCTGCACGGGTTCTGGCGCCCGCAAGCCGACCTCTGCGAGATGAGGCTCGAAGCAGGTGGGCCCGGCCTGCAATCCCTCTACCAATATCTCCACCCAGAACCGCACCTGAACCACTCGGCCGAAGCGTGTAGACGTGGACCGAGAATCGCAAAGCGAGCAGCCCGTGCAGTATATTACGGTGTTCTTCCAACACTCGATACTTGCATCAATTTGCACGTACAGATGGTTCACGTGGGCCGCTGTAAGTGTGCCAAGCTCAATTCGTGGAGCTCACCAACATCGAACAAAGCCTTGTCGATCATGTAGTGGATGGCACGGTACTGGACCTTGCCTCGGGAATCGAAGACGAAGCCATTGACGAGAACGCCATGAAAAATTGGGGTCCGGAGCACGATATCAGCGCCCAGGTTTTGCGCGACATCCTCCGCGGCCGCCAACTCCCAGAAGTTGGACCCGATCCGCATGGGTTGCAACTGCGCGGTGCTCGGATTATTGGACGCATCGACTTAAAAGACGTAACCACACCGATCCGCCTCCGACTGTTGTCATGCCACCTGCCCGATGGACTGGACGGACGCGATTGCCACATACCTGGGCTGGAGTTGAGCGGGTCCGTCGTCAGCGTCGAGGGCGAAGACTGCAAGCGGGGCGCGGTCCGTATCTTAGGTGCGCACATCAATGGGCAGCTGTCGATGAGTGGCGCCGCACTCATCAATAAGGCGGGCTCCGCCCTCGACGCTGACGGCGCTACCATCGACGGCGACGTGTTTCTCAATAACAAGTTCACCGCCATCGGACACGGCGATTCAGGCACGATACGCCTCCTAGGCGCCCACATCACCGGGCAACTGGTCATGCGCCACGCCACACTAACCAATAAGGCGGGCTCCGCCCTGACCGCCGACGGCGCGACCATCGACGGCGGCATGTTTCTTGATAACGAGTTCACCGCCATCGGACACGGCCGCCAAGCCGCGGTAAGGCTCCTAGGCACCCACATCACCGGGCAACTGATTATGCGCCGCGCCACACTAACCAACCAGGTGGGCTCCGCCCTGACCGCCGACCGTACGACCATCGACGGCGACGTGTTTCTTGATGACAAATTCACCGCCATCGGACACGGCCGCCAAGGTGCGGTGAGGCTCGCCAACATGCACATCACCGGACGGCTGGTGGTGAGTGACGCGAGTGTAGACCTCGCGACTGCAGGGATGGGATGGGTAGTTGATGGTTTGATATATAACGGGTACCCGACCGCAACGCTCAAGACATGGCTGTCATTGCTTCAGAGGGGAACGCCTGAGTACAAACCGCAGCCGTACCAGCAATTGGCCGCCGTCGCCCGCGCAGCCGGCCACGACAGTGACGCCCGCCGGGCGCTAATGAAGCAACGCGATGACCAGGTCATACGTGGCAAGTTAACACCTCCCTTGAGGGCGTGGCTCAGGTTCACCAAGCTCACCCTCGGCTATGGGTACCAACCGTGGCGTGCCCTGATCGGCGTTGCAGGAGTCTTCCTGATCGCGGTGATGACTACCATGTACGTTCCTGGCGCAGTGGCCAACACCGCCACCGCCACCGGCTGCACTTGGGTTGAGAAGTTTCAAATTTCCGTCGACATGGCGATCCCGCTCGTGTCCACCAGCACTGGTACCACATGCCATGTCACTTCCACGTCAGGAGGGCAATTCGTCGCATGGGTCGGCGTGTTCTTGACCCTCGCCGGCTGGGCCCTGACTGCACTATTCGCTGCTGGCTTTACGCGCGCCATCCGCAGACCATAGGACATACCACGTCCGCCGGATTCTCAAAACAATCAGTCTTCAACACGCCGATGGGATTCACCCCGAAACCAACGGAGAGTACTGTCTGCTGAGCGTCTGGTTGCGATACATAGTTATGAGAATCGCCGTGCCGCGGAAATCCAGGGGTTTTCGGACACCGTCGGCCGCGGCCACGAGACGCCTCGTAACCCTTTGGATATGAGACTCACTAGCTGCACTTTCGGCTGCGCTACGGACTAGGGAGTGATGATCCCACCAGCACTCATGACGGGTCGGGACCAAGTGGCCGCTGAGTGCAAAAGTGTGACGCCCAACGAGTGGGCGGAGCGAAGCCGCAGTTATGACGCAAAAGTCATTGACTGGGCACGGCTGGAGTGTGCCCACCCCTTGGTTGACTCGCGGTGGTCTCCTATGCCGGGTCAGACAGATGGCACCACTGCCGCGATGAACCGGCCGATCGGCTCCAGCTTCATGGCGATATCGCAAGTTGCGGACCGAGATAGTTCCCCCAAATCAAGTCGCTTGCCAATTGTCGGATCCTGCTCGGGCGCCCAATGCATGACGATCGCTCCGCGCTTCGCACGCAGCTGGAGCTGAACGATATCTTGTGGCGTCAAATGTGATGCCGCCCCGCCCAGGCAGAGCACCGTGTCATATTGCGTGCCGCAGAGCACCCGTTCTTGGGTGGCTCCCGCCCACGTCGTCGGATGCAGGCCTGCCAGGTGCGGATGCTTGGAGACGAGAACGTTGAGCATGGCCGTGGAGGGATCGACGCCGACGTATCGAATTGGCTCGACGAGTCCCGCGTCGAGAATCCAGCCTGTCCCGCATCCCACGTCAAGGGTGCGCCAGAGCTTATCGCCAAACTGGTCGCGAATCAGCCCGGTCGTCGCGTCTTTCTCTTCGTTCGTCATTCCGTACTTCTGGTCCCACTCGGAGGCGAGTGCGTCGTATGTCGATTCGAGTCCGGATGCAGTTCGTGGCGCGTTCTGAACTCCGTAGGCGTGCTCTGCTCGACCACGATTTACGAGGCAGGTCTGGCTCAGGTCGGCGTTCATGGTCCAGTACTTCCAGCCCGTGGAGGTGGTCAGGTAGATTCTGGTCTGCTTGTAAAACTTCATCGGTTCACCGAAGGTCCGGATCACGTGCGCCGCGCGCACGAAATCATCATGCGTCAGACCCAACGCGTGCCCTTCGGCCACGTACTCGTGAGGGGCACCGTCAGCGTATGTCGTTGCGAACTGCCAATCGAGTTCCGGCTCTAGGCCGAGCCACCAATTCAAGTCTGTCTTCGTAATCATGCTCTTCCTCCGTTTAGACACGGCCTTCGAAGTCCGTGCGGGAGAAGTCTGCTTGAGGCCGCTGACATTGACGGCTCGGATCAAAGCCTCGCGGCAACCATTGCCCTCGAAAGCCGCAGGCCGAGCTGGACTCGGTCCACGTCATCGACGTTGCGCCCGTCGCGTTCCGATTGCGGAATCAGGAGCTCGTTGCCGTGCAGATCGAGGAACTCCATCGAGAGAGCTTGCAGACGGGAATCCTCTGCTGGGTAGCCCTCCGGCGTGATGATCTCGAAGCGGTCGTCACAGTTGCGCAGCTCGAGGTGTGACGCGCGGAACGACATCCCTGGGTCATCTTTGTGCCACCACTCGGGTTCCGCGACGTCGGGCGCAAGGTGGCCCTGGAACCACACGGCGCGAAGGATCACGTCCGAGAATTTGGCGCTGTAGTTACTGCCATTGAGCAGCCTGAATCGGCCAGCGTGGAATCCGCCTGTCTCGGGATCATATTCGCCGTTGTAGTAGCCGACGCCTCGAGTGCTTCGTGCTCCGGGATAGCGGACGAGGTAATACCGCCAGTCAAACAAGCCGCGCCTGTCACAGAGGCCTAGCCAGTCGGACTGAATCTGCTCAAGCGTCTCTGCGGCCGTCACATCGCCTTCCGCCATACGTTCGGTGATGTCATCGAGGAGAAGCATGAGGGGCTCGCGCCGGCCTGTCTGGGTGTCCCGGTTCTGTGCCGTGAGCATGTCGCGCCAGGATTCGTCGGATTGCGAATTCCCGAGCTGGCGGCGCCTGCCATTCCAGCCGGTGTCGCGGGAGTAGTCGCCCTTTGTCAGCAGGGCTGCCCCGAGAGCGTCGCGGAGTTCTGGCCCCGCGACAGCCTCGAACGCAACTTGCCGCTGACCGAGAAGATCCGTGTCCAAGTCGAAGGCGAGCAGACGGCCTCGGATGAGAGGGTGATCCTCGAGGAGGTGGACTGCCCCTGTCGCTTCGGGGTGAGCGTCGAGGGTCTCCCACTTGAGCCGTTCGTCGACTACCCAACCCTGGTTGAAGCCTGGGGCGTTATCCAGTGTGCCGTCGATAATCAGTCGTTCGACGGCGCCGATGTATTCGGCCATGCGCTTGCTGTCGAGGTTCCACGACTCTGTAAGATTGCGAAGCGTGCGCAGGCGACGGTCCAGCTGCGTGTCGTCAATGCTGGCTTGGCGCGCGATCAGGACTGCGAACAGCATTAGCGTCTCAGTGGTCGTGAACGATGTGCCATATCCGCTAATGCACGCTTGGAACAGGTCCGGCGAAGTTGAAAGCAGCAGTGGAAGCGGTCCGTCCCCTTCGCCGTTCGCGCGGAACAGTCGCGAGAAAACTGTGTCCGGGCTCTCAGTGCCGCACCACGTATCGAATGCGTTAAAGAAGAACGCGCGATTGGCGGCAGCGTCGGGGTTCGTAGCGTCCGCGAACAGGCGCCGTGCCCGTTTCTCAAGGGGGAGTTCATCGGAGAGGCCGGCTTCGAGGGTGCGCCGAGTTCTCGCCCCGTTCCTCCATTCGCTGACGTCTATGATGAAGCGGAAGTAGCGGATGAATTCTTGGTCGATCTCGAAGTCACCGTCGCCGGTCTTCTCGTACTCCCAGAGAAGGTTTGTCCAGCTGCCGTCGATGCTGTCGATGAGGTGTCGATGCTCGGCCAGGTCAAGCACCGGGACCAGCAGGTCCTCGAGTTCTGCCTTGAAGACTTCAAAAGGCGTCAAAGGCTTCCCGCGGGAGTTCATCTTGATGTAGAGGTCCTCACCGCGGTCCGTGTCTTCTATGGGAAGAAACAGGAACCAGATCGGCGGGTTTTCGCGGTCCGCCAGCCGACGCCACAAGTCGTAAAAGTCCGTGCCGGGCGAGGAGAGACGCTCTTGAATGCTGTCGAGCATGACCAGCATGGACTGGATGGTGGGATCCTGCTGCCAAGGGAACACGTACCACGGCTCATCCGTGGCCCACGCCGATGGGCTCGCCGCGTCGTCAGGGAGAGGGTGGGTCGCTAGGGTCTGGCAAAAGTCGCGGGCGCTCGGTCGTGTCGCGTAGGTGAGACGAAGCCACGCCGCGTCCGTATCAAGAGTTCCGGCTCGGCATGCGATGTACCAATGCAAAAGGAACAGGGTCGTGAGTCGCTGTTGCCCGTCAAGTGGCCGGAGTAGTCCGTTATTCGGTAGCTCTCCGTAGACGAAGTCGAGACCGATCGGAGAAGTGGCACCTGTCGCTGCGTCGATGAGGGTGTCGAGGAAGCGGTCTCGGATGACCCTTGTGGCGTCGTCTTGACGACCTTGAGCGAAATCCCTTTGGATCATCGGGATCTCAATAGCGGTGATGTCCGGGCGGCCATCCCTTTCGTCGAAGAGTCCCATGAATGTGGTGCGGTGCCCGTTCATGCAGCTGCCTCTCCTTCGCTTTCGACCAGCAGGAACTCGTCCACCAGGACCAGCAGCTTCTCGAGATACTGTTCGCGGTCCTGAGGGCTCCAGAGAGAAAGCTGCTGATCCTCGCTTCGCGTGTAGTACTTCAAGAACACGTTGCGGGTGCAGGGAAGAATGAAAGCACCTGCTTCGTCGAGTTCGATAATCCGCTCGCGTTTCAACGCGAAGACGGCGTTGTTGAGCTTGCTGTTGAAGTTTTTCTGCAGCAGCGCGAGATTGGCGATGCCGTGCATTTCCTCGTCGTCCTCGTCGCCACCCGCCGAGAACAGGTCGAAGACCCGGTCGACGAGCCGTTGAAATGCGTCATCGTCGCTTATTCGAACTGACGAGCTCTTTTGTGCCTCGAGATCGTGCGCCAGGTTCTGAGCAGTCACCTGATTCGGGGCTTCCCAGGGCGTCACCCGGATTGCGTGAAGGTGTGCCTCGATCCAGTCTGATCGTTGCGCGTCGGTGCGAAGCAGCTGGGCATTCTGAGCGTGAATGTGTTCCAGAGACCAGCCGCCCTGTGCATAGGCGTGGAACGAGAACCGGCTCCCTTTGTCCGCCGATCCAAGGATCGATTGAACATTCATGAGCAGAAGTACCCATTCGCATCGCATCGGGTTCTTGTCGTAACGAAGTAGCGACGCCGATTCTCGGGTGAGAACAAGCCTCTCGCGGATACGTCGCTGGAGCTCCTGCCGGAACATGGAATGGGTCGTCAGCCGTGAGATCGCGATTAGATCTTGAATGTTGTCGCCAATAGCGACAAGGTAGCCGATCCGGTGAAACAGTTCGCGATCGTTGAACCACCCCTTGAGCGTTCCGAAGATCTCGACGACCTCCCGCCAGAATTCTGCCGCCGATGTCTGCTTGACGCGTTCTCGTACTTGTTCGAACGTCCAGTAAGGAGGTCTGTGGTGCGAAGAAGACGCTCGGGTCAAGCTTTCGAAGACAAAATCGATATGAGTCGGTCTGCCGGCACTCGTTCCGGTCAAGAATGCCCAGAATTGATCCTCCCGAAGTTCTCGTTCGATTCCGTCCCACTGTGCGGCGATTTCAGCTCGGCGCCCAGAGTGATCGTCACGGGTGGCACTCTCAGAGAGAATAAGAGCCTTGATGAGTTCCGCGTCGGTCAAGGGAATCCGGTCACGATTTAAGCGGGCAAACAGCGCGTTCGCGTTAGTCGTGTCGGCGGGCGCTTCGTACCAGATCACGAACACTCGCTTTGAGAGCGCCTGGTACATGTCCACGGCGACGAGAAGCGGATTCCCGCGGGATTCAAACCACGACTCGATGGCCTCATAGGCCTTTGCCATGTGGAAAAAGTCAACGTTCTCATTGCTTCGTGCCGGGTCGAGTGTCTCGAGGTACTCTCGGCTGCCAGCCCGCGTCTCGTATGTCAATGAGTAGTCGACGGTGGCATTCGGAAGCTTCGTCCCGATATAGCGCAGGATCAGGTACAGCGTTGTAAGGCGCTGTTGCCCGTCGACGAGTTCCCATGTGCCGTCGGGCCGTTTCAGGACCACGACCGGCTGCAGGTAATAGCCGCGGTCGACAGGACTTGAGTTGATGTCGTCGAGAAGCTGATGCGTCTCGACCTCCCCCCAGCGGTATCCACGCTGATAAGGGGGAACAACGAATTCACCCTGCACATGAGGTCGACTCGGGTCGTCACTCGCTAACACCAGTCGCTCATCGAGAACTGCATCCATGACACGAACCTACTCGCCCGGCGAGTGCGAGCCGCCGTCCGGGGCTCAACTCACGCTGACAGAGAGTGTCAGACCCAGGCAGTCCTGGATTCGTATGCACGCGAGCACACTTCTCGGGGTCGCGCGGGAATTGCGAGTATCACTCTTCGGCACGGTCCCAAAGGAGTCAGTCACATTCATGCGCAATTGAGAGTTGCCGGCATCAGGACCCGCGCTCACCACCAGGGTTCGGTCTTCACGATCTGGCCTTCTGTTTTCTCGAAGACCCGTGCTCGTAACTCGTTCCTAGGTGTTGCCCGCCCGACAGGCGTGTCAACGTTGCGAGCCCGAGGCTCTGGCCGACGCGACCTCGCTTGAGATCACTCTTGCTGAGGATGAAAAACTCCCACGCCGAACATCCAGCGGATGATGTGAGTCGCGGTTGGTCGACGCCTGCACGCCGAAGATGTAGACGTGGGCGTTTGACTGACGCCCATTTGGGTCGTCACCATGGCGCGGGTCATAACGCGTCCCATGGAGTCCGGAGAATTCGATCCGTAACAGCTGGCGCTGCTTCCAGAGATGGAGATAGGCCGACGACTTGACCTCGACCCGAATGCGGTCATCGACAAGCAAACCATAGGCATCCCACTCGATACGGCGTGTGTCGGCCAGGCTGAGCGCTCGAGCAACGAGGAATTCCGCGAGGTAGCCCAGGCTTTGTTCATGCGAAGGTGCGACATCGCGAATCGCCAGAAGTAGGCCACCGAGGCATAAATGTCTGTGAAGCGCTCGACTCCCGTGGGTCCTGGTCTGTCCGGGGGTTGAATCCACTCGTCGGGTTCGCCCTCCTCCCCGTTCTCCGTGTGGATGATCTCCAGCGTCACATTTTCTCGCAACCCAGGCGCCTCGAAACGCATACCTTGCGAGACAGTGTGGGCCGTTCGGATCACCCCCTACTGCAGCGGCTGTCACGTATGCAAGGATCGGCATACGGAAGCACGCAACTTGCTGTATAGCAGCAGGCTTCAACACACACTGTCTCGTAACCCAGGACGACTCGGTCGACATGATGATTCTCAGCGCGAACACGTGCGAGTTGTCAAGGACTGCTGGCCGTATGCCGACGAACAGGGCGAGTACGGGCAGAAGTTCAACAATCTCGCCAAGTTCGTCGCGCGCGATACGGCCGCCATAATCCGGGAGCCCAAGGAGCACAGCAGCAAGGACATCTAGCTGTGAGGGAGCTCGGCGCTCATGCACTCCCCCGCTGGACGCCCGCGTCGTCGACGAGACCCAGATGCAGGTCTGCCCGGCGTCACGGGGCACTGGGACGCGCATTTTCCAGGATTCGCGAGACCTGAGCGTGGTCGAGGCCACCTCGTTCGAAAAGGGCGTGGTGCTACTGCGCCACGAGATCAAGAAATGACGACCCATATGATGGATCACGTCGGCGTCAGCGTGGTCGTGGTCGAGACTCTCGAGGCCACTATCGCGTCTTCGTCGAACTGGGCCCGGAACTGGCGGGTGAGACAACAGTCGAGGGTGCATTCCCGGATCAGCGCGCCGGACTGGATGGCGTCCGAGCGGACTCCGCCATGGTCCGGACACCGGACGAAAGTAGCCGGGTCGAGCTGTCTTGGGCTGCTGATGGTCACCGTTTACTCACCGGATTGGTTCGTGACGAACTCAATTTGACCGGATATGATCGTGGCAAGCGAACCACCCGGTTCCCTGTAAAATCAAGGGAAAACCGCAAGTGTTCAGCCTCATTCAGGGCCAACCGGAACTATGCTCCGGTTCTCCCAGAGGTCGCAGGTTCAAATCCTGTCCCCGCAACCAAGATGAGGCCGGAAACTTGAGGGTTTCCGGCCTCTTTGCGTAGGTGGAATGTGAACACGCCACCGCACGGCGCTTCGCCGAATCGCGGTGGCCGCGTTCACACAGTGTCGATTCACACAGTCTCGATTTACCCAGTCTCGGTTCACACAGTCTCGATTTACCCAGTGTCGATTCACACAGTCTTGTGTCCCGCGACGACGACAATCTGCTCGAACTGCGCCCCGTGAGGGGCCGCGCCCGACGCCTTCTTGGCGGTCACGCTGAGCTGTCACAGCGGAGGCTCAGCGTTCTCGAGTTCTAGTTCGTACGTTTGGCCAATGAGGTCAACTCCAAATGAGTGGTGCCGCTCCTCCGCTGTGAGGATGAAGCCGCGGTCAAGGTAGATCCGTCTCGCCGCCTTGAGTGGATCGTTGGTCCACAGCCGGACGCGCGCGTAGTGGGCGGCGCGCGCGAATCCCAGACAGGTATCGACCAAACGGCCGCCGAGCCCGTGGCCGCGGCCATCTGGGTGTACGAGCAGGATTCGCAGCTTTGCTGCCGAGGGGTCATCGGCATCGGTTACGCAGAAGATGCATCCGACGCGACGCCCGCCCAACTCGGCGATCCAGGCCGCCTCACGGCTGGGGTCGTGATCGGTGGCATAGTCGGCGACGATCCGCGCGACCAGAGCCTCGAAATCCGTATCCCAGCCGAATTCAGTGTTATAGACCTCCCCGTGGGCCTCGACGACCCAGCCCAGATCGCCCGGCCGACCCAGGGGTCGAATCGTGATGTCAGAGTTTGCGGTCTTCATAATCTCTCCGCTCATAGCAACTGAAACGCATGTTTCAGTATACTAGAGCACGTGTCGAACGAACGGGTACCGCCAGAGTCTGCGAGGCGCGATGAGTTGCTGGAACGCGCCTACAACTACGTGCTCCAGTACGGCATCACTGGACTGACGCTGCGGCCCCTTGCCAAGGAGATCGACTCAAGCCCACGAGTGCTGCTGTTCTTGTTCGGCAGTAAGGACGGACTCGTGCGCGCCCTGCTCGGCCGTGCGCGCGTCGACGAGCTTGCCTGGCTGCGCCGGCTGGAGGAGTCCAACCCCGGCGGCGACCTCGCATCCATGGCCGCGACGATCTGGGAATGGCTGTCCGCTGAGGAGTACCGCGACCTGCTTCGCCTGTGGGCCGAAGGCTATACGCGCTCATTGGTCGAGCCACACGGCCCGTGGGCCAACTTCGCGCAGTCCACCGTGTCTGACTGGCTGGAGCTTCTTGCCGCCGCCCAGGACCCCGACGAGCGCAGCAGCCCGAGGGCGATTGCTGAGCGCACCCTCACCCTCGCCGTGCTGCGTGGAGCTCTACTTGATCTGCTCGCCACAAACGACCAGCAGCGCATCACTGCGGCCGTCGAGCAATACCTCACTGATCAGTGTCGCGGAAGCGCGTCCCCTGGGAAGGTACGCGTTGCGTGGATCGTGTAGGTAAGGATGCCCGCGCGCACGGCAGGATCACCGTCCACGATCTCGCGGACCTCCTTCGGGCTCCCTGCGAAGATGTAAATGCCTGCGAAATCCGATTCGTCGCTGATCGGGCAAACGACGGCAAGGTCGCCTTGTGCACGTAAGCCGAAGTTCCGTCGCCCGTGCTCCCAAATCACGGCATCCGCGCCGCTCGAGGCACGCTTTACGGTCTTCGAGAGGATCACAACGGTATAGGGTTCCGTGGATTGCAGTGCTGTCTGCATTTGCTCGTCGGTGAAATAGTCCATGGTTCGGTTTTTCCTTCTCGTAGCGTCGACGCCACTCGCACTGGCCAGGTCAGGCCTGTGCGGCCGCGACGAATTCCGCCAGGATTCGCGACCACCCTTGGGTGAAACTGCCGCCGAGGTAACCGCCGGGGAGCGCACAGTCGCGTTCCAGCTCGGCCTGCGTGAGGCGATCCCACCCTCGATGCTCGACATCCACCCGCGTGCGCTGCTCCGCCTCTGCGGTGAAAGACAGCTCGACCTCCGTGGGTGTTCCTGTCACGTTCCAGGTCATACAGAAGCCGTGCGGTGGATTCCACGCCAGGATCGTGCCCCAGTCATGCTCGCTCTTGTCGTCCCAAGTTTCGTAGACACGCCCACCGAGCGACTGCTCGAAAGTCACGGTGCGGACGCTCGTGGTACCGATCGAGAATGGCCGTAACGGCCACCACGAGCCGATTTCCCGCACGAACACCGCGAACGTGTGCTCAAGCCCGCTTCGCACCAGGACCGACTGATGCACCGGCGGCCGCTCCATCCGCAAAACTTCGCGTGGCCGCTCAGTTCTCACCCGCTCAGTTGTCATCTGACTCACCCCGAATGCTCTCGTCCTGGTCCGCTTCTACCAGGGTGCGCCCGATGTCCAGCGAGGTCGCCCACACATCGTCCAACAGGTTACGCAGCGCCGCAAGCCCTTCGCTGCGCGCGCGATACAAGCGCCGCGTTCCATCCCTACGCTCGAACACGAGCCCCGCCTCCTTCAACACCGTGAGGTGCTGGCTCACGGCGGTGCGGGTGACCTCGAACTCGTTCGCGATCTCGCCGGCGGCGCGCTCCCGGTCTGCGACCAGACGCAGGATCGCGCGTCGACGCGGTTCGACCAGGGCGCGCCACACCGCGTCGTCATCGTTCTGTACCGACGACTGCCGTACAGCAGCACTCACGCCCACAAACCCACCGGGTTGCCGTCCGGGTCAGCAAGAATCGCAAACCGCCCGTAGCCCTCAGGCAGGTCAGTGGGCGGCACGACACGCGCCCCGCCGAGTTCCTCTGCGCGGGCAAGATAAGCGTCAAGGTCGTCGACCCGGACATAGAACTTGACTCCGGTTTCGCCGCGCATCGACGGCCCGATTCCTCCGCCGATCGCGCCATCACCGGCGCCGGTATCGACCAACGCATACCCGTCCGTCGAGGGAGCCGGCGTGATCGTCCAATCGAACAGTTGCGAATAGAAACGTTGCGCCCGATCCTGCTCGGTGCTGACGATCTCGAACATGGCCACTGGTTGTCCCATCATCTTCTCCTTTGTGTAAGTGATCGCGATCTTCGCAATCACTATGTTCGTGACTACTAACGTTAGTCATCAATGACAGTTAATGTAACCCCTCGATCCGCTGTGCGTCAACAAGTTGAGCAGAAACTGCTGAAACTGATTCATGGCACCTGCCGCCTCCCGGTGGCCGACCGGCGACGCGGGGTCTACCCTCCGTATTGTGTGAGGTGTCCGACGCGATCAAGCGCGATTCACGCCGGCGAAGGAGGTCGCTCCCGATGAACGATGAGCATCAAATGACGATCGGTACGCTGTCGCGCCGAACTGGCGTCTCCGTTAAAATCTTGCGTTCATACGAGGACCTCGGCCTCATTTACACCGTGGGCCGCAGCCCGGGCAACTACCGGCTCTTCGGCGACGACGCGCTGTGGTGCGTGGCGGTGGTCAGCGGGCTCCGCTCGCTCGGCCTGACTATGGCTGAGATCCAGAACCTCAGCCTGAGCTATCTTGCGCCCACCACCCAGACCGTCGGCCCGCAGTTGGCCGCACTGTTGGGAGTGGCACGCGACCGCGCGGCAGCGCGTATCGCCGAACTCGGCCAAGTCATAGAGCGCATCGATGCCTTTCGGGCGGAGCACAACGAGGAACTGACCGGTCGCGCAGATTTTCGTGCGTGGGATCCGCGATTCAGCAATAGCGCTTGACTCTCCCCCCACCGGGAGGGCTTACATTCACTTTGAGGTGACAGAGATGACTGCCCAGATGATTCCCCATAAGAGCCAGACGGAACGCCTCGACGCGATCCGAATCGCCGCGGATGCCGACCGCGCGTGCCGCCCCGCCGACATCCTGCCGCTCAGCCGTTCATCACGCGCGTTGTGGGGTTGGTCTCCTCCGACGCGGCCGCCCGTGAACACGCTGGCGCAACGCGTTGACCGAATGCTCCCTCGATCCGGATGGTCGTGCCTGCTCTACCTCATCGGCGTCGCCGCACTGCTGGGCGTGGCCCCCTACCTCCCAACGCGAGCGCAACTCGGTGCCGACGGGGTCGCCTTCGTGGCAGCCGGCGGCTGGTGCGCTCTGAACTTCTGGCTCTGCCGTCACGCTCATTGCCTTGTCACTGGCGTCGGCTGGACTGCTCTGGCCATTCTGACCTTCGTCGAGGTCGGCGTCGGCAAGAGCCTCATCGCAGGTGATGAGCAACTGGTATTCCTCAGTGTCTTGGGCCTCGCTCTCGGATTCGAAGCGGTATGGTGTGTTGCTCGCGGCACGAACGCGGTGACTCTCGGCGACGCGGCCGGCCGCGCATCCGTCGCGACGACTTCCCCGCTGAGGTTGGCCAGCGGCTGCGCCATCGACGATGCATGCGGATTCCACTCAATCGCGCCGCTCAACGCGCAACCCCAATCGCTGCGTGAAAAGTTGACCGATCCGCGATGACATCGACGAGCGCCTCGGCCAGATCGCCACGCGCGATCGTGAAGCCGAATGGGACATCTCGCCCAATACGTGAACGATATTGATGACGAGGCGGGCCACTGGTCAGAACCGGCGGCCGCAGCACCGTCCAATCGGCATCGCTTTCGGTCAGAGCGCGCTCCATGTCGACCATGTCGAGATAGGAGGCCTTCAGCGCGCTCCGGTACACCGGCTTGACGACGAATCGCGAGAACGCACCGTCGTGCTGATTGTCTACCCAGGCGCCACTGACCGCGACGATCCTGCCTACACCGGCAGCGCTCATCGCCGCCAGGCACGCGCGCACACCATCAGCTTGTACTCCTCGGGATCCCGGTCCTCGTGGGCCGACCGCGAATACGATAGCTTCCGCACCGATCAGTGCTCGTTCGAGCGCGCCGGCGTCCCGGGCATCCGCTGCCGCAATCGAAAGCAGCAGGCTCGGCTGCCTGGGGAGTCGTCTTGGATCGCGAACGATCGCAACCGTTCTGATACCCCGATCGATCGCGACATCAAGGACGAGAAGCCCGGTTCTACCTGAAGCTCCGATAACGGCCAGCTGCATCGCACGACCTCCGTGATTCGTCAGAAACCCACCGCCAACTCACGTCACCATGATCCACCGGATTGGCTCGGCCGGCAGGAATCTTGGGTCGCCACGCGTGCTATCGTCCTCATGATCGTGATCGACGAGCAGGAGGTGAAACCCCCGGATAGCCCGAAGCCGAGCTACCTCTCGGGGCCGGGCTCGATGGAGTGGTCGGGCAAGATCATCGCTGTTTCCGAGGATGCGTCCGACATGCGCCGCAGGATCGGCGCGGCGGCGCTCGAAATGGATGCCGCTGACGGCTCGAGCCAAGCCCGCTGGCGCGACATCGTGGCGGCTCGGCTCCCGAAGCATCAGTGGCCCCGCCAGCGGGTGCTGATCACTGCTGTTAACGCCCAAACCGGCGAGTCCGTCGTGTTCGACAGCGACAGCGGTGTCGACCTGGTCGACGCAGTCGCTGCCAGCACCAGCAACGGCTTCGGCCCCTTCGGCCCCTACCGCGTCGCTGAGCACCGCTACCTCGACGGCGGCTATCGACGCGGCTCCAACACCGATCTGGCGGCAGGATACGGGCGGGTACTCGTGCTGGATCCGTTCAGCGGCCGGTCACGGCATCCGCTCGAGTGGGGCATGGCTCTCGCAACCCAGGTCGACGAACTGCGCACGACAGGCAGCATCGTCGAGATCGTCTTTCCGGATGCCCGATCGGGCGACGTATTCAACGCCAACGCGTTGAACCCGTCGACGCGCCTGCCTGCCGCGTGAGGAGGTTACGACCAAGGCCGAAGCCTCGCAGAGAACCTTTCCGTGTTCTGGCTCTGAACCACCCGCGGGCCAAAGCCCTTCGACTAACGGATAGCGCTCAGTCGCGGGGCGAGGTGCTCGACCCGGCTGGCCAATTCCTCCAGCGCTGTGTCGAACGCGGCATCCGTTCCAACAGGAACCGGGTCGGGCACCGACCAATGCAGTCCGCCGACGTCGCCGAGCTCTTCGTGCGCGTGGTCGCACACGGTGATGATGAAATCGTCATCGGTGAGCACGTCGGCGATCGAGCGGGGCCGAGCCGCCCGCAAACTCAGGTGATGGCGCTGCGCGGCCGCCAGCGCGCCCGGCGCCACGCGCTCGGCCGGATGCATGCCTGCCGAAGCCGCGGGGATCGCGCTGGCCCCGTGCCAGAGCACGGCTGCCAACTGAGACCGGGCAGAGTTCGCGGTACAGACGAAAACGACTCTTTTGACGCTTTCCGCAGCATCCGGCGCGATGCCGACGAGGGCATCCGGCACCAGGTGAACGTAGCTGCGACGACGGTCCGCTTCCGAGCGCCTGCGAACAATCAGGCCCTCGCCCTCCAGCACCTTCAGGTGGTGGGCGACCAGATTCGAAGGCATCCGCAGGGTTGCTTGCAAGTCGCCGGGCGAGACATCCCCGAGCGTGAGGAGGTCGACAATGCGCAGGCGGGCAGGATCGGCCAGGGCCGCATGTTTCGCCGCACGTCGCTCCAACTTATCGATCGCCTCGTGTTCCATTGACTCAATATTGACTGAGGCAACGCATTCCGTCAAGATAGTCCAGTGCCATCGACCCACTCAGTTGCAACCCACGTCCGCCCGCACTTCTGGCGACGAGTGAGCGCCGAATTCATCGGCACCGGCCTGCTCGTAACCGTGATCATCGGGTCGGGCATCGCAGCGCAGCGCCTCTCACCCGACGACATCGGCTTGCAACTCCTTGAGAACAGCATCGCGACGGCGCTCGGTCTGACGGTGCTGATCCTGATGTTCGCGCCGGTTTCGGGAGCACACTTGAACCCGCTGATCTCGGCCGCCGACTGGCTGCTCGGCCGGCGCAGCGGCACAGGAATCAGCCTGGCGGATGTCGGTGCGTACGTTCTCGCTCAATGCGCGGGCGGCATCTGCGGCGCCGTCTTGGCCAACGCCATGTTCGACATCGGTACCCGAATCTCGACGAAAGATCGCACAACCCCAGGCCACCTACTGGCCGAGGTCGTCGCAACCGCAGGATTGATTGTGTTGATCTTCGCCCTCGCCCGCACCGGCCGCGGAGCTTTGACTGCGGCGGCAGTCGGCGGATACATCGGGGCCGCGTTCTGGTTCACCAGCTCGACGTCGTTCGCGAATCCGGCCATCACGGTCGGGCGGATGTTCTCTGACACGTTCGCCGGAATCGCACCCACTTCTGCCCCGGGCTTCGTCGGCATGCAGGTGATCGGCACGGCCGTCGGTCTTGCGCTACTCGTGCTCTTCTACCCACGCGTCGGTCGCACCACCGACGACGTGGTGATCGCCCACAATAATCGCCAACTCAGCTAAGGGCCCATCCATGCACATCGTTGCAATCGGCGGAAGCGATGCCGGCATCTCCGCCGCCCTGCGCACCCGCGAACTCGACCCGTCCGCCGAGGTGACCGTTGTCGTTGCGGATGCCTATCCCAACTTCTCGATCTGCGGCATCCCGTACTACTTCTCGCGCGAAGTCAGCCCCTGGCAGAGTCTGGCGCACCGAACTCACGCGGATCTGGAAGCGACCGGCATGACATTGCGGCTCGACACGTTGGCGACCGAGATCGATGTTGCCGGCCAGCGGCTCCACGTTCGACTGCCCGGCGGCGCGGAAACTGCCATCAACTATGACGAGCTGATCGTCGGCACCGGCGCATCACCCTCCCGCACCGGAATCGCCGGGCTCGACACGCTCAGCCCGGATGACGGTGTTCATGTGCTGCACTCAATGGGCGACACTTTCGCGCTCGAGCGGTTTCTGGAGACCCGACGCCCTGAGACGGCGATCATCATCGGTGCAGGCTATGTCGGTCTGGAAATGGCAGAGGCGCTGACCGTCAGGGGTCTGAAAGTCACGCAGCTGCAGCGGGGCGCCGAAGTGCTCTCCACCCTCGACCCCGAACTGGCAGCCCTCGTGCACGAAGAACTCACCCGTCACGGGGTCGAAGTCATCACCGACGCTCGAGTCACCGCGGTCGCCCGCAGCGGGAGCGGACTCACCGTGTCAGGCATCCGCGACGATGCGGCATTCGAGCACCACGCGGAGCTGGTGCTGGCGGTGGTCGGAGTAAAACCCAATACGGACTTGCTCGATCGTGCCGGCGCCACGCGCGGCGCAGGCGGTGCGATCGCCGTCGACGAAGCCATGCGCACCGGCCTGGCTCACGTCTTCGCCGCCGGCGACGGCGTTGTGACGCACCACCGCCAGCTGGGCGTGACATATCTGCCCCTCGGCACAACAGCACACAAGCAAGGCCGCGTGGCCGGCGAGAACGCGCTCGGCGGCAGCGCTCGCTTCGCCGGAAGCCTGGGCACGCAAGTCGTCAAGGTCTTCGATCTGGTCGCTGCCCGCACCGGTCTGCGCGACCGCGACGCTGCCGCCGCCGGTTACACACCATTCAGCAACACGGCGATTGCCGACGATCACAAGGCCTATTACCCGGGCGCGCAACCGATCAGCATTCGCATCACCGGCGACCGTGAGTCGGGCGAGCTGCTCGGCGCACAACTTGTCGGCAGCCTCGGCACGGAAACTGCCAAGCGAGTCGACACCTACGCGACCGCACTGTTCCATCGGATGCCGGTGGCCGGCCTCAGCGAACTCGACCTTTCCTACACGCCTCCCCTCGGCTCACCGTGGGATGCCGTGCAGATCGCGAGCCAGTCCTGGAGCACGCAACTCGATATTGCTCGGATGTCGGCCCGATTATGATCGGCGATCACGCTCGCGGTGCAGCGCCGCCGATCTGACGTCGAAAAGGCTTGACGAGCATCCGGTCATCGTTTATCGTCGATGAACGATGAAGGGTGTTCAATGAGTGCGTTGAGCAGGGAACGGGCCGAGACGTACGCATCGTGGTTTCGGTGCATGGCCGACCCAACCCGGCTTCAGGTGCTGCACGTGCTGGCAAGCGAGAAGCGGCCAATGCGCGTCGGCGAAATCGCGCAGACCATCGGCTTGGCCCAGTCGACGATATCGGTTCATCTCCAACGGTTGCTCGACGACGAATTCGTGCTGCTCGACCGATCGGGCACCTCGAGCTGGTACATCGTGAACGCGGCGTGTATTGAGCAGTTTCCGCGGGCCGCTGAACAGGTCATGGGATCCCTCGCGGGCAAGATTCCGGCTCACGAACTGCCCACGACGGCCCCGTGGGCGGGAAGCGACGACGATCAGCGATGAGTACGTCTCCGGCGGGGCTTTCGCGTGTGCGCCGGCGACCGGTGCTGATGCTGATCGGCGCAGCATGCTGCTGGGGTGTCGGCACGGTGATCAGCAAATACGCGCTGGGCACGGTGGAACCGATCATGCTCCTGACCGTACAGTTGGCGACCAGCACTGTCTTCTTGTTCGCAGGGATCTGGGTGAAACGAGTCCGGATCACGTGGACGCCACAACTGCGGCGGCTGGCGGCGCTCGGCATCCTCAATCCCGGCCTCGCATACGCGCTGGGCCTGCTCGGTCTCGCATCGATCAGCGCAAGCATGTCGGTTCTGATCTGGGCTGCTGAGCCGGTGCTCATCCTCGTGCTCGCAATGCTGCTGCTCCGCGAGCGAATCACTGCCGGGCTCGGCGCCGCTCTAGCGGTCGCCGTGATCGGAGTGCTTCTCGTTGTGTATCAGGCCGGGGCCGCCGGCACCGTAATCGGCGTATTCCTCACGTTCGCCGCCGTCGGCGCCTGCGCGCTGTACACGGTGATCACCCGCCGGCTGCTGGTCGACGACGCCTCGATTGCCGTCGCGGGTGTGCAGCAGGCGGCGGCGCTGGTCTTCGCCGTGGTCGTCCTGGTGATCAGCCAGCTGCTGTGGCCGCACGCCGGCTCGATTTCCTCGGTTCCCTCCACGACGTGGCTGTGGGCGATAGCTTCGGGCCTGCTCTACTACGGAGTCGCTTTCTGGCTGTATCTGACCGGACTCGCCGACGTGACCGCATCATTCGCCGGCTCATTCATCACCCTGGTACCGGTGTTCGGACTCGCTGCAGCGACGATGATCGGCGAGCAACTCACAGGCAGGCAGTGGATCGGCGCGGTCATCGTCGTCGCAGCGGTGGCAACCATCGCTCTACTGCAACAGCGGCAGCCCTCCCCGGCTCGACTAGCGCCTGACTCCTAGGTGGCCAGCGCAGTCCCGACGGTCTCGCGCGGAGGCGTCACGCTCTAACCGGCTGCGGCACCGGCGCCCCGGTCGGCGCCAAGCTGGTGACGCGGCGCTTGATACCCGCCCAGATCTTGTGGCCGCGGCCCTTGAACCAGTCGTCATCATCCGATTTGCGGTTGAGGTACAACTGGTACGCGCGGATCCCGGCTACCGCCAGCCAAAGAGCGGCGAACAGGGTGTCACCCTCGACGACGTCGAGGAATGCCAGCCCGACGCACAACACGATCACGCTCCACGCCAGCAGGAGGTAGGCGGTGCGCCACACGTAGCGCGGATGGCTCCCCCTCACAAGCCCGCGGTAGGTCACGAAAGCATACGTCTCGCCCAAGCTCGCGGCGACGGTCACGAGCAGCAACATGGTGACGAAAACCGTCATACCTCTACTATTCGCGCTTCGGCTGCGCTGATGGTGTGAATTTCGGTGCGGGGCCGGTCACGGTTCGCAAACGGTCCGGCGCGAGTCGCTACGCATCCGCTCCGTAGAGCGCCGCGATGCCTCGTGATCCTGCCCCCTCGGCATATGTCGGATGCTGCGGCCAACCGGCCGGGGAATCTTGCCACTCTTCTTGACGACCATACGGCAGCACGTCGACCAGTCCGAACGTGTGGGCGAGTTGCTCGACGCCGCGGCCGTTCGTGTGCCACGTGCGATACACGGTGTCGCCGTCGCGCAGGAACACGTTCACGGCAAATCCGCCGCCAGGTTCCGCGCCGACATCGGCGCCGAAGGGGCTGTTGGCCGTCGAGTACCAGGTCATCTGGTTGCCCACCCGCCTTTTGTAGGCGAGCGCTTCGTCGATCGGACCCTGAGTGACGATGACGAACCGGGCGTCATAGCCGTCGAGAAAGTCGAGCCTGGTGAACTGCGAGGTAAAGCCGGTGCAGCCTGGACACTGCCACTCCTCACCGGGAAACCACATGTGGTTGTAGACGATCAGCTGCGACGCGCCCTCGAAGACGTCCGCCAACCGCACGGGCCCGTCTTCACCTTCGAGGGTGTAGTCAGGTAACGCAACCGCTGGCATCCGGCGCCGTTGCGCTGCGATCCGGTCAAGTTCCCTCGTCGCGGCCTTTTCCCTGATGCGCAGTTCGGCGAGGGCGTTCTGCCAGGTTTCCGAGTCGACAACCGGTGGTAGTGCGGTTGTAGCCATGAGTACCTCCACGATCGTAATCAGCATGACGTTCAATGCGGTGGGGACACTGTAACCACCCCCGTCGGGGCTGAGTCAAGCAGAAAATGCCACCACCCCGAGTTCTCCACGATCTGAGATGCGCTTCGCCAAGTCCCAATCGCCGAGCGCCTCACAACAGCCCTAACGTTCCTTATTTATATAAGCGGCTTACGTATATCGCTTGACATTGCTGTTTTTAACGCCATACTGAATTCAGATTAATACGCAATGTGGTTTCATTCTAAAAATAGCAGCGCCACAATCGTTAGGAGCCGGTGAACACTAGTGGCTGTCGTGGACTTCTCTACCGGTACGGAGCCCTTGAGCACCAGGGCTCGAAACGCAGCGTATTGCGCCATTGCCCTGCGCGATCATGGGCAGGGCACCGTGGCGGACTTATCGAGTCGTACCGGCCTGTCGAGGCCCACCGTTGAGGCGGGGCTTGAGGCAATGATGAGCCGCGGCGTGGTGTCAGTTCTTGACGATCTCACGACAGGCGGTCGCGGAGCCGGCCGCCCTGCTCGCAAGTACTCGTTCCGTCCGGGCGCCGGGTACGTCGCTGCGGTCGATGTCGGCCCACACCGCGTCCGCGTCGCGCTCGCCGATCTGGGAGGCGGAATCGTCAGGTGGATTGACGAACCGACCGGAGATGACGTCATTGGCCCCGAACGCATGATCGGAGTTCGGCGGGTCGTCGACCGATGCCTGCAGGATGCGAGCGTGCAGGCATCCGACCTGGTTGGCATTGGCGTTGCCGTCACGGGCATCGTAGGACACGATGGTCGCATCATCGTATCTCGAAACCTCCCCGACTGGGAGGGCGTCGACATCTCGGGCCACCTAGGTCGTGCCTACGGCTGTCCCGTGGTGGTTGAGAATGACATCCGCATGGCGGCGCTGGCGGAACACCGATTGGGCGCCGCCCGCCTAGCCGAAGACGTTATGTACCTGTTCGCCGGTCACCGCGTGTCGATGGCGCTCATTCTGGGCGGCGAACTCCGTCGCGGCCATCACAGTGCGGCGGGCGAGATTGGTGGAATCGCCTTTTCGATGGCGGTCGACGATCGCCACGATCAGCTCACCTGGAGATCTGGCACATCGGGCGAAGAAGTCTTCCGCCTGGCCGCGAACGGAGAAGCGAATGCGCTCGAAGAAGTCCGACGGTTTGCCAACGGGCTCGCGACAGGAATTGCGATCGCGGCGATGACCGTGGATCCCGACCTTATCGTCGTCGGTGGTGGACTTTCGCAGGCGGGCGGCGTGTTACTCGACCCACTCCGCGAAGCGGTTTGCGAGGCGATCCCCGTGCCAGTGAGCCCCACAATCATCGCGTCCGAGCTGGGCGCCGAGGCAGTCGCGCTCGGCATGCTTGTACATGCGTTCAAAGTGGCGTCAGTGTCCGTCTATGGCAGCGTGAGCTTGCCGGAGCCGAGGATCGACGTCGCCAGTGCGCGCTCACTCGCGGGAGCAGCAGCATGAGCGAACATGAAGCACGCCCATTGCGTCTGGCGGTCGTGGGAGTCGGGTCGCGCGCGTCCCTAGCGCAGCACGCGGTCGAATCCGGACGCGCGCGCGTGGTGGCGTTCGTCGACCCGAACCTGGCGGCCTATGCCCGTGCCGAGAGCCTTTTCGGGCCGGGACTTTCGGGTTACCGCGACCATCGCGAATTGATTGCAGCGCGAGATGACATCGATGCCGCGTTCGTGACCACGCCTGATCACACTCACGCCGCCATCGCCGTTGACTTGTTGAACGCCGCCATCCCGGTCTATCTGGAGAAGCCTCTGGCCATCACGCTTGACCATGCAGACCAGATCCTGGCGGCCGCAGCCGAGACCGGGACCCGGCTATATGTAGGCCACAACATGCGCCACATGTCGGCGATCCGCCTCATGCACGAGATCATAGGCCGCGGCGAGATTGGTGAGGTCAAGGCCGTCTGGTGCCGGCATTTCGTCGGCAATGGAGGCGACTACTATTTCAAGGACTGGCACGCCGACCGCACGAAGTCGACAGGGCTGCTACTTCAAAAAGGTGCCCACGACATCGATGTCATCCACTGGCTCGCCGGAGGCTACTCAACCCTTGTATCAGGCATGGGAGCGCTGAGCGTCTACGGCAACATCACAGATCGACGTGACAACTCGGGACGCCTCATGCCCGAATGGTTCTCATTCGATAATTGGCCGCCACTCGCCCAGACCGGACTGAACCCCGTGGTCGATGTCGAAGACATCTCGATGATGCTGATGAAACTCGACAACGGGGTGCTTGCCTCGTACGAGCAATGCCACTTCACTCCGGATTACTGGCGGAACTACACGGTGATTGGGACGCAAGGTCGCCTCGAGAACTTTGGCGATTCCGCCGGAGGGGTCGTCCGCGTGTGGAACCGGCGTCGGGAGTATCGACCTGAAGGCGATGTTGAGTACCCGATCCACGGTGACGCGTCGGGGCACGACGACGCGGACGCACGCACAGTCGAAGAATTTTTGGACTTCGTGACTCAGGGGACGCCCACGGTGACGTCACCGGTTGCATCACGAAACGCCGTTGCTGCAGGTATCGCAGCAACCGAGTCTCTTCGTTCCGGTTCGATACCGATTCGGATTCCACCCGTCGATCCGGCGGTGGCCGCTCGCCTGGAAACGAGTGAACCGTCGCCGGAACGGCTCCCGGGTTAGCGGCCGATATCCGCCAACCCGGGCTGCACCACCCTCGATTCACATTCAAAGGAGAATACGATGCGAAAACTCATTCTAGCCGCCGGGACGGTGCTCGCCGTCGGGGCGATGCTCGCTGGCTGCTCATCGGGGAATACCGGTGATTCCTCGTCCGGAGCATCAAACGCGACGGCCAATCACGATACCAAAGCCAACCTCACCTATGCGGTCTGGGATCAGAACCAAGTCGCGGCGATCAAGGCGAACTTGAAGGGATTCAACAAGGAATATCCCAATATCAAAGTGAACGTCGACGTGACGCCGTTCGGCAACTACTGGACCAAGCTCCAGACTGAGGCGTCCAGTGACACCCTTCCAGATCTGTTCTGGATGAATGGACCAAACTTCCAACTGTATGCGTCCAACGGCAAGATCGAACCAATCACCTCTGAGGTAAAGTCGGGTGCAATCGACCCGGCGAACTATCCGAAGTCGCTCGATCAGATGTACTCGCTTGACGGCGTGCAGTATGCGGTGCCGAAGGACTTCGACACCATTGCCGTGTGGGTGAACAAGGCCCTCTTCGAGAAGGCCGGTGTCGCGTTACCTCAGGTCGGCTGGACCTGGGACGACTTCCAAAAGACCGGCGCAGAGATCTCACAGGCCCTGAAGGCCGATGGTGACTATGGTGCCGCCGCCGGCATGGATGGACAGACCACCTACTACGACACAATCTTCCAGGCGGGAGGTTACGTCGTCTCCGCGAACGGCAAGAAATCGGGATATGACACACCCGAATCGCAGGCAGGCATCCAGTTCTGGACCGACCTGATCAAGTCGGGCGCCTCGCCGACAATGGCTCAGTTGACCGAGACTACCGCAGACCAGTGGTTCCTCTCCGGCAAGTTGGCCATGTACCAGGGCGGATCCTGGTTCCGCGCGGGGCTGATTGGCAACAAGATCGAAAGCGACATCATGGTCGTCCCGCTGCCCAAGGGCAAGGATCAGGCCACGGTCATCCACGGCGTCTCGAATGTCGTGGCGGCAAACAGTAAGAACAAGGCGGCCGCGCAGGCGTTGCAGGTCTACCTCGCAAGCAAGTCGGCACAACAGCAACAGGGTGATATGGGCGCGGTGATACCGGCGTTCAACAAGACTCAGCAGGGGTTTGTGAAGTCGATGCCGGACGCGCACCTGCAGGTGTTCCTCGACGAGCTCAGTTACGCCAAGCCGCTGCCGATCTCCAAGAATACGGCGGCCTGGAACGCGCTGGAAGCTAAGTTCCTGCCCGACGCATTCTCCGGGAAGGTGCCGGTCGCCACAGCTCTGAAGGAGCTAGCCACCCAGATGGATGCCGCACTGGCGAAGGAGTGACGACATGACGATGCGCGCGCAAGCGCGTGGCGAGACCCAAGCTGGAACGGCTCACGCTGAGGTTCGCAACAGCGATCCTCGGCGTGGGGCGAGCCGCTGGCGTAGCGACGGAGTATGGCCCTGGCTGTTCACAGCCCCGTTGCTGGTCGGGGTCGGGGTCTTCTATATCTGGCCGATCCTGCAGACGTTCTGGTACTCATTCACGAAGGGCGGCCCCTTCGGAGGAGCAACCTTCGACGGTTTGACGAACTACCAATCCATGTTCGCCGACCCGCAGTTCTACCAGTCCCTGCTGAACACTGCGATCTACACGGTGATCGTGCTCCTCGGAATCCCGATCGCGGTCTGGTTCGCGGCCCTGCTCGAAACGCCCGGACTGCGCTTCGCCCAGTTCTACCGGGTGCTGTTCTTCATGCCATTTATCGCGATGCCCGCAGCGATCGCACTGGTGTGGCGGATCATCTTCAACGGTGACTTCGGTATCTTCAACTGGGCGCTCTCGCTCTTTGGGATCGTGGGGCCGCACTGGATCGCGGCTCCCGGATTTGCACTGCTAGCCGTCTCGATCGTCGGGCTGTGGTCGTCGCTCGGGTTCTCGATGATCATCCTCGGCGCCGCACTCAAGGACATCCCGCCTGACCTTTACGAGGCGGCACGCGTGGATGGCGCGTCTCGGTCCCGGCAATTTCGATCCATCACGGTGCCGCTGCTCACCCCGAGCATCTTCTTCGTACTGATCATTACCACGATCAGCAGTTTCCAGCTTTTCGACCTGCTGTATGTGCTACTGGGTAGCAACAACCCGGTGTTGCCTCACACGATGTCGGTCGTTTTCTACTTCTACTCGTCCGGATTCGTCGATAACGACAAAGGTCTCGCGGCCGCCATCGCGATGGTGATCTTCGTACTCATCGGGCTGATCACGCTGATCCAGTTCCGGCTTCAGAAACGGTTGGTGCAGTCATGAGTGGCACGATGACACGGCAGATTCTGGTGACTCAGAAAGATGCCCCCCGCAGGATGCCGCGGGATGGCAGGCTCTGGTGGGTTCACCTCGTGCTGGCGGTGGGCGGGTTCGTGATGACCTTCCCCTTCCTGTGGCAGATCGTCATGTCGCTGTCCACGCAGGCTGAAGTGCAGTCGGTCACTCCCACTTTCTGGCCGTCGGTGCTGCAGTGGCAAAACTATGCCGACGTATTCCGCCTGCTGCCCTTCTTTAGCCAGCTGCAGGTCTCGGTGCTGATCACCATCATCCAGACCGGCGTGCAGATCGTGCTCTGCACGTTCGCGGGATATGCCTTCGCCCGCATGCATTTCCGCGGCCGGATCTTCCTGTTCGGAGTAGTCCTCTCGATACTCCTCATTCCTTCTCAGGTCTATCTGCTGTCGCAGTACCAAATCGTGCAATCCCTCGGCTGGCTCAACACGTTGATGGGGATCGTCGCGCCGGGTCTGTTCAGCGCTTTCGGCACTTTCCTGATGTACACCGCTTTCAAAAACCTGCCCATCGAACTTGAGGAAGCCGCGCGCCTCGACGGCGCGGGCCCATTCCAGATTTTCACCAAGGTGATGTTGCCGCTCGTTGGCCCGAGCATCAGCGTCTTGGCCATCACCACAATCCTGTTCTCGTGGAATCTGCTGCTGTGGCCCTTGGTTGTCTCGACCCAGGCCGATCAGATGCCGCTGGCGGCAGGGTTGGCAACCCTGTCAGGCAACCGACAGATCAACTATCCCGTCCTGATGGCCGCCAGCCTAATGGCGATGGCACCGGTGCTGATCATGTTCATCGTGTTGCAGCGCCGCGTCATTGACGGACTAGCCTCTACAGGACTCAAGGGCTGAAGGAACGGCTCGATTCGTATTCGATAGCGGATTCGGTGCGAGCCGGTACAGGCGAACCGACTGCGGCCCCGCGTCAATGTGTGTCAGTGGATTCCTCAAAGCGTCCGCACTCGACATCGTCGCCCAGCCCGGCCAGTAAACGCAGCTGCGAAGCCTGCGCCAGCCACAGGAGCGCGGCTGGACCTGCTCATCGACAGCCTGGCTGACCGCGCAACCCCGCTCACGTCACGGCCGTCCCGCAGGCGGGCTGGACTACTCCGGAGTCAATCCTGGCCTCTTGCCCCATGGAGATGCGCCATCGCCCGAGCTCTCGAATGTGCCGCGGGCGTGCGCATCCAGACCGTCCGCCTAATCGAGCGTGATCTGCACGTCGAGACGCGCTCGGCCCTCGACTGGGTCGAGGCCGCGATCGGCGGCGGCGATCTCGGCCAGCGTCTCCATTTCGTCGCTGCAAGCGGAGCAGCCGCGCAAGTGGGCACGGAGATCCTCAGGCAACGGCACGTGTCGATCGAGAAGGTCTTCGAGTGCCGAATCAGAGCGCTCGAAACACTCGTCACATGACAGCCACGGTTCGAACGGGCCGGTCGCCTGTTCTACGATGGCGTCGGTCCACGAACTCTGAGTATTCATTGCTTCACCCCCCTTCCGAGGGAAGAATCGGGCCCTCCGAGGGAAGAATCGGGCCCTCCGAGGGAAGAATCGGGCCTTCCGCGGGAAGGATCGAGGTAGCCCTGTGCGATCAGACCCTCCCGCAATCGCTTGCGCGCGTCATGCAGGGTTTTGTACACGGTGTTGCGGGTGGTGTTCAGGCGCTCAGCAACCACGTCGATGGGGACGCCTTCAACCACGATCGCGATGAGGATGCGCTGCTGATGCGGGGTGAGGGATCGCGCGATGCACGTGCGCAGTGCATCGGCCAGCGCGGAACCCTCAACGTGCTCGAGCGGGTCGCCGAGCCGCGTCACCGGCTCCGGCACCGACGAGAGGTCGAGTTCGACGCGCGACCAGAGCTCTCGCCGCACCGCCGTCGCCGTGTGCAGGATCGCGAACTTGTACGCCCAGGTCGTAAAACGGCTGCGTCCCTCGAACGTACCCAGCCGAGCGAGGATCGCGACCACGGCCTCGTCGGCGCTCGACTGCACGATAACCTCGGCGCGCGCCCGGCCGAGGCGCGGCGCCTCGCCCATGCGACTGAGCTTGAACCGCGCGGCACGGATCATCAATGTGTGCAATCGACGAATCGCCTCGTTACGTGCCGGCTGGGGGCCCGTGAGCCGACCCACCCAGTCGTAGGCGGGGTCAACCAGATCTCCGGCGATGGATTCCTCCACCGACAAATAGGCATCGTCGAGTTCACTGTCCGGTGCAGCGTCGTCTCGCTCGAGCACCCCGTCCGCGTGGTTCTCCATGAACTGTTTGTATCACCGAACACACAGTTCTTACCCTGAATCTTCAGATTCGCTTCGCCCGGTAAGACATCAGGCTGCCGCGGCACTCATCTGACATGACAGAAAGCCAGCCCTCAACCAAGAAAGGCACCTGATCATGAACAGAATCAACGGCCACCCGCGAATGGCCCTCACGACGGCGGCACTGACGACTATCGGCCTGCTGGGCACGATGGGGCTCGTCGGATGCAGCACCACAGACGCAGCGCCGGCCTCCGCAGCACCGCCAGCCGCCGTATCGATGGTGGACATGTCGTCACAGCACAGCACCACAGCGATGTCGACGCAGGTCGGCTTGTACACGGCGATGGCGCACCTGTGGGCGCAGCACATGGAGTGGACAAACGCCACGGTCGTCGCATTCGCCGAGGGATCGTCGGCGCTGACGCCGACCCTGAGCCGCCTGCTCCAGAACCAGACCGACATCGGTAACGCGATCAAGCCGTTCTACGGCGATGCGGCTGGCGACCAGCTGACGACGCTGCTGAAGGAGCACATCAACGATGCGGTACCGGTTCTGACCGCAGCGAAGGCCGGGGACACCGCAGCGCTGAACACCGCCGTCGATGCCTGGTACGGCAACGCCAAGGCAATCGGCGACTTCCTCGCAGCGGCCAACCCGAACTGGAAGACGGCCGACATGGAGGAGATGATGCACGTGCACATCACCCAGACGATCGCATACGCGACCGACGCACTGGGAGGCGACTACGCGAAGGAAATCGTCGACTACGGCACTGCCGAACAGCACATGCAGGAGATGTCCGACATGCTGAGCGCCGGCATCATTCAGCAGTTCCCGAAGCAGTTCAAGTGACCACCGTGCGAGATCCGGCTGCGCCGGCGACCAGCGCGCTCACCCGCGCTGGCACCGGCGCAGCCACCCGCGCACTCGGCACGAACGACCCGGCGCGATCTCCGCTGGGCAGCCGGTCGCGTGGCGGACTGTTCCTGACGGTGCAGAAGCGTCGAACCGTGGCAATCGTGCGGATCGCGTTCGGTTTGATCTGGGCGGTCGACGCTGGGTTGAAGTGGCTCCCCTCCTTCGCGCAGCACACCCTCCTCGCCAAGCTGTCCGAAGTCGGCGACGGGCAGCCGGCCCCGGTGCACGCGTGGATCGACAGCTGGACACGCCTGGTCGCAACCGATCCCCGCGCGTTCGCCATACTGCTGGCGCTGGCCGAGTCACTGATTGCAATTGGGCTACTCACCGGCAGTCTGACCAACGCGGTCTGTTCCGCTGGAGCGGTGCTCTCGATGACCATCTGGACAACGGGAGAGGGATTCGGCGGCCCATACGGCGATGGTGCGACCGACGTCGGGGCTTCCCCCGCGTACGTGATCGCGTTCGCCTTGCTGGGTGTCGTCGGAGCCGGTGGAGCGTGGGGATTCGACCGGTGGCTGCACTCCAAACTCGGGCGGATGGCGTGGCTCAGCAGCCGGCCTGCGTGAACCGGCGAGCGACGAACGGCTATGCGTGAGTGGGCTACAGCGCCCGCCACAATGGGCGGTCAGCACAAATCTGCCGCACAGGCGATGCAATGTGTACTGGTATACCAGGAGGCAGAATAAACTCGCGACATGACCGCTGATGCCGCACTCACCGCCGAGTCCATCGCCGAGCTTCGCTCCCAGGTGGCGGGCGCGGTGTTCGGTCGCGACGACGACGACATCGCGGCGGAGGTCGCCTGTTTCAACCGTTCGCGCACACAGGACCCGGATATCGTGGTCGGCGCCGCGAACGAGGCCGACGTCGCCGCGGCCGTGCGATTCGCGGTGCGGCACGGCCTGCCGGTGCGGGTTCAGGCCACAGGGCACGGTTCGGGCAAACCGCCGGCGGGCGGCGTCATGATCACCACGAAACGCCTCGACAACGTGCGGATCGACCCGCAGACACGGCTGGCGACACTCGGTGCCGGCGTCCTGTGGCAGAGCGTCGTGGAAGCCGCAGCCACATTCGACCTCGCCCCGATCGTCGGCTCCTCCGTCTCAGTCGGCGCCATCGGCTACACGCTCGGCGGCGGACTCGGACCGCTGGCACGCAGTCATGGTTTAAGTTCGGACTGGGCACGCCGCTTTCGCGTCATCACCGCCACGGGCGAAATCACTACCGCGGATGCACACACGAACACCGACTTGTTCTGGGCGTTGCGCGGCGGCAAGGGCGGGTTCGGCGTCGTCACGGAAATGACAATCGAACTCGCGCCGATTCCCGCGCTGTACGCCGGCGGACTCTACTTCGAGGGAGCGGAAAACATTGAGGCTGCGCTGCGCGGTTGGGCTGCCTGGCTCCCGGATGCGCCCGCACGAGTGTCGACATCCGTCGCATTGCTGCGCCTACCAGACAAGGACGATGCGCCCGACGACCAGCCTCATCGCAGCGTTCTGCACCTGCGATTTGCATACCCGGGCGAGCTCGCGGAGGGCGAACGGCTTGCCGCGCCGTTGCGAGCGCTCGCCCCCGTGCAGCGCGACACGATTGCCGCACTACCGCTCGCAGACATCCGTGCGATACACGAAGACCCAGAAGAGCCGCTGACCCTCAAATCGTTCTGCATCGAGCTGAGCGCGCTCGACCCAGAGCTGGTCACCGCATTTCTTCAGAGCGTCGGACCCGGTTCTGACTCGCCGTTCTTCGAATCGGAACTGCGACACCTGGGCAGCGCCGTTGCCAAAGACACAGCGGATACAACCGCAGCGGGCGGACGCGAAGGCGCGTTGATGCTGCGCCTTGTCGCAACCGGCAAAGCCGAGTTCCCGGCCGCGGCGGCGCGGGCCGCACAGCTGTTCGCATCCGCGAAGAGACTCACCGTGCCGATCACAAGCGTGAACTTCGCCGGCGACATGGCAGTGCCGGCAAACTTCGATGCCGCTTGGTCGGCGCCGATCCGCGACCGACTGGCGCAGGTGCGTGCACTGTACGACCCGGATGGAGTGTTCCCGTTCGGGCCTCAGCAGGTCGCTGCGCTGGGCAACCTTCGATGACCTCAATGCCGACAGCACACGCGCATCCCCGCCGCACCATGGCCGCGCTCTGCGTCGGCACGGCACTCAGCGCCTTGAACTCGGGCATGATCGCGGTCGCCCTCGCCACGCTGCGTCGTGACTTCACCCTGGATCTCGCCACTGTCACCTGGGTGATCACGACCTACTATCTTGCTTCGGCTGCGCTGCAGCCGCTGATGGGGCGCATCGCGGACCGCCATGGGCCCAGGCGCCTCTTCACCTTCGGAATGGCTGTCATCATTGTGACCGGCGCCCTGACACCGTTCGCACCTGCGTTCTGGATCGTCTGTGTAGCACGCATCCTGTTCGCAGTCGGCATGGCAACCGCGTTCCCGTCCGCGACCGCGATGCTACGCGCGATTTCGGAGAAATCCGGCGTGAGCGCCTCGAAAATGATCGGGCGAATCCAGACGATCGACACGGGAACAGCGGCCATCGGCCCGATCATCGGTGGAGTCCTGATCACCCAATTCGGCTGGCAGGCGATCTTCTGGATCAACGTGCCGCTCGCTGCAATCGCCCTGGTCGGCGTGCTTCTGCTTGCGCCGGCCGACGGCATCCGGCGCAGCGTGCCCATTCGGGAGACGCTCGTGGAATCCGACATCCCAGGAATTCTCGCCTTCTCGGCGTCGATCATCGCCATCCTGACGTTCCTGCTCGGGCTGCCGAGCAACCCTCGCTGGTGGCTTCTCGCCGTCGTCGTCGTGATGGCGGCGCTGTTCGTCTGGCGAGAACTGCACTACGCCCACCCGTTCATCGATCTGCGGCTGCTCGCAGCCAACACGCCGCTCCTGCGTGTGTATGCCTGCTTCCTGCTGGTCAATCTGCTGTTCTACACGGTTCTGTTCGGGCTGCCGCCGTTTCTCGAAGAAAACGGCGGCTACAGCGCGGATGTCGTCGGCGCGCTCATGATCCCGCTCGCAGCGTTTACGGTATTTCTGAGTCCGCTCGTGGAAAAGCTGATCGACAGGCGCGGCCTGCGGTTTGCGCTGATCCTCGGTGGCGCAGGATCGGTGATCGCGGCAGCGATCATGGGTGTGCTCGCCGCCTCGACCGCTCCGCTGGTCGTCATCCTCGTCGGTTCTGCGCTCGGCATCCCGTATTGCGTCTTGCTGATCGCCCTGACCCAGGCGCTGTATGTGGCCGCTCCGGCAGGACAACGGGGCCAGGCGGCCGGCTTGTTCCAGACCACGCGATGCCTGGCCGGCATCAGTTCAACCGTCATCGTCGGCATTTCATTCTCGACGGGAACCACGTCTGAAAACTGGTCCCTGATGGCCACCGTCGTCACGGTGCTCGCGGCCGCGTACCTGATCTTGGTGATCGTGTGGCGGGCCCGCCCTCGCGCTGAGACCGTCACCGGATAATCAGGGCCGCGGAGTCCCAAGCCGCGGCCTTCAGCTACTTGGTCGGCGTCGGTTTGGGCGTCGAAGTCGGCGTTGACGTCGGCGTCGATGTCGGAGTCGCAGACTCGGCGGCGAGCGCCGCGGCGATCGCATCCTGCAACTGCTTGTCTGCGACACCGTATGCCGCCCAGTCACCGGCCGTCAGCGCAGCCTGGCGGGCCGAGATTGCGGCCTGAGCGTCAGCGAGCGCCTTCTGCAGCGCCGCGTTGTTCGCGGCAGAGCCCGTACCGGGCGTCGTCGTCGAGGGCGGAGTCGTCGGGTTCGTGACAACACCCGTGTCACCGGTGGTCGCACCCGAGTTTCCGCCGAACAGCACGTCCAGCGCTTGGCTGAGCGTGTCTTCGAACGCGATCTTGTTGCCGAAAGCGACGAGGATCTTCTGCAACAGCGGGTAGCTGGTCGTGCCCTTCGACTGCACGTATACCGGCTCGACATAGAGCAGCCCACCACCGACGGGTAGCGTCAGCAGGTTGCCGTTCTTCACGTCGGTTGACCCCTGCCTGAGCAGGTTGAGATAGGTCGAGACTGTCGTGTCTGCGTCGAAATTGGCCTGAACCTGGCCCGGGCCCGGCACGTTGTCGTTGGATGGCAGGCGCAGCATCCGCAGAGTTCCGTAGTCTTTCGCCACCTGGCCAGGGGTACTGCCGGCATTCGCGTCGACGGCGAGATAGCCGCGCAGAACACTGCGGTTGGATTCACTGGTCGCCTCTGGAATATAGGTCGAATACAGCGAGAACGTCGGTGCGCTCTGCCCAGGCATCTGCATCGTGAGGTAATACGGCGGCTGGGTGTTATTGACCGAGTTCGGGTCTTCCGGTGTCTTCCAGGCATCCTCACTGGAGAAGTAGGAGCCCGGATCGGTGACGTGGTACGTGCCGAGGATGCTGCGCTGCACCTTGAACAGGTCGGCCGGGTAGCGCACGTGGCTGAGCAGCTCGCCGCTCATCGAACTCAGCGGCTTGAGGGTCCCGGGGAAGATCTTCTGCCAGGTCTTCAGAATCGGATCACTCGTGTCCCACGCGTACAGCGTGACCTTGCCCGTGTATGCGTCAACCGTTGCTTTGACCGAGTTGCGAATGTAGTTGATGTCGTCCATCGGATACAACTGCTTCGGCGTCTGGGTGTCTGCGATCGCATCGCTGAGGCTCTGCTGGGCCGAGTAGGGGTAGGCGTCGCTGGTGGTGTAGCCGTCGATGATCCACTGAACACGCCCGTTGATCACACTCGGGTACGGGTCGGAATCCAGCGTCAGATACGGCGCAACGGCGCGCACGCGTGACGCGGGGTCTCTGTTGTACAAGATTTGCGAATCCTTGTTCACCGCGTTGGAGAGCAAGATCTCCTGATCCTGGAACTTGAGCGCATACACGAGCTGATTGAAGACGTTGTCGAGCTTCGGCCCGCCGTTGCCGCTGTAGGTCGTGTAGGTCTGCTGGTTCGCACCGGTGCCTGCCGGGTAATCGAGTTCGACCGGCTTACTGCTTGCTGGTGCGCCGACAATCGAATACTTCGGCGAATCCGTGCCGAAATAGATCCGCGGCTGGTAGTTGCCGAGCTTGCCCGAGGTCGGGATGCCGGACTCGAGGAAGTTGGGCTGACCGTCAGACGTGCGCTGGTTGCCGTAGGCAGCGACGACACCATAGCCGTGGGTGTACACGATCGTGTCGTTGTACCAGTTCTGCGCCGCACCGAGGCCCGACTGGTGAAGCTCACGAGTGGACACCACGGTGTCCTGCTCTTTACCGTCGATGTTGTAACGGTCCACATACAGAGTCTGCGGGAAGCCGTAATACTGTTTGAACTGCTGCAACTGGCCGAAAGCAGGCGACACGATCGCGGGGTCGAGGATGCGGATGCTCGCGGTGGTGGTCGCATCCTTTCGCAGTTGCCCTGCCTCAGCGTCGGTGACCGCGTTGTACGACTTCACCTGCACGTTCGACACCCCATACGCGTCACGCGTTGCGTTGATCGATCGCGTGATGTACGGCGCTTCGATTGTCTTGATGCTCGGTTCCACCTGGAACTGTTGCACACCCCAGGGGAAGAGGGCACCGACGACGATGGCGGAGACCAGCAGCAGCGCTGTGCCGACCATCGGGAAACGCCAGCGACCGATAAACGCGGTGAGCACGAACAACAGCGCCACGACGATCGCAATACCCGCCAAGATCGTGCGCCCCGGAATCGTGGCGTTGACGTCGGTGTAGGCAGCACCGTTGATCATGTTGTGCACATTGCTGTCGGTCAGCGTCACGTAGCGGTCGAGCCAGATGCTGACGGCCTGAAGAAGCAGATATAGCGCTGCAATCACGGCGATCTGCACGCGTGCAGCCTTCGAGATGCGCACCTCGCGACCGCTGATCCTGATGGAACCGTACAGGTAACTGGTTGCCAACGTTGCGATGAGCGCGATGATGACGACGGCGGATGAGAACCCGACGAGCCCACGGTAGAACGGCAGGTCGAACAGGTAGAACGAAATGTCCAGATGGAACAGCGGGTCGGTCTTGCCGGACGGCGTGCCGTTCAACCACATCAACGTGGTCTGCCACCGGCTCGCCGTTGCCACCCCCGAGAACAGCCCGAAGACGATCGGGATGCCATACATCGCCAGCCTTCTCAGCGGCTCGATGACCTGCTGGTAACGATCCAATTGACCGCTGAGCTTTGCATAGACCGGTCGTAGCCGGTATGCCAGTTGCATCGCCAACCAGAGCGGCAACGCCATCGCCAAGAAGCCGATGATGAACAGTACGACACCGGCGGCCCACTGGGTCGTGAGCACCTCTAAAAAGCCGACCTGCGAATACCAGAGCACATCCGCATAGAGGCTGGCGAAGATGAAGAAGCCGATCAGCAGGGCGACGATGATCGCCAGAGTGATCCAAATGGCCGCTCGTCGAGACCGATTCGGCCGCGCTGTTGCTGTGGATGTCACGTGTTTGCCCTCATCGGTGTTCTGTCCAGGTCGCTGTGCTGTGCAAGCGTGGAATAACCATCCTAGGCGCGGATGCCTGTGGATGCGCTCGGGCCGAGCAGTGCGACCGCCGGGACCGGGTCTCGCAGCAGAACGACGCGGTCACTTGGCGGGGCACGCGGGCAGCCCCGCGATATTGCCCTTCTCGCTGATGGTCTTGAGCACCGTCAGCGAGTCCTTCAGCGTCTTGACCGCGAAAACGCGGATGCCGTTCGGAATGTGGCCCGTCACTTCGTCGCAATTGGACGCGGGGGCGAGAAACCATTGGGCACCGGCGGCGCGTGCACCGAACATCTTCTGTTGGATGCCACCGATTGCCCCGACATTGCCCTCATTGTCGATCGTGCCTGTGCCTGCGACACGCTGTCCGTCATTGAGCGCACCAGGCGTGAGCTTGTCGATGATTCCGAGCGCGAACATCTGCCCGGCGCTCGGCCCACCCACGTTGTTCAGCTGGATCTTCACGTTGATCGGGAAGGTGTAGTCCATGCCGGCACCGATTCCGAGGATGACGGCACCGTCGCGATCCGTTGGTGTGACGGTGACGGTCTGCGTGGCGCCTTCGCGCGTGATGCCGAGTTTGGCGGGATTGCCCGCCCCGTTCTTCGCCAGTGCTGAGCGCAGCGACTGCACTCCGGGAATCGCAGTGCCGTTCACCGTGTTGATCTCGTCGCCCACCTTCAGCGCGCCGGCTGCCGGTGTGCCGGAGATCACCTGTTTGACCGCCACCGCCTGTGGAAACTTGTAACCCAGTTGATTCAGCGCGGCTGCGATCGCGTCCTGCTGCGAATCGACCATCATCTGTTCGTTCTGCTGATTCTGCTCGTCGACCGACACAGACGGCGGGAACGCGACATCAACCGGGATGACCGCCATGCTCGGGTCGAACCACGCCTCGATCACGTCGAGCCAATTCGGCAATTGCTTCGGGTTGCCCTGCACACCGACGGTCAGCAGATCAAGGCTGCCGGAGGTCGGATAGGTTTTGGTGTCCGGAATTGAAATGAGCCGCTGCGGGTTGCTGCCAGCTGCTTGCTTCGGCCACACCGGCTGATCGTAACCCAACGTGTTGAACACCGGCCCCGGCTGCTCGATCACGTAGGGCGCAGGGCTCACACCCAGCACCAACACGGCGACTATTGCGATCGCGAGCAGCACCCATCCGACAATGACGCTCCGCCGCATTCGGGGCCGGGCTGCCGGCTGCCACTGCGGCACCCGGGCTGATTCCGAGTCGTCAGCAGAGAACAGCGTCACGTGCCACGGTCCTTCCTCGCTGGCGTGTTCGCGACGGGCGGACACCTCGATGCACGAGCTTAGGGCAATTCCCATCCACCGCCGAGCAGCACAGGTTAGCGTAGATTCTGCGCCTGAAAGGTTGCCCTGGTATGAAAGAGGCGGATGAGATGGCTGAGAACGAACCCGACAACGCCGACAACGCCGACGACGAGTTCCAGAACATGCTGCGCGACATCCTGTCCGGCAACTCCTCGATCGACCCGAGCCAGCTGGCGGGCGCGGCGGGGCTGCCCAATGATCCTGCCGCGATCCAGCAGCTGCTCGGGCAGCTGCAGAACGCCATCCGAAACGGCTCAGACGGCATCAACTGGAATCTCGCGCTCGAGCAGGGCAAAGAACTCGCGGCGAAGGATGCGAAGCCCACCGACCCAGCGCAACGCGCCGCTCTCGAACAAGCCTTCCACGTTGCTGCCCTCTGGCTCGACGAGGTCACAGACATTTCGGCTCTGGTGCTGGAACCTCAGCTGATCGGGCGCCCGGAGTGGGTGCGATTGACGATGCCGCTGTGGACGCAGTTGGCCGAACCGGTGGCCACGAGCATCTCGAACGCGCTGACCCAAGTGCTCCAAGAGCAAGCCCCAGAAGAGATGCAGGCGATGCTTGCAGGCGCAGGCAACGTGGTGCGTGCTGTCGGCGGCACCCTGTTCGCGATGCAACTCGGCCAAGTAGTCGGCCAGCTCGCCTCAGAAGTGGTCTCGGGAGGCGATGTCGGCATCCCTCTGCTTGAAGACGGCACGGCTGCCCTCCTGCCACAGAACGTCTCCGAGTTCGGAGAAGGGCTCGACATTCCCGTCGACCAGGTGGCGCTGTACCTCGCGGTGCGTGAATTAGCACACGCCCGTCTGTTCCGGCACGCCAAGTGGTTGCGGCTGCAACTGCTGACCTCGATCACCGAGTTCGCCAAAGGGTTGCACATCGACACGCAGCGGATGCAGGAGCTCGCGGAGAGCTTCGATCCGGCTAATCCAGAGGAATTGCGGCAGGCCATGGTCAGCGGTGCGCTGATCCCGCCGAAGACCGAGGCGCAACTGGCGGCGCTGGGCCGCTTGGAGACCATGCTCGCCCTGATCGAAGGCTGGGTCGACGTCGTCACGGCCAGAGCGACCGCCCGCCTGCCGAAGACGGATGCCGTGGCGGAGACGGTTCGGCGCCGTCGCGCGGCCGGCGGGCCCGCCGAGTCCGCGTTCGCCACGTTGGTCGGGCTTGAATTGCGGCCGCGTCGGCTGCGCGAGGCTGCCGCGCTGTGGCAAGCGGTGACGGATGCCGTCGGAAACGACGGCCGGGACGGCCTGTGGTCGCATCCCGACCTCCTCCCGACCTCGGAAGACCTGGACAATCCGGCCGCGCTCGTTGCGCGCCTGTCCGCCGCAGCACGCGGCGAGGAACCGGAGTTGGACGAGGTGGATCAAGCGCTCGAAGACCTCTTGCGCGACGACGGATCCGACCGCCCGACCGAAGCCTGATCGTCGGAGCGACTCGGCGAGGGCAGCGCTGCGCCGCCGCCTGTGGATAACTTTCGCGCGGCATCCGCGAAAACCGGCATCATTCCTTCATGGTGCTTCGACTGAATCCTCGCATTCCGGTTCTCTGGCGAAACCCGTATTGCATGCAGGTGGGGGTTGACATCCCCACCTGCACGCTCCCGGATGCCACCACCGCGACCCAGCGCATGCTCGCGGCACTTGCCGTCGGCGTGCCACGCTCCGGCCTTGAGTTGATCGGCACCGAAGCCGGCGCGACACCGTCGGAGATCGCGGCACTTCTTGCCGCACTGCGCCCCGCCCTGCTGCCGCAGACGGTCGAGGGTGCAGTTCTTCCGCCCCGGCCGCGGGTCGCCGTTGACGGAATGGGTCGCTGCGCGGTGCTACTGCGCGAGCTGATCCCGCAGAACGGAATGGATGTGGCAGACGAAGATGCCGGCGTGATCGATGCCGCGGTGATCGTAGCCCGCTTCGCGATCACCCCGGCACGGCACGGCGCGTGGCTGCGTCGCGACATCCCGCATCTGCCCGTCGTATTCGGCGACCGGTTTGTGCGGATCGGCCCGTTCATTGAACCCGGCGACGGCCCCTGTCTGCACTGCATCGAGCTCGAACGGGTCGATGCGGATCCAGCCTGGCCTGCGATGGCGACCCAGCTCGCCGGCAAGAACGCCGCCGCCGAGACCACGCTCGGCTCCGCGGATGCTGCAACGCGCGCAACCCGTATTCTGGCAGCACGTCTGGTGGGTTCGCCCGGCGGGCTGAGCGCGAGCAGCAGCATCCTGGTCGACGAAAGCTCCGGGCTCGTCAGTGCATTCGCACACTGGATTCACGAGGACTGCCGGTGCCGATCTCTGCCAGAAAACGTGACGGAACTCGCTGGAGCGCGCGACCGCTCCCCTGGGCGGACCAGCTCAACTGCAGGCGGCGTCGCGCGCGCGTGATTCCGACATACAGCAGGCGGCGTTCCTCGTCGATCTGGTCGAAGGTGGTCGCATAGCTCATCGGCACGAGTCCTTCACTGAGCCCGATCAGGTAGACCGATTCCCATTCGAGCCCTTTCGCGGAGTGCAGCGTTGCCAGGGTCACCGCCGACACGGTCGGCTCATGCTGACCCGCCTGGCGCTCCAGCAACTCATCGGTGAAGCGGCGCAGCGTCGTCGTAGGGTCAGCCTGGTCGACCAGCCCCATGATGGCATTCAACGACTCCCAGCGATCGCGTACGGCCCCGCGTGCTTCCGGCTGCTGCTGCGACCAGCCGAGAGAGCGCAGAACGTCGCTCACCGATTTGAACAGCGGCTCACCGGTAATCGACACTGACGCGCCACGCAGTGCCAGCACGGCCTGTCGCACTTCGGGCAGATCGAAGAAGCGCTTCGCACCCCGGATTTGAAAGCTGATTCCGGCATCGTTCAGTGCTGTTTCCAATGCCGCGGCCTGCGCGTTGACGCGATAGAGCACTGCAATCGACTCCGGTTTCACCCCCGCGGTCAACTGCTCCTGGATGCCCGCTGCGACACCGCGGACCTCGGCCATGTCGTGCGGATACGCCGTGACTGTCGGGATTGCGCCGGTCGGGGCGGGGCCGGTCGAGATTGGGCCGGTCGGGGCTGGGCCGGTCGGGGCTGGGCCGGTCGAGATTGGGCCGGTCGCTGCGTCGGTGGCAGCTGTGTGCAGCACGATCGCTCCGGGGCGGCCGCGCATGAGGCGGTTGGCCGTTGCGACGATGGCCGGGCTCGAGCGGTAGTTCTGTTCGAGCCGCACGACGGCAGCGTTGTCGTATCGTCGCGGAAAGTCCAGCAGGTAAGAACTGCGCGCACCGGCGAATGAGTAGATCGTCTGGCTTGCGTCGCCGACGACGCAGACGTCGTTGCGCCCACCGAGCCACAGGTCGAGCAGGTTCTGCTGGAGCGGTGACACGTCTTGATACTCGTCGACGACGAAGAACCGGTATTGCTCGCGCACGTGCATTGCAACGGACGGTTCCGTCTCGATCATGCCGGCACAGGCCAGCAGCACGTCTTCGAAGTCGATCTGACGCCGCTCGTCTTTGAGTTCCTCGTACACCCGTTGCAACTGAATCAACTGGTCTGCACTCAGCCCGTCTGGGATGCTGCGGCGCGCGGAACCGGGCGAGCTCGCGGTGGCGCCGACGGCATCCGCATACTGGTCGATGCTCAGCGCGGAGACTTTGCGCCACTCGATCTCTGCGGCGATGTCACGCAGCGTCGCGGTGTCCACTTTGATCTTCAGTCGTTCGGCGGCGTGCCCGAGAAGCCGCGCCTTGCCGTCGAGCAGTGTCGGCAGCTTGCCGCCGATCACCAGCGGCCAGAAATAGTTGAGCTGGCTCAGCGCCGCAGCGTGGAAGGTGCGCGCCGCGACGCCTCCAGCGCCGAGCAGGCGCAACCGGCCGCGAAGTTCGGCGGCGGCACGGGCGGTGAAGGTCAAAGCCATCACCCGGTTCGGAGCGTACACGCCCGTGGCGACGCCGTACGCGACGCGATGAGTGATAGCGCGCGTCTTACCGGTGCCCGCCCCGGCGAGCACGCAGACCGGGCCGAGCAGCGCCTCCGCCGCGACGCGTTGCCCGGCATCAAGCGCCTCGAGCAGCGCCTCCGGGCCTGGCGCGTTCATGTCGCCTGCGCTCGAACGTTCTCACTCGGCGGTGCGTCGAGCGGCCCTCCGTACCAGTCGGCCACGATCGCGTGGGCGATGGATGCTCCGCCCGGCAACAGCAGGTCGTCGCGTTCGCGCCAGAGGTCGTCACGACTGAACCAACGTAGCGCGAGGATCTCTTCGCCGTCCGGCCGTAATGCTGCCGGGTCTTGATCTTCCGCGATCCAGCAGCGGAATCCGACCATGATCGACGCCGGAAACGGCCATGGTTGCGACGCCAAATACCTCGGGTCGACGACCCGCATGCCGGACTCTTCGAGAATCTCCCGCGCGACCGCGGATTCGAACGACTCGCCTGCTTCAACGAAACCGGCCAGCAACGACCAGCGGTTGTTCTCCCACATCGCGTTGGAACCGAGCAGTAGCCGGTCGTCTCGATCGAGCACCGCTGCGATGATCGCCGGGTCGGTGCGCGGAAACACTTCGTTGTCATCGACCAGGCAGTGGCGCATCCACCCACCCTGCTCAACAACGGTCGGCGTTCCGCACCGCGGGCAATGGGTATGAGACGCATGCCAGTTCGTGATCGCCAAGGCTTCAGTGAACACTCCGGCGTCCCGATCGCTCAACTCAGCTGCGACACTGCGCAGGTTCACCCAATGCGATTCATCAGGATCGAGTTCAGCGGCGGCAGCGTCCGTCTGCACAACGGCGATCACGGGCGTCCCAGCGGGTTCGATGTCTGAGGCCTCGAGGGTCAGCCCGAGATAGACCCGCACGAGCGCCGAGGTCACCGCGTCTGTCGGAAGCAGCGCGAGCGCGGGCGGAGTTGCAGCATCCGGATTCGGAGCCCGAAGGAGCGCGCGGCCGCCCCACAGCGGCACGAGCCGTGTCTTCGGGTCTGCGAGCAATTCATCGAAGAGCGCCGGGTGCATCCTTCGACCCGCGTCCCGGTCCACGGCGGTCCGAGCCAGGGGCAGCTGCGCCTGCCAGGAGTCTCGCATTCTTCTTCCTTGTGCGTCTTCGTGCACCGAACCTCTCCTGGTTGCGAACTGCTACGCAGGCGTGGCGAACGGCATGAGCCGGGGCATGTCGACCTACCCTAGACGGTATGGCCAGATCCCATCTCACTCTAGCCGCGCTGGCTACCTCCGCTGTCGCGGGACTTGATGTCGCCGGCACCCGCAGTTACAGCTACGGCGGCCACGGCGATTACGACGCCGCGCTGCTGAACGGGCGCGACGGACGCGAGTTGATCATCCGTGTGCCGACGTCACAGGTTGCTGAAACGGAGCAGAGTGCGGACCTGGTCGCGTTGCGTGCGTTGACGGCGGGCACCAGGGGGCGGCTGCCGTTTGACGTTCCGACGTTCGTTGGTCAGGCACCGGTCGGAAGTACCCGCGCCGTCGTCTACGACTTTCTTCCCGGTGACAAAGTGGCCGTCGAAGACATCCAGCCCGGCGAGGATGGTCTGGCCGGCTCGATCGGGCGCGGGATCGCTGCCATCCATTCACTGCCGACCGGATTCGTCGGCGATGCCGGCCTGCCGGTGCTGAACTCAGCCGATTCGCACACGGCAACTGTTGCGGTTATCGATTCGGCGGCCGCGACCGGACTGCTGCCGGCCGCACTGCGCGACCGCTGGCGCGATGCAGCGAGCGACAACGCGCTCTGGCAGTTCCAGCCCGTCGTGATCAACGGCGCGTTGTCCGTGGATTCCTTACTGATCTCGGACGAAACCGTTGTCGGCGTACTCGGCTGGTCCGCTCTCAGCGTCGGAGACCCCGCGCGCGATCTGCACTGGATGCTCGGGATGCGCGGCGACGCGGCCGAGAGCGCACTGGGCGCCTACGGTGCCGCACGACAGGTGACGACCGACCGGCAGTTCATCCGTCGCTCGATGCTGTATGCGGAACTCGAAATCGCACGCTGGCTGCTGCACGGTCGCGAACTGCATGACCAATCGATCGTCGACGATGCCGTCTCGATGCTCGCATCGCTCGCCGACACGGTGCATAGCGACAGCGCTACACCGCTCAATCTGGAGACCGGGCCGATCATGGCCGTCACGGATGTCGAAGCCATGCTCGAACGCACACCGCTCGGCCGCGACGACGACTACGCCGTCGGCCTCGAGCCTGTCGACGACCGCGAGGGCGATCGGCCTGCACCCAACGAGGACTGAACCGGCGTGATCCGACGCTACTGCGTGCGCAACGCACGTCGCCAGCGGGCTAGGAGTTGTTGTTCGTCGTCGACATGCTCTGGCGTGATGATCGCGTCGTCCGCGACGAAATAAAAGAACGCATCGATGCGGTCGGGGGCGACATCGGCCCAATGCGCGTACGCGGCCCGATACAGGGCCAGCTGAAGCTGCCTGCGTTCGAGGTCGTCAGCATCCGCCGGTGCCATGCCGGTCTTCCAATCGACGACCTGGTAACGGCCGTCCTCCTCGTACACTGCGTCGATCTTGCAGATGACGATGCGCCCGTCGAACGGCAAATGGATCTCGCGCTCGACCTCGATCGGGCGGCGCCCGGCCCACGGAGAGGCTTCGAACGTCGCCTGCAGGCGGGCGAGCTCGCTTTCGGCGACCGAGTCCGGCTCGAGATCCAATTCCGCGTCGAACGCATCGATCGTCTCGCTCGTGCCGCCGACGCCGTAGCGCTGTTCAACCCACTCGTGGAAGAGCGTGCCGAGCCGGGTCGCCCGATACGGCCTCTCGGGCATCGGCCGCCGCAATCCGGCGGCTACCGCGGACGGGTCGCTCACATAGTCCTTGAACCGTGAGGCGGGCACGCGTGTCGGCAACTGGATGGTCCCCGCGCCGTCGAGGCGACGGCGGCGTTCCTCAAGCAGCACGTCCAATTCGTGTTGCCACACGCCAGCATCACTTGGCGCACTCGCGCGCACCAACTCAGCGGCTGCTTCCACCGACTCGCGCCGATTGCCGAGCGGATCCAGCGGCCAGGCAAAGGTGTCGTCGACCTCGCCGAGCGGATTCTCTTCCAATTCGCTGCTTTCAGGCAGCGACCCGATGACCCCAGCCTCCGACAACTCGACGAGAAACGGGCTGGGAACACGCGGCCGGGTCTGGGTGGCCCAGAACGAACCGCTCAGCAGTAGTGCATGCCGGGCGCGGGTGACGGCGACATACGCCAGCCGTCGCTCCTCCAATTCGTGGCGGTTCTTGACCGCCGCTTTGAATGCATCCCGTTCATCCAACAGTTCCTTGCGGGTCTGCGCTGAGCGCCAGTCGAACACCGGCAACTCGTCACAGTCGCCGCGAAACTCGTACGGCAGTTGTCCGAAACCGAGCCACCCTCCAGACCCGTCGCTTGCGGATGCCGGCAGCTCGCTGTCAACGAACCGCGGCACGACCACGACATCCCATTCCAGCCCTTTCGACCCGTGAACGGTCAGCAGTTGCACCGTGCCCGGTTCCGGTTCCTCCGGGCGCGGTGCCAGCCCGTCCCGCCACTCCGCCTCGCGCAACCAGCCGAGGAAGCCGGCGAGCCCGGCCGTTTCACTAACGGCAAGATAGCCGTGCAGCGCGTCGAAAAAGGCGTCCATGTTCGCGCGGGCAGCCCGGCCACCTGGCCGGCTCTCGTTCGCGGTCACCTCGATGTCCAGAAGCAGCTCCTGCTCGACGAGCGTGACGAAGTCGATCAGGTCGAGGCCGGCCCGAGCGCGCAGTCGGGCGAAGAGTCCGCCGGCCTGACGCATCCGTTCCAACCCTGCTGGACTGAAGGCACGCAACTGGCTGTGGCCATCGCGCGCGTGCGCGACGAAGTCGAGCGCTTCGACAACCGAGCCGCCCTCCCCTTCTGCGACGGATGCCCGCAGCCTCTCTCGCACCTCCTCGTCCAACGGTTGCTGGGCGTAGTCGCGATCCCGCAGCCCGGACGCCACACGACTGAGCGCATGCAGGTCGCGCACCCCGATTCGCCAGCGCGACCCGGCCAACAGCCGCACGAGTTCCGACCCGGCGGTCGGATCGTTGACCACGGCGAGCGCGCTGACCAGGTCGGCGATTTCGGGCTCGGCGAGGAGCCCACCGATGCCCAGCACGTGGTAGGGCACGCCGTGCCGGCGTAGCGCGTCAATGAACGCGCCCTGCGTCTTACGCGCGCGGAACAGCATCGCTGCTTTGGGTTTTTCTTGGCCATCGCGCGTTGCCAGCCGTTCCTTGAGCCAGCGTGCACTCGCGTCTGCCTCGTCGGGCAGTGTCTCCTCGATGATCACCTCGACCCGCCGATGGGATGCGTTCGGCCCCGCAGTCAGCTTTTCAACCCGCACAGTTTCAACCGGCACGGTTTCAACCGGCACAGTTTCAACCGGCACAGTTTCAACCGGCACAGTTTCAACCGGCAAACCGGTGCCACCCCCCAGCGGCGCGACCAGGGCGTTGGCGACGGCGAGGATATCGTGGCCATTGCGCCAACTCGTGGTCAGCACAAATTGCTCGCAGTGCCCACCGCCGAACTGCGCCCCGAATTGGTCCAGGTTGCCGGCACTCGCGCCGCGCCATCCGTAGATTGATTGGTTCGGGTCGCCGACGGCCATGACGGGGTGATCGGCGAACAGTTCGGACAGCAGCCAGGTTTGCACCACCGACGTATCCTGATACTCGTCGAGCAGCACGATCGCGTGGCGTTCGCGCAACTCGGCGGCCACCCGCGGCACCCGGCGCACGATATCGAGAGCGAGCGCGACCTGATCGGAGTATTCGACGAAGCCACGCAACCGCTTCGCATCCGCGAACCGCTCTGCAAGGTCGAGCAGTATCGGCAGCGCCCCGATGCTGCTGGCCAGTTCGGCGGCCGCCTCATACGCTCCGCGTCCTCCAGGCGGCAGTTCGCCGAGCGCCGCGAATTCCTGCGCCATCGCGCTGACCTCCGCCGCGGACGCAACGTTCTCACTCAGCGCGTGGCTCAGGCTGAGCACGGCTTTCGTTACGCCATCGACGTTCTTGTCGAGCGTTGGCAGACGCGGGTCGGAACTGCCCACGACGATTGTGCGCGCCAACTGCCAGGCGCTGGCCTCACCGAGCACTGCGCCGTCACTTTCCCGACCGATCAGGATCGCATTGTCGCGAAAGATGCTGTTCGCAAACGAGTTGTACGTTGCAACGTTCGGCGGGTCGAATGGGTCGTAGTCGCTCGGCATCAGCCCGACGTCGGCAAGCTTGCCAACCCGTTTTCGGATGCGTTCGGCCAACTCCCCCGCTGCTTTGCGGGTGAACGTGAGCCCGAGGATCTCGCCTGCGCGCACGTGCCCATTGGCAAGCAACCACAACACGCGATTGGCCATGGTCTCGGTCTTGCCGCTTCCGGCGCCCGCGATCACGAGGGCTGGCGTCAACGGCGCCTCGACGACCGCTTGCTGTTGGGCCGTCGGCGGTGGGTTGCCGAGAGCCCGCGCAATCTGAGCTGCGCCGATCATCGGCGAACGCGGCTGCACAAAGTCAGTCACTGCTGACCGCCCTCACCCGATGCAGCGCGCGCTGCGCCGTGTTCATGCCCCACTGCGTCAACTCCCGCGCACCTCTGAACTCAGCCGCAGCCATGCCGATCGCGGCCTGGCGGATGCGCGTTCGAAAGCCCTCGAGCTCTTCTTCAGTGAGTGGAGCCTGCACCGCTTCGCGATACAACTTCTTGCGCACCCCCTTCTTCACGTAGAGCAGTTTCGCGCCCCCGGAGTGATGCACGCCCAGTTCATCGAGGAACTGATCCAGCACCCCCGACGCATAGGCGAGCTGGTAAGCACCGAGCTGCGGATGTGCGTCGATCTCGTCTTGCCGGGTGATCGCAGCGCCCGTCTTCAGGTCGACGATGACGACTCCACCGTCGGCGGCACGTTCTAGTCGATCGATCGAACCGTTGACCCTCGCGCGGCCGACGTCGAGATGAAAGCGACGTTCTGCTGCGACGAGTTGTTTGCCGTCCCGTTCGAAGTCGGCGAGATACTCCGCCACACCCGCGGCCAGGATGCGTGCTGCTCGCTGCTGTTGCTCGGCAATCCACGGCGACTCGAACAGCAATTCGTTCCAACGGCTCTGCACGCTGGCCCAGACCGTGTCGAGGGTGGCATCGGTGGCGGTCTCCATGGCCCAGTGCACGATCGTGCCGATGCCCATGGCGGTGCTCGTCTGCGAGCCGGAGACCGTGTCGATGAACCAGTCCAACGGCGAATCTTCGAAAGCCTGCAATCGCGATGGAGACACCGGCACCGGTTCCTCATCGAGGTACAGAGGCTCCTTCGTCGACAGTTCGATCAAGCCGTGCCAGTCTGCGGGGTCCGCCCCCGGCACGCGTTGGGCCGCCAGCTGGGCCAAGCCCGCGGCTGCACTGTGTCGTCCAGTGCTGTTTTGTTCAGTGCTGTTTTGTTCAGTGCTGTTTTGTCCAGTGCTGTTTTGTGCGGTCGTACGCTGCGACGTCGAAACTCGACCTGCCGCAGGCTGCACCTCTGAGGCGAACCGGTCGGCCCGTGCGACTGGCGTTGTGAGTTCGCGGCGCAGCCGCCCCGTCAGATCGCGTAGCGACAGCGGAGCACGGCCGGAATCCACGACGACCGCCGACTCCGGCAGCAGAGCGAAGAAGACGCTCGCGGACTCGTCTTCGTTGGAGACCGCCGCCAGTATGACCTGGCGGCGAGCGCGGGAAAGCGCGAGCGCGAGCATCCGCAGTTCGTCGCCGAGTACTTCCTTGCGGCCATCCAGCGCAGCGTCGCCGAGACCCGTCACCACACGAACAAGCTGACCCGGATAGAGCAGGGAGCCGCGCAGCCGTAGATTCGGCCAGATGCCGTCTTGCAGGCCGGCGACCGCGACGACCTCGAATTCGAGCCCGACCACACCCTGCGGTGTCGTGACCAGCACGGCTTCGGTCGCGGCCTGAGGCGCCAGAGTGTCCTCGGGAACTTCGGCGTCGAGCACGCTGTCGAGGAACACAGTCGCTCCGGCGGTCGGGTCGCGTTCGACGAACCGCTTCGCCGCGGTGAACAGCGCAAGGATGCCGTCGAGGTTGCGATTCGCCTCCGTGGCGACGATGCCGCTGCCGAGCGCCTGATCGAACCAGACAGACGCGAGGCCGCTCTTCTCCCACGCCAACCACAGCAGTTCTTCGATGCTGCCCCCGGAAGCCGCGAGTTGCCGCAGGTCATGCAAGGTCTGAGCCAGTTTGGCAGCGTTGCGACCCACCCGGTCGTCGATCGTGGTGAAGCGCCCTGGGGCTTCCAACGCGTCGACGAGCAGGTCATCGCCGGTGCGATTGCCTCCGCCTGCAAGCTCTTCGGCGCGCAGAGCGAGGCGTAGGCGGCGCAGGGTCAGTTTGTCGAGCCCTCCGAACGGCCCCGTCAGCATCGCCGTCGCGTTCTGCGGCGTCAGAGCGGTGCGGCCGATGCCCGTGTCGATGATCGTGAGCAGGCTGTGGGCGGCATTGTCGTCGCGCAACGGTCGACCGCCCACAGCGGTGTGCGTCGGCACATCGGCGAGTGCTAGGGCGCGAGCGACCGCGGGAACCTGCGCGCCGCTGCGAACCACGACCGCCATCTGCGCCCAATCGATGCCGCACAACAGGTGGTGTTCGCGCAGCACGCGCGCGATCGCAGCCCATTCGCGTGCCGGGGTTTCCGCCTCGATGCGAACGATCGGGTCGACGACGTCGGTCGAGTCGACGCCATCCGGTGGGTCGGCGGCGATCGCGCGACGGTGGCCGACGATCCCGGCCGTGCCGATGCGCTCTGTCACCGTCTGCGTGAGCGCACGCAGCACGGCGCCGTGCCGATACGCGCTCGACAAGAACAGCGTCGCAAGTGACGGAAGCCCCAGCAGTTCGCTCATCCGCCCGAGGCTGTCTGGTTCACCGCCGCGGAAGGCGTTTGCCGCGACATCCGGGTCGCCGAACGCGATCACCGCCGCGCCGCGTGCTGCGAGCGCCCGCAGCAGTGCAACGCCCGAGGTCGTGAGCTCCTGCACATCGTCCACGAGTACGAGGCGCAGGCCGGCAACGGCCTCAGGCGCCTGTCCCGCACCCAGGGCCGTGACGGCGAATTGAACGAGTTCGGCCGAATCGAACTGCTGCGCTCGAGCGCTGCTGATCACCCTGTAGTAGTCGACCAGAAAGCCGGCAGCCGCGATCCACTCGGGTCGATCATGTGCGCCGCCCAGCTGCGCCAACCGCTCCGGCGTCACGCCGTACTCGGTCGCCCTCATCATCAGCTCCCGCAATTCGGTGCGGAATCCACGGAGGCGACGCACGTCGGGCCCGAGCAGGTCGGGCCAAGTCGGGCCTGAGCCGTCTTCATCGTGCCCCGCGAGCAGCTGTGCGATATCGCTGTCCTGCTCACCGCCGGTCAGCAGCCGAGGTGACTGGGCGCCGGCATCGCGTGCGGCATGCCGCACGATGTCAAACGCGATCGAATTGACGGTGCGCGCGATCGGTCCGCTCGTCGCGACCTGCAGGCGCAGTGCGAGCCGATCGCGAAGTCGCGTTGCGGTCGTGCGCGCGGTCGTCAGCACGAGCACGTCGGCGGGCCGCCAACCGCGGTGCAGCACACGATCGGCGACGACCTCGATCAATGTGGTCGTTTTGCCGGTGCCCGGGGCACCGATCACAACGGCGGATGCCGCATCCGCACGTTCGACGACCGTGCGCTGGGACGCATCCAGGGTCACCGCAGCGCCCGGCGAGTCAGCAGCCGGTGCGGCGGCGTCCGGGGCCGTGCGAAAACGCGTTGTGGTCACGTGAGCAAAGGTAGCCGCTTCCACAGACAGTGCCCGCCGGCAGCGTTGAAACGCCGCGCCCTCGATCGAATCCTGGCTCTTGACAATCCCGAATAGTAAGACATAACTTACCGTTCGTGGCCGCTTACCGAACGGCTGACGGGTGGGAAGCCCTCGGTGACAGAACGAGGCGCGCCATCATCGAATGCTTGGCCGAGCGCCCACGGGCGGTCGGCCAACTCGCCGCGCAGTTACCCGTGAGTCGGCCCGCGGTATCCCAGCATCTCAAGGTTCTCAAGGATGCCGGCCTCGTCATCGAGCGCTCGGTGGGCGCCCGGCGGGTTTACCGACTCAATCCGGCCGGGGTGAGCGCACTACGCGACCAGCTCGACACCTTCTGGAACCGGGCATTGACCGCATACAAAGATGTCGTCGAACAACCAGTTGAGGAGGAAACATGACCGAGGCAGCGACCGCGGTGGTCCGCCGGCAAATCGTCGTGGAGGCGCCCATCGAGCACGCCTTCGCAGTGTTCACGGAGCGATTCGGTGATTTCAAGCCTGCGGAGCACAATCTGCTCGATGTGCCGATCGCCGAAACTGTTTTTGAGCCGAGGGTCGGCGGTCATATCTACGACCGCGGCGTTGATGGCAGCGAGTGCCGATGGGCTCGCGTCTTGGCTTACGAGCCGCCCGACCGAGTCGTATTCAGTTGGGACATCGGCCCGCAGTGGCAGCTCGAGAGCAATCCGGAGAATGCCAGCGAGGTCGAGGTTCGGTTCCTCGCCGAAACCACGCAACGCACCCGGGTCGAATTGGAGCATCGCAACATCGACCGGCACGGCCCCGGCTGGCAAGCAGTCAGCGACGGTGTCGGCGACCACGCCGGCTGGCCGCTGTACCTTGCCCGGTACGCCGCGCTCTTCACCGAGGGCAGCTGAACACCGCAGGTTTCGGTCAGGTACCGCTTCATCTGATCAGATCTCGACGACGTAGCTGATGCTGTCGTTACCGACGGTTTGGGTGACTTGCCAGCAACCGCGCGCAGAAACGCCCAGAACGGTCGGCCACCAGTGCATTCCTGCACTGTCGCCCGGCGTCGTAGAAGTCGCGTAGCCGCCGGTCGAGCCGGTGCCGCGCCCCTGCCTGTCGAGAGCCTTAACAGTGATCCGCGGTGCACCGCCGGCGTCAGTCACTTCGCCCTGCCTGAGAGTCCAGGTCGGGTATTTGTAGCCATACGGGTACTCCGGATCGCCGCGTTCAGCCGAACGGGCCTGCTCGAGAGCTTGCGGGTCCTGCCACCAAGCCCCGACCCAAAGGTTTCCGCTGCCGAACACCGCCCCGTAGCCTTGCTGCGTCAGGGCAGGCGGGATTCCGTCCCGCGTGGCCGGGGTGACCGGGCATTCGTTCGCGACGGAGGTCCCCACGGTCGCCGACGACGGATGCCGCGCAGGCTGCTGTTGTGCCGTCGTACAGCCGGTCGTCACCATGAGCAATATCGCCGCGAGGCCGACCAGCCCCGCAGATCTCCGCCTCATCATGACCACTTCCGATCGTTGACTGGAAGCCAGGCTAGCGCGTGCACGCAGAATCCTGGAGGAACAAGTTGAAGCCTCACGTAGTTGAGAAAGTGCATGTCATCTGTGCAGCAGCTTCGGCTCGTCATCACCGTCGATAACTACGACGAGATCCTCGCCTTCTACCGCGACGCTCTCGGCCTAACCGAGAATGCGGCGTACTCCGCGCCCAACGATGGTCGAGTCACCTTGCTGGACGCGGGGCAGGCGACGATCGAGCTGGCCGATTCCCGACAGGCGGACTTCATCGACGAGGTCGAAGTCGGGCGGCGTGTCGCCGGAAAGATCCGCATCGCGTTCCAAGTCGAGGACAGCGTGACCGCAACCGCGAAACTCGTTGACGGTGGGGCGACGATCGTGGCAGAGCCGACGCGAACTCCGTGGAACTCGCTGAACTCTCGGCTCGATGCGCCAGACGGAATGCCGCTCACCCTGTTTCAAGAGCTGGGCGGTGAGTGGGCCTGAGTCCTGGTCTCTGGTCTCGATACACTCGCTGGCGCTCGCTACTCGACCAACGGCACTCGCTGGTCGAGTAGCCCGCGAGCGCAGCGAGCAGGCGTATCGAGACCCGGCACACGGGCGCCTCAGGTCTCGATACACTCGCTGGCGCTCGCTACTCGACCAACGGGACTCGCTGGCGCTCGCTACTCGACCAACGGCACTCGCTGGTCGAGTAGCCCGCGAGCGCAGCGAGCAGGCGTATCGAGACCCGGCACATGGGGGCCTCAGGTCTCGATACGCTCGTTCCTCGCTACTCGACCAACGGGGGTTGCTGGCGCTCGCTACTCGACCGGCGGGGGCTGCCGGCGCTCGCTGCGGTGCTTCCGCCTATAGAGAACGAACGCACCGGACGCGGCGCGGGCCGGTGCGTTGTCCCGTAACCTAGACAGCGAGGCAGTTCAGCCCCTGGCAAGACCGAAAGGCATCGCACGTGGATATTCGGATCGGTATTCTCAATGCACCTCGCGAGCTCAGCTTCGAGACGGAAGAGTCGTCGGCCGACGTCACTGCGACCGTCACTGCGGCGCTTGAGGGCAACACCGGCGTGCTACGGCTGACGGATGACAAGGGCGCGGTCTACGTGGTCCCCACCGCCAGCATCGGCTACGTTCAGATCGGCTCCGAAGAGTCCCGCCGCGTCGGCTTCGTCGCGTAGTCGGCCCAGGGAACTGCAATGGAGCTGCTCTTCATCAGCCTTGCCGGCGCCGTCATCGGCCTGATCGCGCGTTACGTGCTGCCCGAACGCCACCGGCACGGAAGTGTGCTGGTACCTGCAATCGGCACGGCTGTTGCCGCCGTCGTCTGGGTCGCTCTCACCTGGGCCGGCCTCAAGTGGAACGGCGGCTGGATCTGGACCATCACCCTCATCGTGACGGTGCTTGTCACATTCGCAGCCGGACTCTTGATCGGGGAACTGCGCAAACGCAGCGACAATGCGCTGCTGAGCGACCTCAGCAAGGGTGCCGCCCGAGTCGCAGCGTAACCGCGGGCCCGAGACGGCTCGAACTACGCGGTCAGACCGAGTTCGTCCATGCGCCTGGTGTGCGCGGCGATCACGTCGGTGAAGACCGGCTCGATCCGCTGCTCGACCGTGTTGGCGCTGACCAGGCTCGCACGGTCCGCGTCGCCGTTGGTCGGGTGCGGCAGCGCCGAGCGCGCCACGAGCAACGTGTCACCGACGAGGCGCCGGCCCCACATCGCCAGCCGAGACCCGAGGCATTCGTCGAGGGCGAGTTGCTCCTGCAGAATCCGGATGATGTCGTCTGTGCCGGCATCCGCCCCGAGCAGACGCGCGGTGCGCGGACCGACGTCACCGGGCAGTCCGACCGCGAGGCGGATGAAGAAATCATCGAGCAGCCCCGTCGTCACGTGCACACCGAGCAGCGTCTCCTGCCAATCCGCGCCTGCAGTGAGCGCCTGAAATGCGTCGATTGCCGAGACGAACGGCTGCATCACGTCGGTCGGGTCGGCGTCGTGCCGGCGGATCTCCGCAACGAGCCCGTGGAATTTTGCCAAGGCCGCACCGGCGGCCGCCGCAATTCCTTCCTTCGCCGCCAGGTCGGGCACCGACACGACCACGCGCGCCAAGACCTGAAACGCCTCGAGCTGCAGGTAAGCGACCTGCCCAAGGTATGGCAAGAGTTCCGGGGTGATCTCGGCCAAGTCGACACGCTCGGCGGCAGCCCTTTCGCTCCGCGGCTTCAGCCGCGGAATCTCCGTCGGCAGACGCCGCGACTTGAACCAGGATGCCACGGTGCCAGTGTAATGGGCACGCCCCGGTAGACTAGGCATGCCGTCGGCATTGGATCGGCGGCTCTACGCCTGAGACGACTGACGAACAGAAAAGGGCGTAGCCATCTGCGATTCTTTTCGATCGACTCAACCGACAGGCATATATTTCGTGACTTTCTCCGAACTCTCCATCGACCAGGACATGGTCGACGCCCTTGCAAGCAAAGGCATTCTCGAACCCTTCCCGATCCAGGAACAGACCATTCCGCTGGCGCTCACCGGACAGGACATCATCGGCCAGGCCAAGACCGGCACCGGCAAGACGTTCGGCTTCGGTCTTCCGTTGATCCAGCGGCTCGGTGTCGACCCCGAACCCGGCGTGCAAGCGCTGATCGTGGTCCCGACCCGTGAACTGTGCGTGCAGGTGAGCGAGGACCTCGAACTGGCGGCCGGCAACCGCAACACGAAGATCGTCTCGATCTACGGCGGAAAGGCCTACGAGGGTCAGATCGAACAGTTGAAGGCCGGAGCGCAGATCGTGGTCGGCACCCCAGGGCGCCTGCTCGACCTGGCAGGCCAGCGCCTGCTCAACCTCTCGAACGTGCGCGAAATGGTTCTCGACGAGGCCGACAAGATGCTCGACCTCGGATTCCTCTCCGACATCGAAAAGTTGTTCAACCAGGTGCCGGCCACCCGTCACACCATGCTGTTCTCGGCGACGATGCCCGGCCCGATCGTCGCCCTCGCGCGTCGCTTCATGAACCGGCCGATCCACATCCGCGCATCCGCACCGGACGAGGGGTTGATGCAGGCGAACATCAAGCACCTCGTCTACCGCGCCCACAACATGGACAAGGACGAGGTGATCGGCCGCATCCTGATGGCCGAGGGTCGCGGCAAGACCATCGTGTTCATGCGCACCAAGCGTGCGGCGGCCAAACTCGTCGAAGAGCTCAACGACCGCGGCTTCAACGCGGCGGCCGTGCACGGCGACCTCAACCAGGAGCAGCGCGAGCGCGCCATGGCCGCGTTCAAGGCGGGCAAGAAGGACATCATGGTCGCCACGGATGTCGCCGCTCGCGGCATCGACGTCCACGACGTCACGCACGTGATCAACCACACCATCCCCGAAGACGAGAAAGCCTACCTGCACCGTGTCGGTCGCACCGGCCGCGCCGGCAAGACCGGCATCGCGGTGACATTCGTCGACTGGGACGACATGCACAAGTGGTCGCTGATCAATCGGGCTCTCGACTTCGGCCAGCCCGAGCCTGTCGAGACGTACTCCTCTTCACCGCACCTGTATGCGGACCTGAACATTCCAGTCGGCGCCAAAGGGCGACTCAAGCCGACACCGGCGGCCAAGAGCGACGGTGGCGCTCACCGGTCCGGTTCGGATCACCGCACGGGTGGCGCGGCATCCTCGACAAGCCCCGCATCCGGTGGCGAGCGCGGTGGAAGCAACCGAAATCGCAGGCGCACCCACGGCACTGGCACCGCAACTGCATCGGCAAGCGCTCCGCACGCGCAGACCTCGCCTGCTGGTCCGGATGCCGCACCCACCGCCACGGGGACCCACGACGGGCTCGGTGTGCAGCACCACGACGGCAACAGTGCACCGCGTCGCCGCAGCCGCAACCGTCGCCGCAGTGGAGGAACAGCGACACCCGCCGCGTAGTTTGTCCGCGACCGGTCGCTGAGCGAAGCCGAAACGCCGGGCTGGTGCGCCCGAAGCGAACGTCGGCCTATCTCCGTTCGAATCGTGCGATTCTGAAAAACATGAGCAACGACGATTCACTCGACACGTACTCGCGCACCGTCGTGAGCGTGGCCGAGGCGGTGCTGCCGACCGTTGCGAGCATCGCTGTTCGCACGGCGCGCGGCGGTGGCGCCGGCAGTGCGAGCATCATTACGAAGGATGGCTTTCTCCTCACGAGTGCACACGTCGTCGAGCGTGCCCAGCGTGCGACCGGCACCTTCTCCGACGGCACATCGGTTGCGCTCGACATCGTCGGCCGTGATCCGTTGTCGGATCTGGCGGTGCTGCACGCTCGTGGCGAGGTCCCAGCGCCCATCGAACTCGGGGATGCCGCCCAATTGCGTGTCGGACAGTTGGTCGTCGCCCTGGGCAACCCTCTCGGTCTCGCCGGCAGCGTGACAGCCGGAATCGTCTCCGCGCTCGGCCGCTCGCTGCCCACCGCCGCCGGCCGGGTGATCGACGAGGTCATCCAAACGGATGCCGCCTTGAACCCCGGCAACAGCGGCGGCGTGCTCGCCGACAATAGCGGCAGGATGATCGGAGTGAATACGGCGGTCGCGGGGTTCGGCGTCGGCCTTGCCGTGCCGATCAATTCGACAACTCGGGCGATTATCGCAACGCTGATGAGCAAGGGCCGTGTGCGTCGCGCTTGGCTCGGCATCGCCGGAGCACAGATCGTGCTCGCCCCCGAGCTCGCAAAGCGCATCGGGTCGCCGACGGGTTTACAGGTGGCAGGTGTTTCGGCGAACAGTCCAGCAGAACTGGCTGGCATCCACCGCGGAGATATCGTCGTCGAGCTGGGCCACGAGCGCGTCGTGACAACCACGGCGGTGCAAAAGATGATGGTCGAGGGAGCGATCGACCGCCCAATCGAGATGACTGTGTGGCGCAATGGCGCCTTGGTCGACGTGATCGTCGTCCCGACCGAACTGGACGCGAGCTAGCCGGCAGCGCGCGTGCGCGGCAGGATCGGCCCCGATCCGGTCGCGGCGGCAATAATCCGCTCGAGCACCTCCGGCGAGGTCGTGTTCTCGGCAAGCTTGTTCGGCTTGCCGCTGCCGTGATAGTCGCTTGAGCCGGTGACGACGAGCCCATACTTCTCGGCGAGTTGCCGCAGGTAAACCTTGCCGTCTTCCGTGTTCTCGCGATGCTCGATCTCCAACCCGAACAAGCCGGAATCGATCAGGCGCAGCAGATAGTCCTCTTTGATGACCCCGTCGCGTCCATAGGTCGCCGGATGCGCGAGCACTGCTACGCCACCGGCGCCGGTGATCAACCGCACGCCGTCAAGCGGCGTCGGCGCGTAGAGCGGTTCGTAGTAGGCGCCACGGGGATGCAGCAGTGTCTGAAACGCTGCGGTGCGTGAAGCGACAACGCCGCGGGTGACGAGCGCGTCGGCAATGTGCGGGCGCCCGATCGTCGCGCCTTCCGTCGTGTGCGCCAACACGTCTTCCCAGGTGATGTCGTAATCCGCTGCAAGCCGCTCGACGATCGCCTTGGCTCGAGTCAGTCGCGCCTGTCGAATCCGTACGGTCTCCGCAGCGAGCGCCTGCTCGTTCGGGTCGAACAGATACGCCAGCATGTGAACACTCTTCCAGCCGTAGCGGGTGCTCAGCTCCATGCCGGGAATCAACCTGATCCCCACTGCGGATGCTGCTTCACCAGCATCCGACCAACCCGCGGTCGTGTCGTGGTCGGTCAGCGCAATCGTGCCGAGGCCGGCCGCAGCGGCGGCCCGCACGAGCTCGGCCGGAGTCTGAGTTCCGTCGGAGACGCTCGAGTGCGTATGCAGGTCGATCGGACCCCGAAACTCATCTTCACCGGGCATCCCCCAATGCTATGCCCGGGCTGCCGGCGCAATGTCGCGGGCCCGGGCGCGGTGCGAGAATGGAGGCATGGCCACGAGCAGCGAAACAAGCACAGAAGCGTCCGCAAGCGCAGAAACGTCCGCAACCACAGGCATCCGCACCGGGGTCGCCGATTCGCCCGCACCACGCGCGACGTCGAATCGGTCGACGACTCCGGTGTCCAGCCGGTTCCGCGACTATATCGGCAGCAACTGGGCGCAGCGCGACGACGCCGTTCCCGCGCCGCGCGCGCAGGCCCGTTACGCCGCAGATCGACGCTCACGGCTCTCGGCACGCTATCCGGGAAAGCGGCTGATCATCCCGGCTGGCCGGCTCAAGCAGCGCTCGAACGACACCGACTATGCGTTCCGCGCCCACTCCGCGTTCGCCTACCTGACCGGATGGGCCTCCGATTCGGAGCCAGGAAGCGTGCTCGTGCTCGAGCCGACGGACTCCGGGCACGATGCAACCCTGTATTTCCGCGAGCGCGCCGGACGGGATTCCGACGAGTTCTACGCAAACCCGGAGATCGGCGAGTTCTGGATCGGTCCGCGGCCCTCGCTCGCGCAGGTCGCAGGCGATCTGGCGCTGCCCACCCGCGGCATCGCCGAGTTCGCACATGTCATCGACCTGGCAGCTGACGACACGCTCCTCGTACGCGAAGCGGATGAGGAGATCACGGCCACGATCGACGGCCTACGGCTCGTAAACGACGACGTCACCGACGTGGATGCGCACGAAGGAGACAGCCTGCTGGCTCAGGATCTCTCTGAAATGCGACTCGTCAAAGACGACTACGAACTCGGCGAACTCCGCGGCGCGATCGCGGCGACGGCCCGCGGTTTCGACGACGTCATCCGCGATCTGCCTCGCATCAGCACCCACCGCCGTGGCGAGCGGCTGGTCGAGGGCGTGTTCAACTCTCGCGCGCGCGCCGACGGCAACACGGTGGGGTACGACACGATCGCGGCCTCCGGACCTCATGCCTGCATTCTGCATTGGACTCGCAACAACGGCCCCGTTGTTCCGGGGGACGTCATCCTGATCGACGCAGGAGTCGAAGCCGAAAGCTACTACACGGCCGACATCACCCGCACCCTGCCGATCAACGGCACGTTCGGCGACACGCAACGCCTGGTCTACGAGACGGTGCGCGAGGCGGCGGATGCCGCGTTCGCGATCGTGACCCCCGGCATCCGTTTTCGCGAGATCCACCAGGCAGCGATGGCTGTCATCGCGCGACGTACCGCGGAGTGGGGCATGCTGCCGGTAAGCGCTGACGAAGCACTCAAGGCAGACAACCAGCACCACCGCCGCTATATGGTGCACGGCACCAGCCACCACCTCGGGCTCGACGTGCACGACTGCGCGAAAGCCCGCCGTGAAATGTATATCGACGGCGTGCTCGAACCCGGCATGGTCTTCACGATCGAGCCCGGGCTGTACTTTCAGCCGGACGATCTGAGCGTGCCCGAGCAATTCAGGGGCATCGGCGTGCGCATCGAGGACAACATTCTGGTGACCGCGGATGGCGCCGAGAACCTGTCGATCGGCATCCCCCGCACGGCGGATGACGTCGAGGCCTGGATCGCACGCCTGACGGCGTAGCAGGCACTGACCGCGTAGCGCGGCGTCAGCGCTTCGCTGAGTCGCCTGTGTGTCCGTCGTCGTCCGGTTCGGGGTTCTCGCCATAGCGGGGTTCGGGGTTCTCGCCGTAACGCGGTGCCGGGTTCTCGCCGTAGCGTGGGCGGGCCGGCGGCGGATCCGACGGATGCGCCGCCGGCGGAACGAATGCGGCGGGCGGATCTGACGGATGCGCCGGCTCGTGCGAATGCCTGTGCTCGCGCGGGTGCTCCTCGCCGTTCAGTCCGCTCCCGCCGGACAGCACGTTGCGGGCGCGATTGACCAGGTCCGACTCGACGAGCACCGAGTAGCTCGTGGCCATGACCTGCGTCATCGACGTGTAGTCTCGCCGCCGGCGGTTGAGGGTGTAAGAAGCCAGGCCGAACATCATGCCGAATCCGGCGCCGATCAGCAGCGCTGCAATGATGAAACCGAGCGAGGTTGCCGGCGAGAAGATCACGAGCAGCAGCCCGAAGAACAGTCCCAACCAAGCACCGGATGCCGCCCCCGCGATCGCGACGCGACCCCAGCTCAGCTTGCCTGTCACCCGCTCGACGCTCTTCAGATCGCTGCCGACGATCGAGACGCGATTGACCGGAAAATCGGCTCGTGCCAGCACGTCGACCGCTTGTTGCGCTTCGGGATAGGTTTGGTATGTCGCGATGGCCTCGCCGCTGGGCAGAGTGGGGAACACGCCCCGCCGTCGGCCGCCCATTGGGTTCTGATTGCTCACGCCGCCATTGTCCCATGCTTCCAGGGGGCCCGGACTAAGGTTTAGTTGTGAGCGCCACCAGAGTTTTTGTTGCCCGATTGGCGGGGTGCACCGTCTTCGACCCCGCGGGTGACCGCGTGGGCAAAGTGCGCGACGTTCTGGTGGTCTACCGCAAGAACGATCCGCCTCGAGTTGTCGGTCTGATCGTTGAGATTCCGGGCAAGCGGCGCGTTTTCGTATCGATCGGGCGGGTGACCAGCTTCGGCAGCGGCCAGATCATCACGACGGGGCTGATCAACGTGCGACGCTTCGAGCAGCGCGGAGGCGAAGTGCGGGTGATCGCAGAGATCCTGGGGCGCACGGTCGTATTCAAAGACGGGTCGGGCAAGGCGACGATCGAAGACGTCGCCATCGAGGCGACCCGTTCCGGAGAGTGGTCGATCGCGCAGTTGTTCGTGCGTCGACCGAAGACCAGCCCGTCACCGTTTGCCAAGGGCGCAACCACGTTCACCACCTGGGCAGAAGTCACCGAGCAGTCGGTGCACGGGCAGGCGCAGTCCGCGGAACAGCTCATCGCCACCTACTCTGATCTGAAACCCGCGGACCTGGCCAACACCCTGCTCGACCTTCCCCTGCAACGGCGCCTTGAAGTCGCCGGCGAACTCCCAGACGACCGCCTTGCGAATGCGCTCGAAGAGATGCCTGAAGTCGATCAAGTCGAAATCATCGGCGAGCTGAACGATCAGCGTGCGGCCGACGTGCTCGATGAGATGCAGCCGGATGACGCCGCGGACCTGATCGCACAGCTGTCGGACGAGCGGCGCGAGCACCTGTTGCAGCTCATGGAGCCTGAGGAAGCCGACGACGTACGCATGCTGCTCAACTACGCCCCGGATACGGCGGGTGGGCTGATGACGACCGAGCCCGTCATTCTCTCCGCAGATGCGACGGTAGCTGAGGGGCTCGCCCTCATCCGCCGAGCGGAGCTGCCACCCGCGCTCGGTGCAGCCGTGTGTGTGACGCTGCCGCCGTACGAACCTCCGACGGGACGCTTTCTCGGCATGGTGCATTTTCAGCGGATGCTGCGGTATCCGCCGCACGAGCGGCTTGGCACGATCCTCGACCAAAGCCTGGAGCCGGTGACCGCCGACACGTCGGCGGCCGAGGTGTCCCGCATCCTGGCCAGTTACGATCTGGTGTCCGTGCCGGTCGTCGACGACAATCATCGGCTCGTCGGGGTGGTGACCATTGACGACATCCTCGACTACTTGCTCCCAGACGACTGGCGAAGTCACGACGAGAACGATGACGTGCGAAAACGCCAGCATACCGCGAGCGACACGAGCAGCATTCCGATCAGCACAAGTTCAAGCAGTACAGGTTCAAGCAGCACAGGTTCAATCAGCACAGGACGGAGGATGAGCAATGGCACGAGCAGCTAAAGCCGATGCCCGACTGGACGCACCGAAGGGCCTGCGTTCCTCTGTACTACCGCGTCGCTCGCGGGATTCCAATGACACCTTCGGTCGATTCACCGAGTGGATCGCACGGGCCATGGGCACACCGTGGTTCCTCCTGTTCCTCACCCTGTTCTGCATCCTGTGGATCAGCTGGAACACGTTGGCTCCGAATCATCTGCGCTTCGACTCCGTCAGTCTCGGCTTCATCGCCCTGACCCTGGTGCTCTCGCTGCAGGCCTCGTACGCCGCGCCCCTGATTCTGTTGGCGCAGAACCGTCAGGACGATCGCGACCGCGTGCAGATCGAACAAGACCGTCAACGTGCCGAGCGCAACCTTGCCGATACCGAATACCTCGCCAGGGAAGTGGTCGCGCTGCGTCTGGCCGTGCGCGACATGGCTTCGAAGGATTTCATCCGGGCCGAACTGCGCGCCCTGCTCGAAGAGCTGGACCGCAACAAGGAGCCCGAGGCGGAGCCCGTGAGTGGTTGATGTGCAGGTCGAAGGGCGCATTCGCGCCGCCCTTGCGGGGGTGATCGATCCGGAGATCCGCAAACCGATCACTGAACTCGACATGGTCGGTTCCATCACCGTCGACAGCGCCGGCCACGCGGTCGTGCAGATCAAGCTCACAATCGTCGGATGCCCGGCTGCGCGCGCGATCGAGCGCGAGGTGACGGCGGCCGTCCTCGCGACGCCAGGAGTCGCATCCGCTGAAATCGTCGTCGGTGTCATGACGCCGAGTGAACGCACGGCGTTGACCGAAAAGTTGCGCGGCGACAAAGCGGCAAGAACGATGCCCTTCGGCCCCGGCTCGCTGACCCGAGTTTTCTCGATCACGAGCGGAAAGGGCGGCGTCGGAAAGTCGACCCTGACCGCAAACCTCGCCGTCGCGCTGGCCGAGCAGGGCCGCACTGTCGGCGTGATCGATGCGGATGTCTACGGGTTCTCGATCCCCGGCATCCTCGGCCTCGTGCACGAGGGCGTCGCGGCCGTTCCCACCCGAGTCGACGACATGATTCTGCCGCCCGTCGCACACGGCGTGAAGGTGATCTCGATCGGCATGTTCCTTGATCCGGCGAAGGGCGCGAGCGGGTCCGCCGTGGCCTGGCGGGGACCGATGCTGCACCGTACGCTGAACCAGTTTCTGACCGATGTCTACTTCGGCGACCTCGACGTGCTGCTGCTCGATCTGCCTCCGGGAACGGGCGACATGGCGATCTCCGTCGGACAGCTTCTGCCGAATGCCGAGGTCATCGTGATCACGACTCCGCAACCGGCGGCGGCGGATGTTGCCGAGCGCAGCGGCACGGTCGCCCGGCAGACCGGGCAACACCTATTCGGTGTCGTCGAGAACATGGCGGGGCTTCGGCAACCGGATGGCAGCGTGCTCGAGTTGTTCGGCAGCGGCGGCGGGGCCGAGGTCGCGGCGCGACTGTCGGCCGGGCAGGATGCGCCGGTACCGCTGCTCGCGTCCGTGCCGTTCAGCGTCGCTCTGCGCGTCGGCGGCGATGCCGGCTCGCCGATCGTGCTCGAAGCGCCGCACGATCCGGCGAGTATCGCCATCCGCTCGGTTGCCGAACACATCGCGCGCGGCGGGCGCGGCCTGGCCGGCCGCCCGCTCGGCATCTCGCCCGCTTGATCCCGCCTGCCCCCGCGTGCCCGCTCGTTAGAGAGGCTCGACCACCCGTGCTAGCAATTCGGTCAGCAGGCGCTCGGTCAGAGGATGCGGCAACCCCTCGACCAACGCCAGGAACGGCGCCATCCGGTCAGGAAGCCGACCGTCGTCCGATTGGCCAATGAGCCCGATGCGGCGCAACAGTGAGAAAGCGCTCGCGGAATCCAACGGCGCTGCGTCCGATGCGGACAGCGCAATCACGAGTTCGGCGGGCAGCGCCCCGAGCACCTGCTCGGCCGTCGCGGTCGGCATGCCGCGCGCCTCGTCGGCTGAGAGCCGCAGCACGCCGGTGAGTTCGTCGACGTGCTGCTCGGTCACCGGCGTGATCGTCAGGTGGGTGGTGTGCGGCAGTCGCGTGCCGTTGGGCTGGCCGAGGCCAGGCTGCTGTTGCAGGATCCACCCGTGGGCGCGAACCCGGTTTGCCCAATGGTGCGGGTCGACGCGACGCTCAGCCGGCACCGTGTCGTCCATCGCGACGGCAATCAGTGGGCCGACCGGGTCACCAACGACGCGCAATCCGTCGATGGCGGCGATCTCGTCGCGCAACCGCGAGGTCGCTCGCGCGCACGCGCCGGCCAGCTGGGCGAAGCCATCCGTGCCGAGCCGCTGAATGATCGCCCACGCCGCCGCGAGCGCGCCCGCCGATTTCGAACCGAGCAACGTCGGATTCACGACCGGATAGCCCGGCCACCGGGTGGTCGCGAAATATTGTGCACGTTGCCGATCCCGGCCGCGCTGCAGCAGCACGCTGACACCCTTTGGCGCGTAACCGTACTTGTGCAGGTCCGCAGAAATGCTGGTCACACCGGGCACGCGTAGATCCCAGGCGGCGAGGTCTACCCCGGATGCGTCCGGCCAGAACGGCAGGATCCAGCCGCCGATGCACGCATCCACGTGGCACGCGATTCCAGAAGCCGCGCACGCCGCCGCGACCTCGACGACCGGGTCCAGCGCGGCAAACGGATACGACGGCGCCGAGACCACAGCGACCGCGACATCCGGGCCGAGCCTCGAGATCAGCGCAGCGGCGGAGAGCCTGCCGGTGTCGGGGTCGACGGCGACGAGGTCCAACTCGAGTCCGAACAGGTGGGCTGCCTTCTGGAAAGCAGCGTGCACGGTCACGGGCGCCAGCAGACGAGGACGACCGATCCCACCCGCAGCGACCCAGACATCACGCGCTGTCTTGACCGCCAACAGGCAGGATTCGGTGCCACCGGTCGTGACTGAGCCCACCACCTCGCCGTCTGCATCACCGTCTCCACCGAGCAACGTGCGCGCGAAACCGACGACCTCGCGCTCGAGCACGGCGACGGACGTGAACGTGGTGGGGTCCAGTCCATTGACGGATTGCATGGCAAGTGCGGCAGCAGCGGCGAGTTCGTCCAGGTCGGCGCGACCGGCATCGTACACATACGACAGCACGCGTCCACCATAAGTTGGGGCATCCGCCTGCCGCAGGGTGTGAAGCCGATCGAGAATCGCAGTGACTTCAACGCCCATCGATGTCTCCCTTTCGCAATCGATATTTCAGTAACGGAATGAGGCTGACGGCAATCAGGGCGCCGGGCACCACACTGAAACTCAGCACGATCCCGGTCACAGCCTCGGCCGACTGCGCCACCGTGGCTGTGCCGGAGTGCGCCAGATAGCCGGTCGCAGCCAACACGATCGACAGCACAGTCGCGCCGAGCGCCATTCCCGTGGTCTCCCCCGCCGTCCACATTCCGCCGAAGATCCCAGCACGGCCCGGGCCGTTGCTGACCGCATCGTGCGAGATCACGTCGGGCAACATTGCCATCGGCAACGACTGCATGCCTGCATAGCCCGCTCCGCAGAGAGCGACCGGCAGATACACCCAAGGCCCAGGCGCCCAGATCAGCAGCACCATCGACAGTGCCGCAATCCCGAACAGAATGCTGGCGAAGAGGAATCCGCGCTCCTTGCCGATCCGGCGCGAGATCACGCCCCACAGCGGCGTCACCAGCAGCGCCGGGCCAATCAGGGCGATGAACAGGAACGTCACGGCATCCTCGGAATGCAGTACCCACGTGGCCACGTAGTTCGCTCCAGCAAGCATCAGACCGGTCGCCATCCCCTGCAGCAGGAACGCGAGCAGCAGAGCCCGGAACGGCTGCGACTGACGCAGTGATCGGATGCCTTCTGCGTAGTGAGCGCGCAGCGACACCTTCGCCCGCGACACCACACCGGCTATCGGCAGCTGTTTCGGTGCAACGAAACTGGAGACCACCATGCCGACGCCGATCACGACACCGGCCGCAACCGCCATGATGAAGTAGCCGAGATACGGGTTGTCCCCACCGACCGAACGCAACGCAGGTCCGCCCGCCCCGAACAGCAGAATCGCGAAGGTCAACACCACGACTCGCCAGGTCAGCAGTCGCGTGCGCTGGTCATAGCCGTCGGAAAGCTCGGCGGGCAGTGCGATATACGGCACCTGGAACAGGCTGAACGCGGTCGCCGTGAGCAAGAACGCCACGAACACCCACAGGCCGCCGGCAAGCGGCGGAGCGCCGGCCGGCACGGCGAAGGTCAGGATGAAGAACAGCGGCAGACTGATGCCGCCGAGCAGCATCAGCCCTCGGCGCGAACCGGCGTGCGCCAGCTGCCGATCGCTGCGCGCGCCGATCAGTGGATCGATGATGACGTCCCAGATCTTCGCCGCTGTGACGAGGATTCCAGCGGCCAGCGCGGCAACGCCGAGGGTGTCCGTGAGGTAGTACACCAACACCAGCCCGGGCAGGGTGGAGAACCCGCCCGTTCCGAGCGATCCGATCGCGTAGCGCGCTACGGTTCTTCGGGAAAGCACCCGCTCCATTACGGTCATTCGGGCAGCCTATCGAATGATGGGCTGCCCGAACCCCGCGGTCACGCCCGGGCGGCCTCCGACTATGGTGCCGCGGCGCCGTCGCGGAGTTTCCGCGTCACTGCCACTCACTCACCTGCCGCTTGCTCGACTGGCGTCAGCCCCAACGTCGGATAGTCGAGGTAGCCGCGCTCGTCCCCACCGTAGAACGTGCTGCGATCCGGGGTGTTCAGGGGGGCACCGAGTGTGAGCCGATCGACGAGATCCGGGTTGGCCAGCACCAGGCTTCCGACCGTGACCACGTCTGCGAGACCCTCTTCGACATCGCGCACGCGGGCGCTGAGGTCAGATCCAGCACGATTGAGCAGCAGCGTACCCGGCCAGAGGCCGCGCACATTGCGCAGAACAGCGTCGTCGTTGGACGCGATATGCAGGTACGCGAGATCCAACGGTGCAAGTGCCCGGATGAGCGCGCTGTACAGCTCGTCCACATCATCCTCGACGATGTCGCCAAGAGTACTTCCCGGCGAAACGCGAATACCGGTGCGGCCGGCTCCGATCTCCTCGGCGACGGCCGCAGCCACTTCTACGCTCAGCCGAATGCGGTTGGCAATCGATCCGCCGTATTCGTCGGTGCGACGGTTTGCGTTGCTCGACAAGAACTGCTGCAGGAGGTATCCGTTCGCAGCGTGGATCTCCACGCCGTCGGCGCCCGCGGCGATCGCCGTTCTGGCGGCGTGGCGGAACTCCTCGACAATGCCGCGCACTTCTGTACTCGATAACTCTCTTGGCTCCGGAATCGGCTGCATTCCGGTGCTCGTGAACATCGAACCCGCCGGTGCAACCGCAGACGGTGCGACGGGCTGGCGGCCGTGTGGCGTGTTCTGGGGATGAGAGACGCGACCAACGTGCATCAGCTGAATCACGATCCGGCCGCCGGCCTCGTGCACGGCGTCGGTGACATTGCGCCATCCGTCGATGTGCTCGTCGGTGTAGATACCGGGGGTGAGCAGGTAACCTTGGCCGTCTTCGGAAGGCTGGGTGCCCTCAGTGATGATCAGCGCCATGGACGCGCGCTGGGCGTAGTAGCGCACGTTCAACTGGCTGGGAGCGCCGTTGGCGTGCGAGCGGTCGCGGGTCATCGGCGCCATCGCGAGCCGATGCGGCAGCTGGAGGTCACCGACCCGCGTCGGCTGCCACAGTGCTGCGAGTGCTGCGGGGCCAATGGGCACAGTCGGATCAATCGTTTCGTTCGTCGTTGTCATGAGGTTCTCCTGGTCGATGTTGTGCGTGGTTGTGGCGGAAAATAGTTGTTCGCGCGAGTTCACGCTGAGTGCACGAGTTCCGCGACGTACTCCTCGATCGAACGCGGTGTGCGCCCGAGAAGCGATTGGAGCGCGAAGGGATTCCCTCCGTGGAAACCGTGCTGGTCGTAGTCGGCAAACATGCTCAGCAGTCCTGCGGGCATTCGCCGATTCGGCATACCCGCCGGAAGGTCCTCAGCGATGATCTGCATGCCGGATGCTGCGCTGAAGACTTCGGCCAATCGCATCCGGTCGATCATGCCGCCGCCGGCCAGCTCGAACGTGCCGTACGACGCCCGCGCATCGGTGAACGCGAGTGCCGCGACAGCGGCCACGTCACGATAGTCGACATATGTCATCTGGGAGTGCTTCGACCACGGCATGACGAGCATGCCGCTGCTGCGGGCCTGCTGCCAGGCACCGTCAAGCCCCTGCATGAACATCGCAGGCTGCAGGATCGTGAAATCGAGGTCCGACGCGTACAGTGCGGCTTCGATCGGGCGCGTGCTCGCGTGGTTCTCGAGGGGAAGTGACGGATGGTAGACGCCGGAGTAGACAATCTTGCGCACCCCGGACCGCTGCGCAGCGGCGATGAATGCAAGGCCGAGTTCCGTCGCATCGGGCGCGAACGCGGGAGTGATCAGGAACGCGCCGTCAACGCCCTCGAGCGCGGCGTCAAGGCTATCAGGGTCGCGGAGGTCGGCGAATACGGTCTCCTGGGCACCCAGACTTTGCGGAACGCCTGCCTTGGACTTGTCGTGCACGAGGCCCCGCACCTCATGCCCCGCACGCACGGCAGCCGGCACCACAAGGTGAGCGACCGCGCCGGTCGCGCCCGTTGCAAGAATCTTCATGACAATACTCCTTTTCATAGTTACATGTTCGAACAGGTAATACTCAATCGCCTTTATTCCCGGAAATTAAAATCTCTGACATGGTCTACATACTGTTCGAACAGTTATGATCTAAACTGGAGACCGAGCACAAGGGAGCATGCTGATGGTGGCGCAATCGCAGGCCGGTCAAACGGCCACCCCCGAGCAGGGAATCAACGGCGCACACGGGGCCGCTCGAAGGCCGACGACCGCGGCAGGCGGCCCGATCAGCCACGCGATCTTCCGCGTCGCACGCCTTCACCGGATGCTCGCCGGCTCACTTCTGCGGGCCACTGGCTTGTACCCTGGCCAAGAGTTGGTGATGATGCACCTCTGGGACCACGGAGAGCAACGACAGATCGACCTCGTCAGGGTTCTCGACTCCGATGCAGCGACAATGACCCGCACGATTCAGCGACTCGAGCGGGCAGGGTTCGTGCGCCGCCGGCCGGATCCAACCGACGCGCGCGCCTGGTTGATCGAGCCGACCCCCGCCAGCATGCACTTGCGCACTGAACTCGACACGATCTGGCGGCAGCTGGAGCAGCTCACCATCGGCTCATTCGACCCGGAGCGCGAACAGGCCGCCCTCGCGACGCTCGAGGCTCTCGAACGCAACCTGGTTGCCGCCACCGCGGAGCGCTAGCGGGCGGCTCAGGTCGCTTCTGAGTCGAACGGCGGCATGACGTTCGCCGCAGTCACGAGCTCACCACTACGATCGGCGGGTGCGTCATCCCCAGATGCAGCCGTTTCGGCATCGACGGCAGCCACCTCACTGGACGGTGCATCGACCCCTTCAGCGGAGCCGGCCGTAACGCCGGCATCCGCGCCAGGTTCAGCGGAATCCGACGCGGGTTCAGCGGCATCCGCTTCGATGACAGCCGTGGGAGTGACATCCGGATCGGGCCGGGTGATTCGCGGTTCGTCGTCGTCTTCAAGCAGTGCGTCGCGGATGATGCGCCGCGGGTCGTACTGGCGAGGATCGAGCTTCTTCCAGTCGACCTCGTCGAACTCGGGGCCCATCTCGTCGCGCATGCGGTCTTTGGCATTATTGGCCATATTGCGCAGATTGCGCACCAGCTTTGCGAGCTGTCCGGCGTAGTGCGGCAGACGCTCAGGCCCGAGCAAAAAGACAGCGATCAGCCCAATAATGAGCAGCTTCTCGAAGGTCAATCCGAACACTAGTTCAGACTAACGTGTGCAGCCTGCACGTTTGATACCAGTCCTGCCCCTATCCTTAGCGCAGGGAGGCCGTTTCGTCGTGTCAGACAAAGACAAAAACTGGAAATTCGCGAACGACATCATCGCCGAAAGTGAGGTGATCGCCCGGGCACGTGTGCAATCGATCGAGCTCGGCATCAACCCGATCGGTGCGGCCATCGGTGCCCAGGCTGCGGTGGTCGTCGCTGCGACGGGTGCTTCCAATGTGGTAGAAATCGGCACAGGAGTCGGTGTCTCCGGCCTGTGGCTGCTCACCGGTGGCACCAGGGCGATGCTGACGTCGATCGATTCCGAACTGGATCACCAGCAGCACGCCCGGGTGAATTTCACGGACGCAGGCATCGCAGCCAACCGAGTGCGGCTCATCACCGGACGCGCGCTGGATGTCTTGCCGCGGATGAATGAGAACGTCTACGACATCGTTTTCGTCGACGCGGACCCGGCATCCGTCATCGAGTACGTCGAGCACGGATTGCGTCTGGTTCGTCCAGGAGGCACGGTGCTCGTCGCACACGCCCTGTGGAAGGGTCGGGTCGCTGATCCTGCTCAACGCGATGAGGTCGCGACGGGGTTCCGCACTCTCGTGACCGAGATTGCAGCATCCGGCGCCGTTGTCAGCGCACTGTCACCGGTCGGCGACGGGCTGCTTCAGATTACGAAACTCTCCGACTGACGAGCTTTACGCGTTCTTCACGCGTTGACGACGCTGGCGAGTGCGTCGTGGAGCTCCTTGGCCTCGGCGTCATTGACCGAAACAACCAAGCGGCCACCACCCTCGAGCGGGACGCGCACGATAATCAGGCGCCCCTCCTTCACGGCCTCCATGGGTCCGTCTCCGGTCCTCGGCTTCATGGCCGCCATGTAGCTCCCCTTTCGTGGATGTACTACCCATTATCGGCCATGACCGGGTGCCCTGCGAAATCGAGCAGCCGATCGCCCGCCGCGAACAGCGTGATCGTATCGATGTTGCGTGGCCGGTCTACGGTGGAGACCAGTCAGCGCCGTCTACTCCCCAGCAGATGAGCAGCCAACCGACCTGGCCGGCAATGGAAAGCACGATCAACGCCGTGCGATACATTCTGCTCTTGGGTATGGCCAGCGCGCCGAGCAACGGGAACATCGGCATCAGAAGGCGGAATGTGCTCGATTGCGGAAAGAACACCGCGAGCAGGTAGAGCGCGTAGCTTGCGACCCAGAGCCGCAAATCGACCCCGAGCGCCCGCACTGCAGGCAGAAACATGCAGACGGCGAAAATTGCAATCACAAGCGCCAGCGCAAGATAGCCGAGCCAGGCGGGCAGGCCGAGGAACACGCTGAACCACCAGTCAGCGCCTTGAACCCATGGTGCGAACGGCAGCAGGTGCACCCGCCCGATGTAGTCTGCACGCCAGGTCAACTCGGTGTCGGTATATGCGCCGAGCGAACCGGTCGCCGCTGCAGCGATGGCCGGCCAGGCGAGCCCGGCGAGCGCGCTGAAAATCGTGACGACAACGGATGCGACACGCTCACGTACCGGGAACGGATCTCGTCGCCGCACCACCCAGCGGTACACGACGTGCAAGCCCATGGCGAGCGCGAATGCCAGCCCGCTCGGCCGGGTGAACGCCATGATGGCGATCGCCGGCAGCATCGTCCAATAGCGCCGTTGCAATAGCAGATACAGAGCGAGGATCAGCAAGAACAGATACATCGATTCGGCGTAGGCCAGTTGCAGCAGCGGCGACGTCGGCGCAAAGCAGAACAACGCGACTGCGAACAATGCGGTCGAATGCCCCAGCCGCAACCGAAACAGCCGATATAGCAAGAGCGCTGAGCCCAGCCCGAAGCCGACGGAGACGACGACAGACGCGACCTCCCACGGCATCCGCGTCAGGAACATCACCGCAGACACCAGCCACGGATAGCCCGGCATGAACGCCCACGCGTTCTGCGCGACATTGCCAGCGGCATCCAGCGGCAGCTGGGCGGGATAACCCCAGCCCGCGACGATTTGGTACCAACGCCCGTCCCAGATCGACGCGAATTGGAAAAAGCCCGGGCGCGCGCCCGTCCACGGATTCGGCCCTTGCACGCTGGCGAAGATCAGAAGCAGGATGGATGACACGATCCGCGATGCCACGAAAACCGCCAGTACCTGCACCCACCAGCGGGTCAGCCAGCTGCGTACGGGGTGAGTGCCGCGCGCCGCCTGATCGCCCGGGGCCGCTTGGTCGCCCGGGGCCGCAGCGAGGTCGGTGTCAACCATCCGCCGCGCTCAACCAGGTGCGAAGGCCCCGTTCGCAATCGGTGATCTGCTGCAGCGCGACCCGTTCGTCGTCCGTGTGGGCCAGCAGGGCATCGCCGGGGCCGTAGTTGACCGCCGGCACTCCGAGGCGTGCGAATCGTGCGACGTCAGTCCAGCCGTACTTCGGTTTGACCTCGACGCCGAGCGCCGCAATGAACCCTTGTGCAAGCGGTGCGTCCAATCCGGGTCTGGCACCCTCAGACAGGTCGGCAACGGTGAGATCGTAGCCGTCGAACAGCTCGCGCACGTGATCGATCGCCTGTTCCCCGGAGCGACTCGGTGCGAACCGGTAGTTGACGTGCACCGTGCACTCGTCTGGGATCACGTTAGTCGCAATACCACCGGTGATCATCACCGCGTTGAGTGCCTCGCGGTAGACGAGTCCGTCTACATCGACCTGTCGCGGCTCGTACGCCGCCAGGATCGCAAGGATCCCAGCGACTTTGTGGATGGCGTTCTCACCGGCCCAGGGGCGAGCCGAATGCGCCCGCTTGCCGTGCGTGCGCAGGTCGAAACGCAACGTTCCGTTGCATCCGCCCTCGACTGCGCCGTTCGTGGGCTCGCCGAGGATGGCGAAATCGCCGGCGAACAGCTCCGGGCGAACGCCGGCAAGTTTCCCGAGCCCGTTCAGGCTCGCGTCGACCTCTTCGTTGTCGTACCACATCCAGGTCAGATCCACGGTCGGCGCAACCAGCTCGAGCGCCAACTTCAACTGCACGGCGACGCCCGCCTTCATGTCGACCGTGCCGCGACCCCAGAGGTATTCGACGGGTGTCGCGCCGGCGCTTTTCGGTTCGAATCGAGTCGGCAGATTGCCGTTGACCGGCACCGTGTCCAGGTGGCCAGCTATGATCACACGCCGCGCCCGACCCAGTGCCGTGCGCGCAACGATCGTGTTGCCCTCCCGGATGACCTCGAGATGATCCGCTCCGGCGAGCGCGGCAACGATCGCGTCGGCGAGCCGGGTTTCATTGCCGGACACCGAATCGATGTCGCAGAGCTGGCGGGTGATGTCGATCGACGAGGCGGTCAGGTCCAGAGGCACCCTACTAATCTAGAGCCATGCCCTCCCAGGAAACCTCAACGTCGGCCGCGCCCACGCACGCATGGGGTTACGGCCTCGCCACAATCGCTTCCGATGGCACCGTGCTCGATACCTGGTTCCGCGAGCCGCGACTCGGAACGCTTCCGGCTGGCCGAGATCGCTGGATCGTGCCCGCCGAGTTTTCGGCCTTGACCGGTGACGACCCGCGACGCAGTGTGCACATCGATGCGGTGACCGTCGAGATCGAACTCGCTGTGCCGCCGGCATCGACATCGGATGCCTACCTGCGGCTACACCTGCTCTCGCACCTGCTCGTCAAGCCGAACACGATCAATCTCGACGGTGTGTTCGCCGTTCTGCCGATCGTTGCCTGGACAAACGCCGGCCCGGTATTGCCTGCCGACTTCGACCGGTTGCGACCGGCACTGCAACGCGCGGGCATCCAGGTCAGCGGCATCGACAAGTTCCCGCGTCTACTCGACTATGTCTCACCAGACCGCGTGCGCATCGCGGATGCCTCGCGTGTACGGCTCGGCGCACATCTCGCACCGGGCACCATCGTCATGCATGAAGGCTTCGTGAACTTCAACGCGGGCACGCTCGGTAGTTCCATGGTGGAAGGTCGCATCTCGCAGGGGGTTGTGGTCGGTGACGGATCGGACGTCGGCGGTGGCGCATCCATCATGGGCACTCTGTCCGGCGGAGGCACCCAGCAGGTTGCGATCGGCGAGCGGGCCTTGCTGGGAGCGAACTCCGGGATCGGCATCTCGATCGGCGACGACTGTATCGTCGAGGCGGGCCTGTACGTGACCGCGGGCACCAAGGTAGTCGTCGTCGGCGCGCCGCCCACCGCCGACGGGGTCGCTCAAACGGTGAAGGCGGTTGAGCTCTCCGGTGTGCCGAATCTGCTGTTCCGCCGCAACTCACTGACCGGCGCGGTAGAAGTACTGCAGCGCAGCGGCGCGGGCATTCGGCTCAACCCCGCCCTTCACGCCTGACTCATGATGTGAAACAATGCTGCGATGCTGGCGGAACACCCATCCGGCCCGAGCAGGATCCGGCGACGCATCGCGGCGGCACTCGTTGCCACGTTGTCAGTCATCACGGTAGTGACGGGGTGTGTTCCGTCAACCCGCACGCACCCCGCGCTGAAGGATTCTGCAGGCTGGCATGAAATCGCGCCGCCGAGTCGTGGCGCTCGAACCCTCGTGCTCGCAGCCGACGACCATCGGATGCTTGCCTTCGGGTCAGTGCCGGCGGGTCGTGGGCGGGCACCTGCAGCCTGGCAGGTCACCGAGCTCAACAACTGGCAGGCGATCAGGACGACACCGGCCACCGGCTATGGCAAGCAGGCGGAGTTCATCATGGCCGCGGTCGCTGACAACCGCATCAGCGCCTTCGGACAGGCCTACGGCGGCGCACACAGCAATCCGCGGCCGACGCTGTGGCGCGGAACCACGGCCGGCCTGGTGGAACACGAGCAGCCCATCACCCTCCTCGGCGGAGAGGATGCCATCGGCCAAGCTGCGGAGTCGGCCACCCGTTCGCTCGCGCTGATCGTCGGTTCCTGGGACCCACCCGGCGCACGCTACGGAGCCGCGACGTGGACATCGCGCGATGGCGTGCACTGGACCCGTCACTCCACACCGCCCGGCATGGCCTCCGGCCCCGGTGAGCAAACCAGCGCGCTCGGAGTGACCGATCGCTCGGGCGGATTCCTGGCAGCGGGGCAGAGCCTGACCGGCACAGGCACGGTCCCGCTCGCCTGGACTTCCTCGAACGGCGCCACGTGGCTACGCAGTGCATTGCCGCTTGGCGCGACCTCTGACATGCGCGGTGCGACCGCGGTCGCGCCCGGTGCGACCGCAGTCACGCCCGTGTGCGGATCGACGAGTTGCGTGCTGATCGGTAACAGCACGTCAGTGCCCAGCCGCCTGCTGTGCTGGAAATTGCCGTTACGCGGCAGCGCGTCAATTGGTGCCACGGCGGCCGCTGCGGGGCCGGGTGGATCACTGGTCGAACCGCTCCAAGCCACCATCGATCGCGGTACGGTCGAGGTCCTGGCACGCATCGACGGCCGCGTGAGGCTCTTCTCAGTCACGCCGGAATGCGCAGGCTGGCACGAAACCGCTCTACCGGCGCACGCCCAGATTGCGGCGCTCGCTGTGCTCGGGGGGCGCCTCGTCATCGCGACAACCGGCGCGACGGCAAGCCGGTTGTGGACGCGCGCAACCAGGTAGACGCGACCGACGGCCGGACCGAGAACGGCGCCGGCCGACGCAGCGGATGTTGAGCCGACTCGGCCGAGCGCTTCAGCTACGATTGCCAACATCCGTTCAGCACGAGGGAGTGACGTGGGTACAGACGAAGCGCGCATCGGCCGACGGCATCCGTTCTGGCGGGTGATGGGCATCCTGCTCGCAATCGTGGCCACGCTGGCAATCGTCGCCGGCGTGCTGGGCTTCTGGACCGTCACCCGCTCCTTCCCCACGCTCGAGGGAAACGTCGACCTGCCCGGGCTGAACAAGCCGGTCACAGTGCAGCGCGACGATGCCGGCATCCCTCAGATCACGGCACAGACCTCCCATGACCTGTTCATGGCGGAGGGCTACGTTCACGCCCAGGACCGGTTCTGGGAGATGGACTTCCGTCGGCATGTGACAGCAGGACGGCTGGCCGAATTGTTCGGAAAGAGTCAGGTCGGCACAGACGCCTTCATCCGCACGCTCGGCTGGCGCACTGTCGCCGAACAAGAGGTCAAAGCGATGGACAAGACCTCGCTGTCGTACTACCAGGCCTATGCCGACGGCGTGAACGCCTACCTGAAGACCCATAAGGGCGCGGACCTGTCCCTCGAATACGCCGTTCTCGGCCTGCAGGTCTCTGGCTATACGCCCGAGAAATGGACGCCCGTTGACTCGGTCGCCTGGCTGAAGGCCATGGCGTGGGATCTTCGCTCCAACCTCGAAGACGAGATCGATCGCGCTGTGCTGGCCACGAAACTGACCCCTGCCCAAGTGGCCCAGTTGCATCCCGACTACCCGTATGCACAGCATCCGACGATCACCGGGCTCGGCGGCGGCAGCGACACCACAGTGACGACGGATGCGAAACCCGCGGTCGCGCTCACGACGCCGGGGGACACGAGCACGAGCGTCGCGGCTGACGCACTCGCACCGCTCGAGGAACTGCAAACCACGATGGCAGCGGTACCGGAACTCCTCGGACCGGCCGGCAACGGCATCGGCTCGAACTCGTGGGTGGTCGCCGGCAGTCACACAGCCACCGGCAAACCGCTGCTGGCCAACGACCCTCACCTCGGCCCCGTCATGCCGAGCATCTGGTACCAGGTCGGCCTGCACTGCGCGACAGTCTCTGCGGCGTGCCCGTTCGACGTGGCCGGCTACAGCTTCTCCGGCCTGCCCGGGGTCGTCATCGGTCACAACAACAAAATCGCGTGGGGCTTTACCAACCTCGGCCCGGACGTCGCCGACCTGTACCTCGAGAAGGTCAGCGACAAGGGTTACGAATACGACGGCGCTATCAAGCCGTTCGTCGAGAGAACCGAAACGATCAAGGTCGCTGGCGCGCCGGCCCAGAAGCTCACCATCAAGTCCACTGACCACGGCCCGATCGTCACCGGGATCACGACCGATTTCGGCACGATCGCACAGAGCTACAGCAAGGCGCATAGCGGAATCCCTGCCGGAAAATACCAACTTTCGTTGCAGTGGACTGCCTTGCAACCCGGGCACACCGCGCAAGCGATCTTCGCCATGAACAAGGCAACGAATTGGACCCAATTCCGGGCCGCCGCCGCCGACTTCGACGTGCCGTCGCAGAATCTGGTCTACGCGGATGTCGAGGGCAACATCGGTTACCAGGCACCCGGGCGCATCCCGATTCGCAAACAGGGAAACGGCACCCTTCCTGTGCCCGGTTGGACGAGCTCATACGGGTGGAGCGGCTATGTTCCATTCGATCAGCTGCCGAGCGTCTACAATCCGCCGAAAGGTTACATTGTGACGGCGAACAACGCAGCCGTCGGCCCTGAGTATCCGGTGATGATCACCCAGGATTGGGACTCCGGATACCGCGCCAACCAGATCACGAATCGACTGCAGACGCTACTGACGAGCGGTAAGAAGATCTCAGCGGCTGACATGTCTTCGATCCAGGCGGACAAATACGACGCAAATGCAGCGACCCTCGCGCCGCTGCTCGTTTCGCTGCATCTGAACGGTGCCGCCGGTGACGCGATCAGCCTGCTCAAGGGCTGGAACTATCACGACGACCCCGACAGCGCGGCTGCAGCGTACTTCAACGTCTTCTGGCGCAACCTGCTGCACGATGCGTTCGGCCGCAAGATGCCGGCGAGTGCACAGCCGGTCGGAGGAGACCGCTGGTTCCAGGTGGTGGGCTCCCTCGTCGAGCAACCGGAGTCACCGTGGTGGACTGACAGCAAGCTCGGCGTTGCGGGCCTCGACGAAATGCTGACGTACTCGGCACGACAGGCAGCCGAAGAAGCGACCGATCTGATGGGGTCTGATCCGTCTTCGTGGCGGTGGGACAGCATCCATCAGCTCGAATTGACGAACGCCAGCTTTGGAGAATCCGGCATCGCACCGATCGAGTGGCTGTTCAATCGCGGACCGTACCCGGTTGGCGGCGCATCCTCTGTCGTAGACGCGGTCGGCTGGGATGCCTCGGTCGGCTACCAGGTGAACTGGGTGCCGTCGATGCGGCAGGTCATCGATCTTTCGAACTTCGACGCATCAACCTGGATCAACCTGACGGGTGAGTCTGGGCACGCATTCCACCCGAACTATGTGGATCAAGCGCCACTGTGGCAGACGAACCGCACCAGGCCGTGGGCGTTCAGCGCAGGTGCCGTCAGGGCAGCCACGACCAACACGCTGACTTTGAAGCCCTAGCCGAGCCGCCCGCTCGGCCAGTTGCGCTCCGGCTCTCCGATGTAAAGCTGTTGCGGGCGACCGATCTTCATCGCAGGGTCCTGGTTCATCTCACGCCAGTGGGCGATCCACCCGGGCAGTCGGCCGATGGCGAACAGTACCGTGAACATCCGCGCTGGAAAACCCATGGCCTTGTAGATGACGCCGGTGTAGAAGTCGACGTTGGGGTACAGCTTGCGTTCGATGAAGTAGTCGTCTGCCAGCGCGACGGCCTCGAGCTCCTTGGCGATGTCCAGCAGCGGGTCGTGAACGCCCAACGCTTCCAGCACCTCGTCGGCGCTCTCTTTGACCAGCTTGGCGCGCGGGTCGAAATTCTTGTAAACGCGGTGCCCGAAGCCCATTAGCTTCACGCCGTCTTCTTTGCGCTTGACGCGTTCGACAAATCGTTCGACGGTTTCGCCGGAGCATTGGATCTCAGCCAGCATGTCGAGCACAGCTTCGTTCGCACCGCCGTGCAGTGGGCCGTACAGCGCGTTGATTCCGGCCGATACGGACGCGAACAGGTTGGCCTGTGTGGAACCGACCAGTCGCACGGTGGACGTCGACGCGTTCTGCTCGTGATCCTCGTGCAGGATCAGGAGGCGCTCCAGTGCGTGAGACAGCACCGGGTTGACGTCGTACTGCTCTGCCATTGTGCCGAAGTTCAGGCGCAGAAAGTTGTCGACGAAACTCAGCGAGTTATCGGGGTAGAGAAAGGCCTGGCCGAGGCTCTTCTTGTGCACATAGGCCGCGATCACCGGCATCTTCGCCAGCAGCCGAACGGTCGACAACTCAACCTGTTCCGGGTCCTGCACGCTCAGCGAGTCTTGATAGAACGTCGACAGCGCGGACACGGCACTGGACAGCACGGACATCGGATGCGCGTCGTGCGGCAGCCCGTCGAAGAACTTCTTGAGGTCCTCGTGCAGCAACGTGTGCCGGGCGATCCGTTCCTCGAATTCGCCCAACTCGCCGGCCGTGGGCAGCTCTCCGTAGATCAGCAGCCAGGCGACCTCGAGATATGTCGAGTTCTTCGCGACCTGTTCAATCGGATATCCGCGATAGCGCAGAATACCGGCATCGCCGTCGATGTAGGTGATCGCAGACTGCGTGGCGGCAGTGTTCACGAAGCCATAGTCGAGTGAGGTGAGACCGGTCTGCCGGGTCAGGGTCGAGAAGTCGATGCTTGAGGCGCCCTGCGAGCTCTCCCGGATCGGGAATTCTGCGCTCCCGCCCGGGAAGTTGAGAATCGCTTTGTCAGGCTCCGCTCCTGTGCCGGTTCCGCTCACAACGCCTCCTGATGGCTTGACTGGTGCGCGAACAGCCCGATCTTGTGGATCGCGCGTGTCGAAGTGCGCAAATACAGCCTATGGGCAAAGGACGGCTACTGTCGCATCCGCCAAAAGATCGCGCCTCCAGCTGGTGGAACCGTCCAATCGGTGCAATCAGTGCCGAACCGGGTGGTCGAGGGTCGACGCCGTCAAGCGGGACGCCGCCGCTGCGATCCGCTCGTCGGTTGCCGTCAGCGAGAGGCGCACATGTTCGGGGTAGTATCCGCCATAGAAGGTGCCGGGCCCGGCAAGGATGCCGAGCTCTGCCAAGCGACGGATGCTCTCCCACGCGTCGCGGCCCTCACTCGCCCACAAATACAGACCGGCTTCGCTGTGATCGATGCGAAAACCTGCCGCCTCGAGCGCCGGCTTCACTATCGCGCGGCGTGCTCGATACCGTTCACGCTGAATCGCCACGTGCGCGTCGTCGCCAAGAGCCACGACCATTGCCGACTGCAACGGGGCAGGCAGCATCAGGCCCGCATGTTTGCGCACGGTCAGCAATCGCTCGATCAGCGCGCTGCATCCGGCCGCGAACGCAGCGCGGTAGCCGGCCAGGTTGGATTGCTTGCTCAGCGAGTAGATCGCAAGCACATTGGTGCGATCACCCTGCACGACACGTTCGTCGAGGATGCTCGGGATCGGTTCATGAGCCCAGCGCCCCTCCCAGCCGAGCTCTGCGTAGCATTCGTCATTCACGATCACAGCACCGAGTTCGGCGGCCCGGGCTCGCGCCGCTCGCAAGGCGTCAACGTCCAGAACCCGGCCATCCGGATTGCCCGGACTGTTCAACCAGACCAGCTTGGTGCGCTGGGGCCACAGCGCCGGATCGTCCGCCGGGAAAGCTTCGGCGCCGGCGATCGCGGCCCCGATCGCGTAGGTCGGGTAGGCGGCGAGCGGGTGCACAACCACATCGCCGGCGCCGAGCCCGAGCATCAGCGGGAGTAGCGCAACCATTTCCTTCGACCCGATGCTCGGCAGCACGTTGCTCGGCAGAAGCCCATGAACATTTCGCCGGCGCGCGAACCAGGCGATGATTGCCTCGCGCAGCTGCGGAGTTCCGGCAGTCTGCGGGTAGGCGTGCGCATCCGTTGCCGCCGCCAGCGCCGTGCGAATCACGTCGGGCGTCGGATCCACAGGGGACCCGACGGAGAGGTCGACCACACCGTCCGGATGCTCGGCCGCGCGCCGCGCAAACGGCGCCAGGGCATCCCACGGGTAGTCCGGCAGCTCGCGCATCGGCGACTAGCCCTGCGGCGGCAGAGCCGCGATCAGCGGGTGGTCCTTGGCGATCACGCCAATCTTCGCCGCTCCGCCAGGAGAACCGAGGTCATCGAAGAACTCGACGTTCGCCTTGTAGTAGTCCGCCCACTTTTCCGGAAGGTCGTCTTCGTAGTAGATCGCCTCGACCGGGCAGACCGGTTCACAGGCACCGCAGTCGACGCATTCATCCGGGTGGATGTATAACGAACGTTCACCCTCGTAAATGCAGTCGACTGGGCACTCGTCCACACACGCCCTGTCTTTGACATCGACGCACGGTAGAGCAATCACGTAAGTCACTGCGACCGGTTTCCCTTCACGAGGAGCAGATTTTCAGTTTACGCGCCGGCCCGAACGCGAACGACGCGAGGCCACGCAATCACGACCGCCGCGATCACGACCGGTGCGATCACCCAGATCTTGCCCGCCAGATTGTCCGGGATCAGCACAGAACCACCCGCACTCTTGAACGACAACACGGTGATCGTCACGAGCAACCCAAGCGCAGCCATCAGCGCCGGGATACGACCGATGGTGACGAGCCGAATGCCGGCTAACAGGCATCCGCAGCCGACCAAGGCGACGATCAACCCCCAGGCGATCGTGATGCCCGCCACGGTCACGGACGACTGATGCGCGACCGTTCCGATGAACCCGAAGACGGCGCCCGCGCAAAACAGCAGTACCGAGTTGATGATGCGGGCTACCATGCGCGCAAGTCTACGGGAGTGCCCTGCCGTACGACTGGAATCGTTTGCGTGTTCACGCGAAGTAAGGTTAGGCTTACCAACTGCAGCCGGCATCGTGCCTCTGGCATCGGAACTGCCGGCCGGTTGCACATCTTTTGCCCTGAACCCAAGAGACAAGGCCATTCGTGCTCGCTACCCTGGTGATCGGCCTTCGTGAGGGGCTTGAAGCAGCACTGATCGTCGGCATCATCGCAGCCTTCCTTCGTCGCAACGGGCAGCAACTGAAGGCGATGTGGGTGGGCGTCATTCTCGCCGTACTGCTCAGCGTCGGTGTAGGCGTGGGGCTGGAATTCGTGTCGGCGAGCCTGCCGCAAGCGCAGCAGGAGGGCATGGAATCCATCATCGGCGCTGTCGCCGTCGTTTTCGTGACCGGCATGATCGTGTGGATGAACACGCATGCTCGCGGCATGAGGCGAGAACTGGAGTCGTCGGCGACGACCGCCCTGCGCAACGGCGCGACGTGGGCGCTGGCCGGGATGGCCTTTCTCGCCGTGCTCAAAGAAGGCTTCGAGACGTCGGTGTTCCTGCTCGCGACCTTCCAGGCGTCCGAAGACACCGCGCTCGCCGTGCTCGGCACGCTCGTGGGCATCCTGATTGCGGTGGGCATCGGGATCGCGATCTATCACGGCGGGCTGCGCCTGAATCTCGGCAGATTCTTCAAGGTCACCGGAATTTTCCTGGTATTCGTTGCCGCCGGACTGGTCGTGAGTATGCTGCGAACGGCATATGCCGCAGGTTGGTTCACCTTCGGCCAGCAGAAGACCGTCGATCTGACCTGGCTGACACCGAACGGTTCGATCCAGTCCGCGCTGCTGACCGGGGTGCTCGGCATCCCGGCGGACCCGCGTGTCATCGAAGTGCTCGGCTGGCTGCTCTACCTGATCCCGATGCTGCTCTACTGCCTGTGGCCTGCTCGCCACAGGCCTACTCCCGAAAACGCGCAGACCGTCAAGCTTTCGATTGCGGCGGGGCTCGGTGCCGTTGCACTGATCCTTGCCATCGCGATCCCGGCCGCGCCCGCGCTCGCGACCCCTGCGGCTGCGCCGCTGACCGGCGGCGGCACGGCCACCCTCGTCACGGATGCCTCGAGCGCCCGCTTGATCGTGCAGCGCGACTCGGTACGACAAACAGCCGTGTTCAGCGCCTCTGAGCGCTCCTCGGCCACGCGCGACGGCGTGGCGGCGGTGCGCTGGGAGCACACCCAGACCGGTAGCCCGGCAACGAATCCGGCGTCGATCACGCTGACCGAACTGCTCGGCTTCCAGAACGGCCGCCTTCCGGTCGGCGTGAACGCGCAGGCCAACCCCGGCCCGTTCAAGGCGTCCTGGGTGCAGAACGTCACCCAAACGGTGTGGAGCGTCGACGGGCGCATGCTCGACGCGACGTCCACAGCGCAGACGACTCTGACGATCTCCGGCGGGGGGCTGACCTCGCCGCGTACGTTCAGTGTTGCACCCGGAGCGCAGAGCACCGACGAGCTGAACAACTGGAGCGTCTCCCCCGGCCACGTGAGCGCCGCAGTCGCGGCCGCGAACGCGGCCGCGGCATCCGTCGGCGAAGTGCTGCTCTGGAAGCTCTACCTGCCTCTCGCCCTGCTCGTTGCCGCACTCCTACTGACAGCCAGCGCTCTCGTGCGGCGTCGGCGGCTGCACAAGGCAGCCGTTGCGACGGCATTGCGCGCAGCGCATGCCGCGGCATCCGACCCCACCAGTACAAGGAGCACCAGCTATGCAGCCCAGTCGTAGATCCCGCCGCGGCAGGAGCGCGATCGCCACCCTTGTGACGGCGGCAGCATTGGCCGTCACCGGTTCGCTGGCCGGGTGTTCCACGGACGGTGCCTCAGCCGACGCGCCAGCGAAGTCCGGTATTGCACAGGTATCGATCACACTCGCTAGCGATGGCAGCAACGACACCTGCGCACTGTCCGCTACCTCAGCGCCGGCCGGCCCGGTTACGTTCACGGTCAAGAATGAAAGCTCGACGGCCATCACCGAGGTCGAGTTGCTCAGCCAGCAACGGATCATCGGCGAGAAGGAGAACCTGGCCCCAGGGCTGAAGCCCGTGAGCTTCACCCTCACTCTCGGCGGCGGAACCTACCAGGTGCAATGCCCGGGCGCCCAGAAGGAGACTCAGACCTTCACCGTCACCGGCAAGGCCGCGACCCCGACCGGCAGTGTGCAGTCGATCCTGAAGCAGGGCACCGATGGCTACGCAACGTATGTCACCGGCGTCGTCACCGCGATGGTGACGGCCGTCCACAACCTCACGGCCGCGGTGGATAGCGGGAACCTCGCTGAGGCTCAGAATGCGTACGCGCTCGCCCGCCCGTTCTACGAGCGTATCGAATCGGATGTCGCCGGGTTCACCCTGCCCGGATTCGCCGCGACCGACAACGCGGGAAACCTCGACTACCTCATCGACATGCGGGCGTCGAACCTCGATGACGCCGTCGGCTGGCACGGCTTTCACGCCGTCGAGCGCGACCTGTTCCAGAACAAGGCCATCACTCCGTCCGCGGTCGCATTGGCTGCCGAGCTGCAGCGCAATGTGCTGAAGCTGCAAACGCTCGCCAAGAAGCTCGCCTACAAGCCGGAAGACCTCGCCAACGGTGCCGCCGGGTTGCTGGAAGAAGTCCAGTCCTCGAAGATCAAGGGCGAAGAGGAGCAGTTCAGCCACATCGATCTGGTCGACTTCGCAGCGAACGTCGAGGGCGCCCAACAGGCCTTCGCGTTCCTCAAACCGGGCATGAAGAAGATCGATGCGAACCTGACCGCACGGATCTCCAAGCAGTTCGAGGCGGTCAACACGATGCTCGAGGGCTACCGCGATCCGTCGGCGCTCGGCGGTTACGTGAGTTACACCGCGCAATTGCGCAGCACAGACGCCAACAAGTTGAGCCAGGCGGTGCAAGCACTGCAGGATCCGCTCTCGACCATCGCCGAAAAAGTAGCGACCGCGCACTGATGTCCGAGGCACTGATGTCAAAGCACAACAAGCTGAGCAGACGCGGCCTGTTCGCCGGGGCCGCCGGAGGCCTCGCCGCGGGAGCGCTCGCCGGTGTCGGCGGCACCATCGCCGTCAACGCAGCAGCAGCCACACCCGATGCGGACGTCGACGGATCGCTGACCTACCCGTTCTATGGAGGCACGCACCAGGCGGGCATCCAGACCGAACCGCAACGCTATGGGATCCTCATGACGTTCGACATGGCATCCGAAAGCCAGAGCGACCTGCAGGTTCTGCTGGCCCGCTGGTCGGCGGCGATCGCGCAACTGATGCAGGGCAAGACGATCGGTTCGCCCGCCCCGGCACGGTCTGTCGCCGTTCCGATCGACACCGGCGAGGCGCTCGACCTCGGCCCACACGGATTGACGGTAACCATCGGCCTCGGGCCCGGGCTCTTCGACAACCGTTTCGGACTCGCGCACCGCAGACCCGCGCTGCTGGCCCCCCTGCCGGCGCTGCCAAGCGACCAACTCGACCCCGCGCTCACCGGCGGCGAATTGAGCCTCCAAGCGTGTGCAGACGACCCACAGGTCGCCTACCACGCAATCCGCAACTTGGCCAGGATGGCCAGGGATACGGTCACAACGCGCTGGACCGTGATGGGCTTCGGTCGCGCCTCCGCGGGGCCGCATCAGCAAACCCCGCGCAATCTGATGGGCTTCAAAGACGGAACACGCAATGTGTCGACGGATGACGACTTCGCCCGTCACGTCTGGGTTCCGAAGTCCGACCAGGCGTGGATGGACGGCGGCACCTACCAGGTCGCCCGCAAGATCCAGATGAATGTCGAGATCTGGGACGCCGACCACATCGGCGATCAGCAGACCGTTTTCGGCCGTACCAAGCTCGACGGTTCACCGCTCAGCGGCGGCACTGAGCACACCACCCCCGATTTCCACTCTCGCGACAAGGGCGGCGACCTGCGGATCTCTGACACCGCACACATCGCACTGGCTGCGCATGAGAACAATGGCGGGATCAAGATTCTGCGCCGCTCCTACAACTACACCGACGGCATCAGCCAGTTTGGTCAGATGGATGCCGGACTGCTCTTCATCGCGTATATGAACGACCCTGCGCACTTCGTGACACTGCAGAAGAAGCTCGGCGCTGTCGACAGACTCAATGAGTACATCTCACACATCGGTTCGGCACTGTTCGCGGTACCACCGGCGCCGAAGGTCGGCAGTTACATCGGCGAGTCGCTCTTCAGCTGAGCCCGAGCGTCGGATATGTAGCCCCCATGCCCAGCCCGGTGGTCGAGCGATGCCCTGAGGAGGCCGCCCGCGGCCGTCTCGAAGGGTAGCGCGCGAGCGCAGCGAGCGAGCGTATCGAGACCTCGTGCCGGGGTCTCGATACGCTCGCTGGCGCTCGCTACTCGACCAACAGGGCTACGCGTCCTGCTTCTTGAGGCGGGCCGTCGCGCGCGCGCGGTTGTGGGCGTCGAGTTCGACCTTGCGGATGCGCACCGCCGTCGGCGTGACTTCGACGCACTCGTCTTCACGGGCGAATTCGAGGCATTCCTCGAGCGTCAACTGGCGTGACGGCGTCATGGACTCGAAATTGTCAGCGGTCGACTGACGCATGTTCGTCAGCTTCTTCTCCTTGGTGATATTCACGTCCATGTCGTCCGAACGCGAGTTCTCACCGATGACCATGCCCTCGTAGACCTCTTCTGTCGGGTTCACGAAGAACGACATGCGTTCCTGCAACGCGATGATCGCGAACGGCGTGACAACACCGGACCGGTCTGCAACGATCGAGCCGTTGCTGCGCGTGACGATGGAGCCGGCCCATTCGCCGTAGCCGTGCGAGATCGCGTTGGCGATGCCGGTGCCGCGGGTGATGGTCAAGAACTCGGTACGGAAGCCGATCAGGCCGCGGGCAGGAACGATGAAGTCCATGCGCACCCAGCCAGTGCCGTGGTTCGCCATGTTCTCCATGCGACCCTTGCGTGCCGCCATCAGCTGAGTGATCGCGCCGAGGTATTCCTCCGGGGCGTCGATCGTCAGCCGCTCATACGGCTCGTTCACCTTGCCGTCCACAAGCTTGGTGACGACCTGCGGCTTGCCGACTGTAAGCTCGTAACCTTCGCGCCGCATCTGCTCGACCAGGATGGCCAGGGCCAGTTCTCCACGTCCTTGCACCTCCCACGCGTCCGGACGACCGATGTCGAGCACCTTCAGCGACACGTTGCCGACGAGTTCACGGTCGAGGCGGTCCTTGACCATCCGTGCTGTCAGCTTGTGCCCTTTGACCTTGCCCATCAGCGGGGAGGTGTTCGTGCCGACCGTCATCGAAATGGCCGGGTCGTCGACGACGATCGCCGGCAGTGGTCGCACGTCGTCTGGGTCGGCGAGTGTGTCGCCGATGGTGATGTCTGCGAAGCCGGCAACGGCCACAATGTCACCGGGTCCAGCGCTTTCAGCCGGATACCGGTCAAGCGCCTTGGTCATCAGCAATTCTGTGACGCGCACGTTATGCACGCCGCCGTCGTGACGCACCCAGGCGACAGTCTGCCCCTTCTTCAGGGTGCCGTTGAAGATGCGGAGCAGAGCGAGACGACCGAGGAACGGCGAGGCATCCAGATTGGTGACGTGCGCCTGCAACGGCGCCTCGTCATCATAGGTGGGTGCCGGGATGTGGGTGAGGATCGCGTCGAACAGCGGTTCGAGGTCCAGGTTGTCTGGCAGCTGACCGTTCTCGGGCTTGTTGCGGCTGGCCGCACCGTTGCGTCCGGACGCGTACACCACCGGCACATCCAGAATCGCGTCGAGGTCGAGGTCGGGCACGTCGTCCGCGAGGTCGCTGGCGAGGCCCAGGAGCAAATCCTGACTCTCCGTCACGACTTCGTCGATGCGGGCATCCGGCCGGTCGGTCTTGTTGACGAGCAGAATCACGGGCAACTTGGCTTCCAGCGCTTTGCGCAGCACGAAGCGGGTCTGCGGCAACGGCCCCTCGCTGGCGTCGACGAGCAACACCACGCCGTCGACCATCGACAGGCCGCGCTCGACCTCTCCACCGAAGTCGGCGTGCCCGGGTGTGTCGATCACGTTGATGGTGATCGGGCCGCCCTTGCCATGCGTGGCCGCGTGGATACCGCGATAGCTGATCGCCGTGTTCTTGGCGAGGATCGTGATGCCCTTTTCGCGCTCCAACTCGTTGGTGTCCATTGCGCGCTCTTCGACATGAGCGTGCTCGGAGAACGAGTGGGTCTGACCGAGCATGGCATCAACCAGGGTGGTTTTGCCGTGGTCGACGTGGGCGACGATTGCGACGTTACGCAGGTCTTCACGGGTGGCACGTGCCATAGCTGTTTTTTCCTCAAAGATGGGGGCGCAAGGAGCCTGCCATCGGTGCTGCGAGGCACACGGACAACGGAACTTTTCACGCGGGAGATGTGGGGCGAAGCGCGCCCGCAGGGGCGAGCCAACGCACCCTACCTCGCCAGTCTACCGCCCGAGGCGACCTGGCCTGCGCAGCCGGCTCTCAGGCTCGGTCTGTGCTTTCTCAGTCCGTAGGCCCACGGTCGCGATCGTTGCTGCCGGGCGCTTCGTAGTTGTCGGCGGCCGGGTAATCCTCTGGCGCACCATATTCGATGGCGTCACGGTGCAGGTCGGTGTTCGCGTACTCGTCAGACCCGGCCGCCAGAATCTTGGCACGGAGCTCCCGCCGCTCACGCTGCACTTCAGGATCGGGCAGGGGCACGGCGGCGATCAGCCTCTGCGTGTACGGATCCTTCGGGTGGCGCAGGATCTCATCGCGTGTACCGACCTCGACGAGCTTGCCGAGGTGCATCACGGCAATGCGATCGGCCAGAATGTCGATCACGGCCAGATCGTGAGTGATGAACAGGCAGGCGAAGTGGAGTTCCTTCTGTAGCACCTTGAGCAGTTCGAGCACGGTCGCCTGCACAGACACGTCCAGCGCAGACGTCGGCTCGTCTGCAATCAGCAGCGTCGGCTTCAGGGCGAGCGCGCGGGCGATGCCGACGCGCTGCTTTTGTCCGCCGGAGAGTTCGTGCGGGAAACGCGTGCGATAGTTCCTCGGCAACTCGACCGAGTCGAGCAGCCCCTCGATGGCCCGAGTGAGCGCGTGTCCCTTCGCCTTCTTGGCGAGGAATAGCGGCTCACCGATGCTCATGCCGATCGTCATCCGCGGGTTGAGCGATGATGACGGATCTTGAAAGACGATTCCCGCCTTTTTGTGCACATCACGCACGTGCCGTTTTGTCGCATGCGACAGGTCAGTGCCGACGACGTTCAGTGTGCCGGATGTGATCGGCAAAAGGCCGATCGCTGCGCGGCCCAGAGTGGTCTTGCCTGAACCCGACTCCCCGACGAGGCCGACAACCTCGCCCTCGTGAATCTGCAAATCGATGTGATCGACGGCGCGGAACGCTTTGACGCGGCCGCGGCCCGGATACTCGATCACCACATCAGAGAAATCGAGCACGGCCGGCAGCACGGCCAATTCCCGGTCGGCAGCACGCTTTGCTTCTGCCGCGATGCGTTCATTTTCGGCAACACGATCGCGCAGTTCGGCGTCTTCGATCTCGCCTTCCGCCACAACGGCGAGTGTCGCCGTCATGTCGACGTCTGCGCCGTCCGAACCCTGCCCCAGGTGAGGCACGGCGTCGAGCAACGCCTTGGTGTACTCGTGTTGCGGGTTGTTGAAAATTTCGTGTGCTGTGCCGGATTCGACAATCACTCCGCGACGCATGACGGAGATGTTGTCCGCAAGGTCGGCGACGACGCCCATATCGTGCGTGATCAGTAGGATCGCACTGTTCAAGCGGTCACGCAGGCTGCGCAACAGGTCGAGAATTTCGGCTTGCACCGTCACATCGAGCGCCGTGGTGGGCTCATCGGCGATCAACAACCCAGGGTCGCACGAGATCGACTGAGCGATCATCGCGCGTTGCCGCTGCCCGCCCGACAACTGGTGCGGGTAGGAGTTGAAGGCTTTCAACGGGTCGGGCAACTCGACCATCCGCAGCAGTTCGAGCGCACGCTCCTTGCCCTCGTGCGGTGAGATGCCGTAGTGCACCCGCAATGTTTCGACAATCTGGAAACCGACGGTGAACACCGGGTTCAGTGCGGTCATAGGCTCCTGGAAGATCAGCGCCACGTCGTTGCCGCGCACAGCTCGCATCTGCGCAGCAGAGATGCCACGCAATTCGCGACCGTTAAGTTTGATACTCCCGGTGACGCGGCTGTTGCTCGGCAGAAGGTCAAGGATCGACATCGAGCTCACGCTCTTGCCAGAACCGGATTCACCGACCAACGCCATCACTTCACCGCGCTTGATCGAGTAGTTCATCTTGATCGCGGCCGGCACCCACACGTTGTCGACGCCGAAGTCGACGCTGAGGTCGGTGACCTGCAGCACCGGGGTCTCATCAGTTGTCACGGTTCTTGTCACAGCGGCCATCAGTAGGTGGTCCTTTCCACGACACCGATCGGTGCGTGCATTCGTTCTGCAGGGTGTGCGGGCGCCACGGATGCTGTCACCATTGACTCATGGCACAATCCGAGGCGAACTCCGACACCGTCTTCATTTCTCGCTTCAATCGCGTGCTCGCGATCGTGATCTGGGCCTTGGCTGCCATGCTGGTGACGACGACGCTGATCACCGGCGGCGCAAGCCGCGTGCTCGCGATCGTTCCAGGCGTGTTCTTCAGCCTGTTCGCGTGGACTGCACTGTGGCGTCCGTACGTGCGCGTGAGCGACGCAGGTGTACGCATCCGCAATGTGCTGCGTACCATTGACGTGCCGTGGACCGCGCTGATCCAGGTCGATACCCGCTACGCCCTCACACTGTACACACCCGGGCATCAGTACGCCGCGTGGGCGGCGCCCGCTCCCGGGCGCACCGGCACAAGCATGGCGCGCCGAGCCGAACAACACGGTCGAGTGGATGCCGTCCCTACGGTGGGCGGTCGAGTGCGACCCGGCGATCTGCTGGCCAGCGAATCCGGACAGGCGGCCCAGATCGTGCGCGACCATTGGGCGATGCTGCGCGATTCCGGCGCGATCGAGGCCGGTATCGCCGAGAAGACGCGTGTTCCGACGCATTGGCACTGGTGGACGAACGGAGCCTTGTTGGCGCTCGGCGTTGCCGGATTGTATGCGCTCGTAGCCCTGTAGCCAGAGGGCTGCTTCAGCTGTCAGCGCCATCATGAGTGCTCGGCGGTCGCAGACGGCTGCTCCTTCGTCCGACGGATGCTGAACCGACGCTGTCGCGGATCGAACGCGTCGCGGAGGCCGTCGCCGACGAAGTTCACCAGCAGTGCTAGGAGAACGATGAACGAACCCGGCCACCAGAACAACCACGGCCTCGTCTGCAATGCGGACTGATTCTGACTGACCAGCAAGCCCAGCGAGGAGTCCGGCGCCTTGATACCGAAGCCCAGGTAGCTCAGTGCCGTCTCCAACAGGATCGCGGATGCAATCAGCAGTGTCGACGACACGATGATGACACCGACGGCGTTCGGCAGAATGTGCTTGAAGATGATGCGCATGTCGGAAGCACCCGCCACTCGCGCCGCCTCGACGAACTCGCGCTCGCGCAGCGACAGGAACTCGCTGCGCACCAGACGTGCGATCACCATCCAGGAGATCGCCCCTAACAGGATTGCAAGCCCGAATGCACCCATGCCGTTCGCGGTGCGACCGACGATGGCGCCGATCACGATCGCGGGGATGACGATGAACACGTCGGTGATGCGCATCAGTACGGCGTCGACCCAGCCGCGATAGTATCCGGCGATCGCGCCGACCACAACACCGAGCACAGTCGCAAAAAGGCCGAGCACCAGCATGACCAGCACCGAGTTCTGAATCCCCCGCATCGTCAGGGCGAAGTAGTCCTTGCCGATGCTGTCCTGCCCGAACGGATGCTGACCGAGATGGATGCCTGCACCACCGAGCCACTGCGGGATCAGCGACAGCGTCGGCGCGCCCTGGTTCAACTGCGGATTCAGTTCGGTATAGGTGTACTTCCACCAACCCGGAATCGGCCCGAGGCCGATGGCGGAGATCGCGAAGATCACGACGAACAAATAGATGATCACGGAGGCGACCGCGACCTTGTTGCCCATGAACCGTCGGAAGATCAGCCGCCCTTGGCTGGTGCCCCGCTCTTCCTCGTCGGCAACCGGCGCAACCTCGGGCTCCGGTGAGATGTGCGGCTCCAGCGGGTTGCCTTGGATTGTGCTCATCAGTGTGTCCTCACCCGCGGGTCGAGCGCCGCGTATGCGAGATCGGCCAAGAAGTTGAAAGTAATGGCGGTGATTGCAACGACGAGGAAGTAGCCCATCACCGGGTTCACGTCCGTTCGTTGCAACCCCGCGACGAACAATGCGCCCATGCCGCTGATGGCGAACACCGTTTCGGTGATCACCGCGCCACCGAGTAGAGCGCCAATGTCTGTCGCGACCAACGTCGCCAGTGGAATCAGCATGTTACGGAAGGCGTGACGCACAATCACGGTGCGCTCTGGCAGGCCCTTCGCACGGGCGGTGCGCACGTAGTCCTGGTTGAGCACGTCGAGCATGCCGGAGCGAGAATAGCGCGTATAGCCCGCGAAGCTGATCAGCAGCAGGCTGATCGTCGGCAGCAGCAAATGGGTGAAGCTGTCTATGCCCTGGATCCAGACGTCGCCGACGAGGTTCGGCGTCTGCGCACCCACAGTACCGATCGGGCGCCCGTTGACCTGGTCGAGATTCAGGTATGCGGGCCAGGACTGCATGAACCGGTCCAGCAGCACCAATCCTCCGGAGAGCAGCGCGACCACTGCGCCGACGCGCATCGACAGCGCGCGGTCATAGCCGCCGAGCAGGAATCCGACAAGGATACCGACCACGATTGCGATGACGGCGAGGAAGATCAGGGTGCCGAGCGATGAAATATCAAACAGCCACTGCAGGCTGAAGTAGCAGATCACTGCGATGGCACCGGTGATCCCCGCCGTCAGCAGCGCCTTGCGGTTGTGGATGCCCGCCATGATCGCCGTCGTGCCGTATGCGACGCCCGCGATCAGCAGAGTGATCACGATCGGCCCGAGCGCAGGCTTCAGGAACCAGTTGGTGACTGACATGTACCAGAGCACCAGCGACGTCGCCAGCCCCGAGACAGCGAAGACGATGACCCGCCGCTGCCAGGTTCCCCCGATCAGCAACTGCCAGATGCCACCGACGAGAATGCCGATCACGACCAGTGCCACGGGCCCGATCACCGGATCGGCGAGGAAGTTGTTGAAGCCGATCGCGACGAACGCCTTCAGCATGACGGCCATCAGGAAGGACGGCAGTGAGAACAGGAAGAAGCTGACGAAGGTGATGCTGTAGTCGAAGGCACTGTACTGCCGCAGTGCGGTCACCATGCCGAGGGCGATACCCAGGACCACGGCGAGCAGGAAGGCCAGAGTGACCAACTGCAAGGTGGAGGTCATCGCCTGCGGCAGCAGCACGAGCACGGCTTGGTTGGAGAACGTCGTGCCCAGGTCGCACTGGTTGGCGAATGGGATCACGCACTTGGCAACGCCGCCAAGCCAGAAGACCCAGCGCACCGGAGACGGAAGATCCAGGTGTTGAGTGTGTGTGCGGGCCTCGATCAAGGCCTGCCTGTTAGGCGAACTGCTGCCATGGAGATCAGCGAGAGGATCTCCGGCGTTCGCAGTCAGCACATACATGATGAACGATGCTGCGATCAAGATCAGGATGGAGACGACTATGCGTCTCGCGATGAAACTCACCATAGTTTCGGGTTACCTTTGCGGAACTTGTAGCGTGCGCCGTTGTAACGGGCCGGGAGATGCGCCGCAGCGGATGGCTGCGGTTCATCCTACGTCGATGGAACCGCCTCAGCGCTGAGGCGCCGGACTCTTGTATAGAGCCCGGCGCCTCAGACTAACTCAGATTTACTGAGGGGCGGAACTGAAGGATCGTTACTTCTTGGTCCAATCCCAGACGTTCCACGTGATGCCGTTCTGTCCACCGAACCACTTCACACCCTGAAGCTTGCTGTCGCTCGCGAACACACCAGGCAGCTGGAAAAGCGGCAGGCCGTAGGTGTCCGAGAACGCCAGCTTGTCGATCTGCAGCTTGAGCGAGTCGAGCTTCGTCGGGTCAAGCGTCGACTGCGTCTCCACAGCGAGGTCGCTGGCCTGCTGGTTGTTGAAGTTGTTGTAGTTTCCAGAGTTACCGATCTGGAACAACTGCGGGATCTGCGCGTTACCGGCACCGGGGTTGATCCAACCGAAGATCGACGCGTCGTAGTCGCCACCGGTGAGGAGCGTGCTCCACTCCGGCGAGCCGCCATCCGTCACGTTGAAGCCGGCCAGCTTCGCCGAGGCCTGAATCGCCTGGAACGAGTTCACGCGGTTCGGGTTGTTGGTGTTGTACAGGATCTTCACAGTCGGGGTCTTACCCGCCAGCAGCGACTTGGCCTTCGCGATGTCGACCGTGTCGTATGCGCTCGAACCGTTCTCCTTGACCGCTGCCGCGTACTGCTTCTGGTCAGGCAGCCAGATCTGCGAGTCGAGCACCTTGGCACTCGGCACGACCGGGGTCACGATGGACTTCAGGATCTGCTCGCGCGGGACCGTGAGCAGGAACGCCTCACGAACGGTCGGGTCGCTGAACACGCTCGACTTGAAGTTCAGGTCGAGGTGGTCGTATGCGGCCTGGTTGCCCTGGATGACCTTGGCGCCGGTGATCTTCTTCAGCGCCGCAACCGTGTCAGCGGATGCCTGCGGCTGGATCGCATCGACCTCACCGTTTTGCAGAGCCGTCACCTGAGCGTTCGCGTCGCCGATGAAACGCATCACGAGCTTGTTGAACTTCACCGAGTGAGAACCGACATAGTCGGGGTTCTTCGTGAATGTCATCGACTGCTTCGGCGTCCATCCGGTGACCATCAACGGGCCGCCCGAAACAACGACGTCCTTGTTGGTCGGCATCGACGTCGCGTCGTAGCCCGTGTTGATGAAGCTCGAGGCCTTCTTGAGGGTCTCGTTGGCCGGAGCCGGGTTGCTCACGTCGCCGGCCGGCGTGTCCTTGATCGCCTTCATCAGGTCGGCCTCACTGACACCGGCCTGCTTGGCGACGATGTGAGCCGGGAACTGGATCGGGTTGACGAGGTTCCAGTCCACGTATGGCTTGGTGTACTTGAACGTGATCGACAGGTTGTCCGAGCTGACGGTCGGCATGCTCGACGCCCATGGGTACCCTGCGGCACTCGCGAAGTACTCGACGCCCTTGGTGACATTGCCCTTGTCGTCGGTCGTTGCAGACTCGTAGTAGCCGGAGGACTGTGCCCAACCGAGCATGAGGTCATCCGCGGTCATCGGCTGACCATCGGACCACTTCAGACCCTTGTTCAGTGTGTACTTGACGGTCAGCGGGTCATCGCTGGTCTTCTCGTAGGTGCCCAGATCCTTGTTCGGCACTACGTTGTACTGCTGGTCGAGCGTGAAAAACTGTGGCTGGGTCATCTGCCAGATGAGCCCATTGGTGTCGAGGTTGCCCTGCGGCGTGTTGTAGTTGAACGAGGTTGCCTCGTTCACCTGTGCGATGGTAATTGTGCCGCCTGTGGCAGACGTCGGTGTGGTTGTTCCAGACGTCGTGCAGCCTGCGAGTACCATCCCCGCGACTGAGGCGACGGCGACGGCGCCCAATACGGGGCGTAGTCGCTTCCGCGTGATCTTCAATGTTCCTCCTATAGGAATGGTGCATACGGCACAACAATGGTGTCGTCGTTACCGCACTTGATAAGAATGACGATAGAGAGCCGCAGTGCTCCTGAGCAAACCGCGCAGGAAACTGTTACGCCGTCGTAACTCAGATGCGCGATTCTTGCGTCATTCGCTCATTTGTTGCGAAATCGCGCGCGTGATGCAATTGTCTGGCATCTGCCCCCAGATCAACGCTGCCCCGGCTCGTTCGCCGCACTGGCGCTGAGCCGATCCCATGCCGCCCCGTAGGTGTGCTCCCGTGGCAAGATGGGGCGGTGTCTAGCCAGCTGATCGATCCCCGCGGCACGCGTGTGCGGCTGTGGTGGGAGATCGCAATCGTCCTCGGGCTCTCGCTCGGGGCATCCGCCGTGTATTCCATCGTCAACATCATCGCCCGGCTGACGACGCCGGTGCCGCTTTCGGATCAGTCGGCGTCGCTTAATCAGTCACAGAGCAGCGTGCAGTGGCAGGACTTCACGTATCAGTTCCTCGATATCTTCTTCGCGCTTTTCGCTGTCGCACTCGTGCTGTATCTGTTGTGGCAGCCGAGCAGGAGTGCATTTCGCCGCATCGGGCTTGATTTCACGAGACCGGGACGAGACCTTCTCGGTGGGCTCGCCCTGCTCGGCGTGATCGGCGTGCCTGGACTCGCCCTCTATTTCGTCGGGCGGGCGCTTGGAGTAACGGTGAATGTCGTCGCGGCTCCGTTGAACAGCTATTGGTGGACCGTTCCGATCTTGATCCTTTCTGCGCTGCGCTCGGCGTTGCAGGAAGAAGTGATCGTCATCGGCTACCTGTTCACCCGCCTGCGAGAACTGGGCTGGGGCAAGTGGACGATCATCTTCGCCGCCGCGGGGCTGCGCGGCAGTTATCACCTGTACCAGGGTATCGGACCGTTCTTCGGAAACGCCGCCATGGGCATCGTTTTCGGTTGGTGTTATGCCCGCTGGGGGCGTGTGATGCCGCTCGTGATCGCACACTGGGTTATCGACGTCATTTCGTTCGTCGGCTACCCGCTCGCGGTCGCCTGGTGGCCGGGGCTCTTCCCGACCAAGTGACCCCCGCTGATCGAGTAGCCAGCGAGCTTTCGGTCCCTGAGCGCAGCCGAAGGGCGAGCAGGCGTATCGAGATCCACGTGCGGCAGGTCTCGATACGCTCGCTGGCGCTCGCTACTCGACCACCGACGGATACGCTCGCTGGCGCTCGCTACTCGACCACCGAACGGATGCGCTCGCTGGTCGACCACGACGCCGCGTTACTCGAACGCCTCCGGCGGCGGGCAGGCGCAAAACAGGTTGCGGTCGCCCCAGGCCTGATCGACGCGTCGCACAGGCGGCCAGTACTTGTTGCGCACCAGCGTCGAGACCGGATACACGGCCTGCTCACGGGTATAGGCATGCTCCCACTCGCCCACGATCACCGACTCTGCAGTGTGCGGGGCACCGTGCAATGGGTTGTCGTCGGCCGGCCAGGTGCCTGCGGCGACAGCATCCGCCTCGGCTTTGATCGCGATCATCGCGTGGATGAAACGGTCGAGCTCGCCGAGGTCTTCACTCTCGGTGGGCTCGACCATGAGTGTGCCGGCAACGGGGAAACTCATCGTCGGGGCGTGGAAGCCGTAGTCGATCAGGCGCTTGGCCACATCGTCGACGCTCACCCCTGTCGCCTCGGTGAGCGGGCGCACGTCGAGGATGCACTCGTGCGCGACCAGACCGTTCTCACCGGAGTAGAGAACCGGGAAATGCTCATGCAACCGCACGGCGATGTAGTTGGCCGCCAGTACAGCGGCACCGGTCGCCTGCTTGAGGCCGTCCGAGCCCATCATCCGCACATATGACCAGCTGATCGGCAGAATGTTGGGGCTGCCGTATGGCGCCGCGGACACCGGGCGCCCACCGTGAACGACACTCCCCTTGCTTGCCGAAAAGTGATCGGTGCGCTGAGCCATCGGGTGCCCTGGCAGGAACGGCGCCAGGTGCGCCTTGGCCGCAACAGGGCCGACACCGGGCCCGCCCCCGCCGTGTGGGATGCAGAAAGTTTTGTGCAGGTTCAGGTGTGACACGTCACCGCCGAAATCGCCGAACCGGGCGTAGCCGAGCAGCGCGTTCAGGTTGGCGCCGTCGACATACACCTGCCCGCCGGCGTCGTGCACGAGCTGCGCGATAGCCTTCACTTCGTGCTCGTAGACGCCGTGCGTCGACGGGTAGGTGATCATCAACGCCGCCAATTCGGGTGCGTGCTCGGCGATCTTCGCGCGCAGGTCGTCGAGGTCGACGTTGCCGAGCTCGTCGGTGGCCACGACCACGACGCGCATTCCGGCCAGAACGGCGGATGCCGCGTTCGTGCCGTGCGCGCTCTGCGGAATCAGGCAGACGGTGCGCTCAGTCTCACCGCGCGAGTCATGGTAGCCACGGATTGCGAGGAGCCCGGAGAGCTCCCCCTGGCTGCCGGCGTTCGGCTGCAGCGACACGGTGTCATAGCCCGTGACTTCGGCCAGCCAGCTCTCGAGCTGGTTGATCAGTTCGAGCGAACCCGCGACATCCTCGGCCGGGGCGAACGGATGCAGGCCCGCGAACTCAGGCCAGGTGATCGCCTCCATCTCCGTGGCAGCGTTGAGCTTCATGGTGCAACTGCCGAGCGGGATCATGCCGCGGTCGAGCGCGTAGTCCTTGTCCGCGAGCAGTTTGAGATAGCGCATCATGGCGGTCTCGGAGTGGTAGCTGTTGAAGACCGGGTGCGTGAGGTACCTGGAGGTGCGCGCCAGTGCGCCGAAGTTCGACTCGTCGTCCGGAGTCTGCTGCGGCTGGCCCGCGTGCGGTTCGAACGCTGCGAGCAGCCCGGCCATGACGGGAATGCCGGCGTTGATGTCTGCGGTTGTCGCCTCATCAAAACTCAACTGCACGGTGGTCGCGTCGGCCGCATACAACTGGATGCCATGCTTGTGTGCGCGCGCGAGCGTGGCCGCAGCATCCGTCACCCGCACCTGAAGGGTGTCGAAGTACGAGTCTGAGATGACATCGACGCCGTGTTCGCGCAGAACGTGCGCCGCCAGCACCGTCTGGGCGTGCACGCTGCGCGCGATCGCACTGATGCCGTGCGGTCCGTGGTAGACCGCGTACATCGCAGCCATCACCGCGAGAAGAACCTGCGCAGTGCAGATGTTGCTCGTGGCCTTTTCGCGGCGGATGTGCTGTTCACGTGTCTGCAGGGTGAGCCGGTAGGCGGGCTTGCCGACGGCATCCTGGCTGACGCCGACCAGCCGGCCCGGCAGTTGGCGTTCGAGCCCCTTGCGCACGGCCATGTAGCCGGCGTGCGGGCCACCGAAGCCCATTGGAACCCCGAACCGTTGAGTAGTGCCGACGGCGATATCTGCTCCGAGTTCGCCGGGTGACTTCAGCAGCGCGAGCGCGAGCAGGTCTGCAGCGACAACCGTGACGCCGCCCTGCGCCTTGACCGCCGTGATGACTGCGGTCGGGTCCCAGACCCGGCCGGATGCCCCCGGGTACTGCACGAACGCGCCAAATACATCAACCGGTTGATCGAGTAGGCCGCCCGCGGCCGTATCGAGATCCGACTTCGCCGGGCCCGGGCTCGACGTCGCTGGGTCTCGATACGCTCGCTGGCGCTCGCTACTCGACCAGCGGTGCTCAACCAGTTGGATGCCGACGGCATCCGCTCGGTTCGCCAGCAGCGCCTTGGTCTGAGGTAGTGCGTCCGCGTCGACGAGGAACACATTCGACTTCGATTTCGAGGCGCGACGAGCCAGCAGCATGCCCTCGACGACCGCAGTCGACTCATCGAGCATCGACGCGTTTGCGATGTCGAGCCCGGTCAGATCGGTGACCATCGTCTGAAAATTGAGAAGCGCCTCGAGGCGCCCCTGCGAGATCTCCGGCTGGTATGGCGTGTATGCGGTGTACCAGCTGGGGTTCTCCAGCACGTTGCGCTTGATCACGGCCGGCGTGATCGTGTCGTAGTAACCGAGACCGATCATCGACCGCTGCACCGTGTTGCTGCTCGCGAGCGCACGCAACTCGGCAAGCACCTCGCGTTCGGATGCCGCGGGCGGGATGACCGAGTCTGCGATTGCACCGGATGTGCGTGCGTCGATTGCGATCGAGCGCGGCACCGCCGCCTCGACGAGTGCGTCGACGCTGTCGTAGCCGAGTGCGCGGAGCATCGCGGATTGCGCGTCACTATCGGTACCGATATGACGCGAGGAGAAGAGTTCAGTCATCTGCGCTGCTACTCCCCAACCAGCGCGGTGTACTCGGATGCGCTCAGGAACGTGGGCGCGTCGCCGGCCAGTTCGATTTTGATCAACCAGCCATCACCGAACGGGTCGCTGTTGACCAGCTCCGGGGAGGCCACGACAGCTTCGTTCGCTTCCGTGATCGTGCCATTCGCCGGGGCGAACAATTCGCCGACCGACTTCGTCGACTCGATCTCACCGACGACTTTTCCCTCGGCCGCAGCGCTGCCGACGTCCGGCAGCTCGACGAAGACGACGTCACCGAGCTTCTCAGCGGCGTAATCCGTGATTCCGACGGTGGCGATACTGCCGTCGATGCGCAGCCATTCGTGCTCTGCCGTGTAAACGAGGTCCTCGGGGTTACCAGTTTCTGGGGCGGCCATGATCAGTTCTTCTTTCTGCTGTAGAACGGGAGCTTTGTGACGGTGAATCGGAGTTTGCTGCCGCGAATGTCCACGGTCAGTTCTGTGCCGGGTGTGGCGAAAGCCGGCGCCACATAGGCGAGGGCGATCGGGTGGCCGAGTGTCGGCGAGAGTGCACCGGAGGTGATCGTGCCGATCGCTGCCCCGGTTTCACTCTGCGATGACGTGTCAGATGCTGCGGCGAAGACCTCGTAGCCGGCGCGGGCGGCACGCTTGCCGTCACCGACGAGACCAACCAGCACCGGGGCATCCGCTGACGGGCCATCTTCACTGGCTGAACGGCCGACGAAGTCGACATCCTTGGCGAGGTTGACGACGCGGCCGAGCCCGGCCTGGGCTGGGAAGGTGTCGAGACCGAGCTCGTGGCCGTAGAGCGGCATGCCTGCCTCGAGACGGAGTGTGTCACGGCTGGCGAGGCCTGCAGGAACAAGGCCGTGCGCAGCGCCGGCCTCCAGCAGCGCGTCCCACAGTTCCTGTGCGTCGTCGGGCGCGATGTAGAGTTCGAAACCGTCTTCCCCGGTGTATCCGGTGCGGGCGAACAACACGGGGTGTTCGCGGAACAGCCCCGCGAACGACCAGTAGTACCGCAACTCCGTGAGCGTTCGGGCGAACTCTGCCCCATCAGGACGGCCGCCCTCGACCGCGAAGCCTTCGACCGCGCCGAGGATGCTCAAGGCAGCGGGCCCCTGCACGGCAATCAGTGCGACATCGTCGCTCTCGTCGTAGGTGTCGACGTCGAAGCCTGCGGTGCGGGCGCGCAGCTCCGTCGCGACGATCTCACGGTTCGCGGCGTTTGCGACAACCATGAACCGATCCTCGCCCGTGCGATACACGACGAGGTCGTCGATGATTCCGCCTGCCGGATGCAGCAACAGACTGTACTTCGCCTGCCCGAGTGCGACAGCGGAGATCTTACCGGCGAGGGCGTGATCCAGAGCGACACCGGCTTCCGCCCCCAGGACCAGTATCTCGGCCATGTGCGAGAGGTCGAACAGCCCGGCAGCGGTACGAACTGCGCGGTGCTCTGCGAGATCGCTGGTGTAGCGCACCGGCATCTGCCAGCCGGCAAAGTCGGTGAAGTTCGCACCAGCCGCGACGTGCGCATCGTTAAGCGGAGACAATCGCTCCGCGGGCTCTTCCGCGCGCTCTTCGTGTTGCTCTTCCTGGCGTGGCGATTCTGACGAGGTCATGAGTTCTCCGGTCTGCGCGAGCCGTGCCCAGCGCGAGAGTGGTGCGGTGCACGCTACGCGGGCCCGCATCGGGAACTCCCCCTCTGTCATCCGGCCTGAGAGTTTCGCTCCACCCCCCGAGTCCTGGCGGAGTTCGGTAAGAGCAGCTTTCACCGTGGGCGGAACGTCGTTGCGCAAGATGTTCAGGTTTCGAGACGGCCGCGGGCGGCTTTCTCAACCCGAATTTCGCGAAGCGAAATTCGCTTTTCAGAGTGGCCAGCTCGACGCGGTAGGGATACCTGAGAGATTGTCGGGGAGGATTGCTCCTTCGGTGCCCGTTCGCTGTGCGACGGACTCTCCCGCATCGATCATTTCGGCCCAGTGTTCAGTTTGAAGTGTTCAGTTGGAATTGCTCAGTTGGAATTGCTCAGTTGCAACAGTCGCGCCAATGCGCACACCTAGCCTATCGTGTGCGAGCACTGCGACGTGTACTCGACGAGAGCGCACGTTCCGCGGGCTACTCGGCCACCGGAAGGGACGCTGCTCGATATGCACGTTAGAGTCAGTCAAACCTATAGCTATACTCACAGTTATAGTCTTATCAACCTGAACGGATGATGCGAGCAATCATGACCGACGAGGAACGCGCGGCGCACGTGACGCTGGCTGTATCGACGGTCATCTTCGCCCTGCGCACAGACGATCGATTCGGCGGGGCAGGGCACGAGCCGACGCTGTGGCTTCCGCTGGTGCGCCGCATCCGCGAGCCATACGACGGCAAGTGGGCGCTGCCCGGCGGACCGCTCGGCGGCACCGAAGGACTTGCGGATGCCGCGCGCCGGTCCCTGCAGGAGACCACCGCCCTCGTTCCGACCTACCTCGAACAGCTCTATGCGTTCGGAGACGTTGACCGCTCACCCGACGATCGCGTCGTCTCGATCGTGTACTGGGCGCTCGTCAACTCGAACGAAGCCCGCCGCGCGCTCGTCGGCCAGAATGTGCGCTGGTTTCCGGCAGACGAACTGCCGACTCTGGCATTCGATCACAACACGATCGTCGAGTACGCGCTCTGGCGGTTGCGCAACAAGATGGAGTACAGCCGCATCGCGCACACACTGCTCGGCGACACCTTCACCATCGCGCAACTGCGTGAGGTGCACGAGGCCGTGCTCGGTCGACGGCTGGATCCTGCCAACTTCCGCCGCACCATGGAGGCATCCGCGGCGATCGTGGACACCGGCGAGCGCGTCACCGGCACACGACATCGGCCACCCCGGCTCTATCGGTACAACACCGCAGCCGACCCTCAATTCCCGGCGCCGCAGACATCCGCGGCATCCGCGAATTTCTGAGAACAGAGAATCCCCGAGTAAGGAGCGCTCGACATGACCATCACGGCATCCGTCGACCTGAACATCAAACTGATCGACGCCGGCGAGCAGGACGGGGCGATCTGCGACCCCCACCTCGTCGAGGCTCCATGGGAGTATGACCCGAAGGATGTCGGGTATGGCCCAGGCGCCTCGAACGCCGACCCGTTACCGGCCGACGCACCCGTTCAAGGTGAGCTCCCCGACGAATACAAAACTGCCAGCGCAGAGGAGCTGCGCAACCGCATCCACGCGGCCAAAGAAACGCTCGGCGAGAGGGTCGTCGTGCTCGGCCACTTCTACCAGCGCGACGAAGTCGTGCAATACGCAGACTTCGTTGGAGATTCGTTTCAGCTCGCCAACGCGGCCAAAGCCAAGCCCGAGGTCGAGGCGATCGTCTTCTGCGGTGTGCACTTCATGGCAGAGACTGCTGACATTCTCACCGGCCCGCAACAGAAGGTGATCCTGCCCAATCTTGCAGCCGGTTGCTCGATGGCCGACATGGCTGATCTCGATTCGGTCGAGGAATGCTGGGAACAACTTGAGGAGCTGTACGGCACCGAACCGGATGCCGCAGGGCGCGTTCCGGTCATCCCGGTGACGTATATGAACTCCTCCGCCGATCTCAAAGCGTTCTGCGGTAGGAACGGCGGCATCGTGTGCACCTCATCGAATGCCGCGGCCGTACTCGACTGGGCGTTCGACCGCGGGCAGCGGGTGCTGTTCTTTCCCGACCAGCATCTCGGCCGCAACACCGCGAACGCAATGGGCATCACCGCCGAGCAGATGCCCATGTGGAACCCCCGGCAACTGTTCGGCGGCAACGATGAAGCGGCATTGAACGGAGCGCGGGTCATTCTCTGGCATGGGTTCTGCTCCGTGCACAAGCGGTTCACGGTGCAGCAGATCGAGAATGCTCGCGCCGAATATCCCGATGTGCGCGTCATCGTGCACCCGGAGTGCCCGGCCCCGGTTGTGGACGCGGCGGACGAGTACGGCTCAACCGACTACATCCGCAGAGCGATCGAGTCCGCTCCCGCCGGATCGGTCTTCGCGATCGGAACCGAGATCAACCTGGTGCAGCGCCTGGCGGCACAGCACCCGGAGCACACGATCTTCTGCCTGGACTCGGTCGTCTGCCCGTGCTCGACGATGTACCGGATCCACCCCGGGTACCTGGCCTGGGTGCTCGAAGGACTGGTGCGCGGTCAGGTGCTGAACCAGATCACCGTTCCGGACTCCGTTGCCGTTCCCGCTCGAATCGCTCTCGAACGGATGCTTGCGGCCCGACCCGGTAGCGTCTCGGCCGCGTGAGATGCCATCCGTCATCGTCGTCGGGAGCGGTATTGCCGGCCTGAGCGCCGCCCTGAGACTGAGTGCAACGCACAGCGTGACCCTGATCACGAAAGCAACGCTCTGCGACAGCAATACGCGCTTCGCGCAGGGCGGCATCGCTGCCGTGCTGTCGGCAGGGCTCGGCGCTCCCGTCGACGGCGGGGAAAGGGCGCGCGAATCGGACAGCACCGAAGCACACATCCTCGACACGCTCCGCGCTGGGGCAGGCCTGTCTGACTACGCGGCCGCGGAGGCACTGTGCACCGGCGCGGCCGACGGAATCCGCGACCTGATCGCCTCCGGTGTGCATTTTGATCGTCAAGGCGGCAACCTGGCCCGCGGGCTTGAGGCCGCTCATACGCACGCTCGCGTGCTCCACGCAGGTGGCGACGCGACCGGAGCCGCAATAGAGAAGTCGCTGGTGGACGTGGTGCGCGCATCCACCGTCGCCGTGGCCGAAAATGCGTTCCTGACCGACCTGGAGGTCGACGCCGGTCATGTCGTCGGTGTGCAGCTGCGATGCGGCGATGCCACAGAGCGCGCGTTCGCCGACACGGTCATCCTTGCGACAGGAGGAGCGGGACAGCTGTACCGGCACACGACCAACCCCGAAGCCGCGACCGGGGACGGAATCGCAGCGGCTTGGCGAGCAGGCGCCACGCTGGCCGATGTCGAGTTCTACCAGTTCCACCCCACCGCGCTGGCTGTGCCGGGCAACTTCTTGGTGTCGGAGGCCGTCCGCGGCGAGGGTGCCGTGCTGCTCAACGCTGCCGGCGACCGGTTCATGCGCGGCGTTCATCCGGATGCCGAACTCGCGCCGCGCGACGTCGTCGCGCGTTCGATCGCGGCAGAGATGGCGACGCAGGGCGGTAGGCCGGTTCTTCTGGACGCGACAGCGCTCGGCAGATCCTTCCTGGCGGAACGATTCCCGACGATCGATGCGGCAACGCGGGCGGCCGGGTTCGACTGGGCCCACGAGCCGGTTCCAGTCACCCCTGCCGCCCACTACTGGATGGGCGGAATCGCAACCGACCTCAACGGACGCACGTCGCTGCCTGGCCTCTACGCCGTCGGCGAGGCGGCTTGCACCGGTGTGCACGGCGCCAACCGGCTCGCGTCGAACTCCCTCCTGGAGGGGCTCGTGTTCGCTGCGCGTGCGGCGAAAGACATCGGCGGACGGGGTCTCGATACAGTCGCTAGCGCTCCCTACCCTTCGAGACGGCCGCCCTTCGGCAAGCTCAGGGACTGGGCCTCCTCAGGGCACCGCTCGACCAACGAGGTCGTCGACCGGAGCGCGATGCAGCAGCTCATGTGGGACGCCGCAGGCGTGCTTCGCTCGGGCGACTCGCTCGAGCGCGCGGCAGTCACCCTCAGCGCGTGGCGTGGTGTGGATCCGGCATCCGCCACGATCGAGCAGCTTGAAGATGCGAATCTGCTTGAACTCGCCAGGATTCTTGTGCACTCGGCGTGCGAGCGCACCGAGTCGCGGGGTGCCCACGCACGCTCGGACTTTCCACGGACATCCGCCGAATTCGAACGCCATCTCACCTGGACTCGAGAGGACGCCCTCAGATGCTGACCCCGCAGCTCATTGACAACGTTGTGCGCAACGCGCTCGCCGAGGATGCCCCCTGGGGCGATATCACCAGCGAGCTGCTCATCCCGCAGGCGGCGGCAGCGCACGCCACACTGATCGCGCGAGAACCCGGCATCTTCAGCGGCGGCGCCGTGTTCACCGCCACGATGGCGGCGACCGACCCGTCGACCACGACAACGCTGCTGATCGACGAAGGCGGCGCGTTCGCGAAGGGTGACACGCTGGCATCCGTCGTGGGTCCCGCGCGCGGTGTGCTGCGGGCCGAGCGGGTCGCGCTCAACCTCGTGCAACGGATGAGCGGCATCGCAACCCTGACCGCCGCATTCGTGGCAGAGACTGCCGGCACCGGCGCGCGCGTCGTCGACACCCGTAAGACGACGCCCGGGCTGCGTGCGCTCGAGCGGCACGCTGTCGTTTGTGGCGGCGGTCATAACCACCGCTTCTCGCTGTCGGATGCCGTGATGGCCAAGGACAACCATCTCGTGCTGCTGACTGCCGGCGGTCTCGACCTCACCGAGGCGCTGCGTCTGGCGCGATCGAGGCTGTCGCACACCACGCACTTCGAAGTCGAAGTCGACCGCATCGACCAGATCGAACCGGTGCTCGCCGCCGGGGTCGACACAATCATGCTTGACAACTTTTCGCTCGACGAACTGCGGCAAGGCGTTGCGCTGATCGACGGCCGATGCATCGTTGAGGCGAGCGGCAACGTGAGCCTGGAAACAGTCGGCGCGATCGCCCGAACGGGCGTGGATATCATCTCGGCGGGCGCCCTGACGCACAGTGTGCGTTCCTTGGATCTCGGACTCGACATCGTCGTCGATCATGCCGGCGGTGATCCCGCATGATCTACCTGGACGCAGCGGCCACCACTCCGGTGCGCCGAGACGTGCTTGAGGCAGCGTGGCCCTATTTGACCAGCAGTTACGGCAACGCGTCCAGCCATCACTCTGTCGGCGAGGTGGCCGCGCGCGCACTGACGGATGCACGCAAGCGGGTTGCAGCCTGGCTCGGCTGCCGCGCGAACGACGTGATCTTCACCTCGGGCGGAACCGAGGCGGACAATCTGGCCGTCAAGGGCATCGCCCTGGCAACACCGTGTGGGCGGCATATCGTCACCACCCGGATCGAACACGAGGCCGTCCTGGAAAGCATCGAGTATCTGCGCCGCTTTCACGGGTTCGACGTCAGCTTCGCTGAGGTGGACCGGCACGGCATCGTGTCGCTCGAGTCATTCACCGCCCTCCTGCGCCCCGACACAACGCTAGCCACCGTCATGTACGCGAACAACGAGATCGGCACGGTGCAGCCGATCTCCGAGCTCACCGCCGCCTCACACGCTGTCGGAGTTCCCTTCCACACCGATGCAGTGCAGGCGGCCGGCTGGCTGGACTGCTCAGTCGCGACACTCGGCGTCGACGCACTGAGCATCGCCGGTCACAAACTCGGGGCTCCCAAAGGCATCGGTGCGCTGTTCGTGCGCGGACGCATCCCTCTCGAGCCGGTGTTGCACGGCGGCGGGCAGGAGCGCGGTAAAAGGTCCGGCACAGAGAATCTCGCGGGAGCGGTCGCGCTCGCTCGCGCCGTGCAGCTAGCCGAGCAAGATCGCCGGCACAATGCCAACCAAGCGGCGGATGCGCGTGACGCCTTCATCGCGGCCGTCACCGCGCGCGTGCCCGGCGCAGAACTGACGGGACATCCCCAGCGGCGTCTGCCGACGAGTGCGTCCTTCGTCTTCCCCGGCGCCAGCGGCGAGTCGGTGCTGCTCGAGCTTGAGCGAAGAGGCATTGTGTCTTCCAGCGGTTCGGCCTGCGCTGCCGGCAGCGACGACCCGTCGCACGTGCTCATCGCGCTCGGCTACCCGGAGGACGTGGCGAAAAGCGCCGTGCGCTTCTCCTGGGGTGCCGACATCGACCGGCAGGCGCTCGTCGAGGTTGCAGACGCTGTGCGTGCGGCCGTCGAGCAGGTGCACGGCATCACACAATCACGCTCAGTCGCGATCTGATATTGTGACTGCCGTTTTGGCACGGCATACGCTACGCTTAACCGGCAGTTGTTGTGTTACGCAGGAATTTTAAGCGGCGCACGGTCCACCCGGATCCGAAAGCCGCTTCTCTGAGGGGCGGAAAAGAACACCGCGACAAGGGTCCCGACAGTCGGGGCCTGGCAAACTCTCAAGGAGAAATTATGGCAACCGGAACCGTCAAGTGGTTCAACTCGGAAAAGGGCTTCGGCTTCATCGCACCGGACGACGGCAGCGCCGACGTCTTCGCGCACTTCTCGGCGATCGCAGCAAGCGGCTTCCGCTCGCTCGAAGAGAACCAGAAGGTCGAGTTCGAGGTCGTCCGCGGACCCAAGGGTCTTCAGGCAGAGAACATCCGCCCGCTGTAAGGCGAACGAGACTTCCAAAAAACGGGTGGCAGGGCTTCGGCCCTGCCACCCGTTTCTCTTTCGCGTCGACGTGCCCGGTGCGCCACTTCGTGCGTCAAGCGCCATTTCAACTGGCGCACGACGCAGCAAGTGACGCACAGGAACTGGATAGCACGAGCGCCCGCGGCCTTCGGCCGCTGAGGATTACGCCTCGCGCGTCTTCGGAGAACTCTCAAGAGTACGAGCGGGGTCGCGTTCTACGACGTTGCCGAGCGCCACGTCGATCCGGGCAAGTTGTTCGGCCGGGATCGTGACACCGGACGCCCTCACGTTCTCCCGCACTTGCTCCGGCCGGGAGGCCCCGATGATGGCGGATGCGACGTTGTCGTTCTGCAGAACCCAGGCGACCGCGAGTTGCGCCAGTGACAGGCCGAGCTCGCCTGCGATCGGGGTGAGCTTCTGTACCCGGGTCAGCACGTCATCGCGCAGAAAACGCTTGACCATATTCGCGCCGCCCTTCGTGTCGGTTGCCCGGCTGCCTTCCGGCAGGCCCGCTCCCGGCTTGTATTTGCCGGTGAGCACACCCTGCGCGATCGGGGACCAGACGATCTGCGAGATGCCGAGTTCGCGTGAGGTCGGCACGACTTCCGCCTCGATGACGCGCCAGAGCGCCGAGTATTGCGGCTGGTTCGAGATGAGCTGAAAGCCGAGCTGTGTCGCAAGTGCGTGACCGTCGCGCAGCTGCTGCGCCGTCCATTCGCTCACGCCGATGTAGAGCGCCTTGCCGGCCCGCACGACATCCGCGAACGCCTGCATTGTCTCTTCGAGCGGAGTCTCGACGTCATAGCGGTGTGCTTGGTACAGGTCGACGTAGTCGGTCTGCAGCCTGGTCAGCGAGCCGTCGATTGACTCCAAGATGTGCTTGCGCGACAGACCGACATCGTTATGACCTTTTGGCCCGGTCGGGCCGAACACCTTGGTGAAGATCTCGATCGACTGGCGTCGCTGTCCTTTCAATGCCTCGCCCAGGACGGTCTCGGCCGCGGTATTCGCGTAGACATCCGCGGTGTCGAAGGTGGTAATCCCTGCGTCGAGAGCTGCGCGAACACACGCGAACGCGATGTCGTTTTCAATCTGCGAGCCATGCGTCAGCCAGTTGCCATATGTGATTTCTGAGATCTTAAAACCGGAGTTGCCGAGGTAACGAAAATTCATGCTTCCAGCCTAGGCCTGCATCGGAACCGGGCCGGCGACGGTCGAAGCGGAGTGGGCGACTGGCGAGTATCCTGGGTCGCTCACGCAGCAACGGGGGGCAAGATGAGATCCAGTTGAAAACCGGCCTCGCTTTGCCGCGCCTGAACACGGCCGCCGTGCGCTTCGACGATTCCGCGCACGATTGCCAGCCCGAGACCTGCGCCGGCGGACGCCCCCGGGGTATCGGCGGTGCGAGAGCTGTCCGCCCGCCAGCCGACGTCGAACATTCGGCCGAGATTCTCCGCCGCCACGCCCGGGCCCTGGTCGATGACGCTGAGGATGAGCTGGCCGTCTGACAACGTGTCCGCTCGGATCAGGATCGTGCTGTTGTCGGGGGCGTGCCGCACGCCGTTGGTCAGGAGGTTCCCGATGGCGCGGGTGAGCTCGCGCGGGTCGGCCCAGATGATATGACTGCCGATCCGGTCTTGCGCAATCTGGATTCCTCGGCCCGCTGCGACTGTCTGAACGTCTGAAACGGCATCCGAAACCAGATCGAGGAGCACGACGGCTTCCGGATGGAGCTCCAGGGTTCCCGTCTGCAGTTTGGACAGCTCGAAGAGGTCGTCGACCAATTGGGTGACACTATCAACCTTGCCCCGGATGAGTCGGGCGTAGGCGCGCGGGTCGGGAGCTGTGCCTTCTTCAAGCGCCTCGGCCATCGCGCGCATTCCGGCAAGCGGTGTGCGCAGATCGTGGGAGATCCACGCGAAGAACTGCTTTCGCGCCTCATCGAGCTCGGCGACTTGGGCACGTGCGTCTGCCAACCGCTGTGACGTTGACGCAAGCTCTGCCGCAACCGCATCGAACTCACGCAGACCGGTCGCAGGCGCATCGACGATGTCGCCGCGGCCGACGCGCCGAGTTGACGAGACAACGGCAGCCGTCGAAGACCGCACAACCGAACGAGCGACCAGCCACGCGGCGGCAACGCTCATGACAGCGGAGACCCCAATCACCCAGCCGAGCACGTTCAGGTCATGGGCCGAAAGATACATCTCCGCGGCGACGGCGAGAGCCGAAGCCGTGATTGAGAGCACGGCCCCGGCCAGCACGATCGCAAGCCGGGCGGCGATGCCTGCGCGACGCGCCGCTCGCAACACGACGAGCGTGAGAGCGGTTACGGAAGCGGTCACCGCAAGGGTGGTCGCCACAACGAGCAGGAAGGCAGGAGCCGCTAGCACGATGTTCCGCCGTCGACACTCAGCCGATAGCCCGCGCCCCACTCGGTCATGAGGAAGCACGGAAACCGAGGATCCGGCTCAATCTTCTCGCGAAGTCGGCGAACATGCACCGTGACCGTCGATGCGTCGCCGAAGCCCCACTGCCACACTTCACGCATGATCTCCTCCCGGCTGATCACTCGCTGCGGGTTGCGAGCAAGGTAGAGGAACAATTGGTACTCGCGGGTGGTCAGGTCGATCTCACGCCCCGCCACCCACACCCGACGGTGCGCAGGGTCGATTCGGAACTGGCCGACGGCGAACTCCAGCGGTGCTCCTGCCGCCGCACCGGCGGCGGTGCGGCGCAGCTGGGCATTGACTCGAAGCTGCAATTCCCGAAGCGAGAACGGTTTCGTCAGGTAGTCGTCTGCGCCGCCTTCGAGCCCTTCGATGCGGCTCTCAACGCTGTCGAGCGCGGTGAGCATGATGATCGGAACAGCGGAGACGGCGCGCACCTGTCGGCACACTTCGTCGCCATCGATATGCGGAAGCATGCGGTCGAGGATGAGGAGGTCCGGCATCCGCTCGTGCACCGCGGCAAGGGCGCTTTCGCCGTCTGCGTGCTGGACCACATCGCATCCGGCCGCACGGAGATGATCGGCGATGACGGTGCGCACAGTGGCATCGTCTTCGACGACCATGATCCGCGCCCCAGACTGCATGATCCGAGCGTAGACGGGCCAGCGGTGTAAGCGAACAGCGAATTCTTACGACTCTGAAATATCCGGTTACGGGCCTGAAAGCTTCGTCCTCCGCTCGCGCACCGGCTGCTTATCTGGTTCGTGCGCCGCCACTGTGGCGAGGTGTTCGTGGCCAGCTGATCGTGGCGAGGTGAAACCACTGCGGGCGAGCTGAAACGGCGCGCGCGAACTCCGGCAGTACCATCCAGCCCCGGCCTCCGTGGCCAGACAAGAAGTGAGGAAGATCATGAAAATTGCAACACGACTGTGTGTGGCCGCGATCGCCACCGCAAGCCTGATCGGTGCGGGTGCAACCGCCGCAAACGCGGACACTGTCGCCGCAGACGCACCCAATGCCCGACCGGTCGGCACCGTACTCGTGCAGACGGACGGCCTGACCGGCAACGCGATCGTCAGCTACGATCGCTTGCCAGACGGCACCCTCCGGCAGGCAGGGACGTACCCGACCGGCGGCCTCGGTGTGGCGCTCGGCGGGTCGGTCGTCGACCATCTCGCCTCGCAGAGTTCCTTGGCCGCGGACGGCAACGCCGTCTTCGCGGTGAACGGAGGAAGCAACACGATTACCTCCTTCCTTCAGTTCGGCGACCGGCTCATTCAACGTCAGGTGATCGGATCCAACGGTGAGGCGCCGGTCAGCATTGCGGCCCACGGAGCCCGCGTCTTCGTGCTCAACGCGCGCGGCGGCGGATCGATCCAAGGCTTCCTCAACCTGGGCGGTCATCTCATCAGCGTGCCCGCGTGGCATCGCGCACTCGGTCTGAACCCGAACGCCACCCCTGAGTTCACCAGCACGCCGGCCCAGATCGCGTTCACGCCCGACGGGTCAAAGCTCGTGATTGCCACCAAGGGCGGCACGAGCTCGTTCGATGTGTTCACCATGAATCTCTTGGGGCCGTCGCAGCTGCCGGTCGTGACCAGCCTGCCGGGCGCAGTCCCGTTCGGATTCCAGTTCGACGCCGCCGGCCGGCTGGTCACCAGCGAAGCCGGCACGAATTCGGTTGCTAGCTTCACGGTCAATTCTGACGGGTCTCTGACGAAGATCTCAGAGCAGGCGACGGGCCAGAAAGCAACCTGCTGGCTCGTGATCGACGGTCAGTTCGTGTACGCATCCAACGCCGGAAGCGGCACCCTCAGCGGCTACCAGCTCGGCCAAGACGGTGCGCTCACCGCGCTCGGCACCACCCCGACGGATGCCGGTACCGTCGATGCTGCGGTCTCGCGCGATGGCCAGTACCTGTATGTGCAGACCGGTGCCGCTGGCAACGTCGATGAATTCCGCGTTGCCCCGAACGGATCGCTCCAGAGCATTGGCACGGTCACGGTGCCCGGCGCTGTGGGCGGAGAGGGCATCGTCGCGAACTGACCTTGTGTCAAGAAGTGCAAGTGGCTCCGAGGGCACGCAGGTGCGCGCCCTCGGAGCCACTTGTTGTTGGTTGCTAGTCGGCCCGGCCGGCTATCGTCGCCGCCACGACGACGAATTCACGCCCAGGTCGATCGGGCGCATCGCGCACCTCGACCACGCGAAATTCGGATGCCTGCAGGCTGCCAGTGATCTCTTCTCGATCCCGGAATCGCAGAGTCGAGCGCGAGGTGACGACGGCGCCATCCGACTCGAAGGTCGTCTCGCCACCGAACGTCACCAACGGTCCGTCAACTGCAGTGACCTGGTCCCAGGATTCAACGACTCCGATACCGGGGATGTCCACGCGCACGAATGACTTCGCACGCGTCCAGTCTTCCCAGGCTCTGCGTGCAGGATCGCGGGCTTCGAAGATGAGCCGTCCGGCTGGTCGTAGCGCTTCGAGGATGCCCTGAAGCGTGGCCATCCAGGCTTCGTCGGTCAAGAAGACCTGAGCCACATTCGCCGTCATCACGGCGAGATCCACGTGAAGGCGTGGCAGCGTTGTCGCGTCGCCCCGGATCCAGCGCACTCGTTCTGCGCCAGATTTTGTTCGCGCGACGTCGAGCGATGCGGCCGCGGGATCGACGCCGGTCACGTCGAATCCGCGCTGCGCGAGCATGCAGGCGAACGTACCGGTGCCGCATCCGATGTCGAGAACGCTCCGCGCGCCGAACTCGTCGACCATCGCCGCATACACATCGAGGTCGCTGCGGTCCGGATCCAATGCGTCGTAGATTTCGGCAAGCCTGGGGTTGTCGACTATCGGGTCGGGCACGATCCTCCTCTGGCTCGCTGTCTGGCTGGCTGTCTGCGTGTTAGTCGTCGTGTCCGAATGCCACATCGAGCGCGGCGGCTGCGGCGGCCAGCCGTTTGTCACGCGTCCAGATGTTGGCCCCGGGTGTCAGTAGCGTGGAAGCAAGAAGGTGAGCGTCGACCAGGCTGAGGCCCTGGCCGAACAGACGCCGCTGCTGAACGAGCTGCATCACCTCCTCGTGAGTCGCAACCGTCGCCGATGGCAACTGAGCAAGGAGTCCGAGCACGTCTCCTCGATCACGCAGGCTTCCAAGAGCCAGTTCACCGATGACCATCGGATGCCCGAGAACCTGGGTCCGCTTCAGCAATTCGAGGAGCATCGGCTCCGCGTGGTGCAGGTGGTCGATCCAGACCGCCGTATCGACCAATATCATCGACTATGCAACGCGCCGTCGCGGCGCGGCGGACGCCTGCGGGTCGCTGCCACCGAGCAACGCCAAGCGTCGAGCGCTCTCTCGCTCGACCAACGCTTCAAAGGCCAGTCGCACGAGCACCGAAGTCTCCGCGCGACCGGTGAGCTCAGCCGCCTTTGCGACCACGTCGTCATCGAGTGTCACCGTCGTTCGCATGATTGACCTCCTGCATCAAAGATATCATCAATTGATGCGCAATTTCATGCAACGCTATTCAGTGCCGCTACCGCCGATCGTCCAGCATGGTTCACGCATCACTGTCGTGGCTGCCTCAATCACATCGTGGCCGCGCTACCTTCCAACCCTCTCAAGAAGGCGACCTGAATCGCCGCAGCCCGATCGAAAACCGCGCTCGGGTAGCGCAGCATCCCGAAATGGCCACCGTCGACCTCGTGCAATTCTTTGCGTCCGGCGAGCAGCTCGAAGGTGCGCCGCGCGGCGAAGGCGCTCGCGCCCGGCATGTCGTCGCCCGCACCGAGGATCGTGCAGGTTGCTGCTCGCACGTGTGCAGCCCAGATCATCGGATGCCACGTGTCCCGTCGCGGCGCCGTCAACACAACGCGATTCTCCCACCCCGTGCCCGGCCTGAGGCCGTACTCGGTGAACCAGTCGAACGCGCTCGCGACCGGAAGCGCGGCGGACTCAGACTCGGGGTGGACCGATACGACGGGCATCGGGCCACGCCACTCGGGGGCGGATGCGCGCGGGTCGCCCACCAGCATCCGCTCGCGCATGCGCGCGTAGAGCTCGCCGTCTGGATCATCGGGTTGCACGTCTCGCCCGCACGCCGGCGCAATCAGCAGCAGTGCGGTGACGCGGGCATCGACGGCGGCAACGCCCAGTGCAACACCGCCGCTGAACGAGTCGCCCCACAGGGCCAGCCGGTCTTCGCGAACGCCGGGCAGCGGCGCAACCAGGTCGAGGGCGTCGCGGTATCCGCGCGCCTGGATCCACGTGTTGACCTCACCGCGCGGCTCACCGCCGCTCTGGCCGAACCCGCGGTGATCGTACAGGAACGTGCCGAATCCGGCGTCCGCGAATGCGGCCGCGTACCGGTCGGCGGTCATCCCGCGCGCGGTCGCGGAGAAACCGTGGGCCATCACAATTGTCGGCACCGGATGCCCGCCGGCCGGCAGAGTCAGGCGACCTCGAAGCGTGGCGCCCTCCGACGCGAACTCGAGCTCTCCGGCTGCTGCAGCGGGTTGCGGCGCGGAACGCGCGGGCTCAGCCGTCGGCATCCTCGAGTTTGAAGCCGACCTTCAAGGTGACCTGAAAGTGCGCGACCGTGCCGCCTTCGACTTCGCCGCGGGTCGAGACGACTTCGAACCAGTCGATGCCGCGAAGCGTCTGCGACGCCCGGGCGAGCCCGTTCTTGATGGCTTGGTCGACACCGTCCGGTGACGTGCCGACGATCTCGGTGACGCGATAGGTGTGGTTGCTCATGCTCGTGAACCTCCGTGTGCTTAACATGCGTGGGGCCATGCCTGCGAGGGCCCGCGCCTGCGCACAGTCGGCGCACGTGACTTGTCCCCGTGAATCGACCCTACTCGTCCGGCATGCGCAGCGACCGGCCAAAATCGGCCGTCGACAGCTACCCGGCCGTCGCAAGCCGTCGCGGGCCGCCTCAGGCCGGCAAGTGGTGCGCGAAGTGTCGTTCGCCCAGATGACAACGACACCTTGCGCACCAGAAACTCAGAGAGCGGCCCGATCCGGGGGCGGCCGGCCCGGACCTGCGCGCCGCGGACCCCAGGATGCGGTCGGCGATCGTCAGAGCACGGTTCCGCCGGTCTGGCACTCGGGGCAGTATTGCGCCGACGTGCCCGAGAACGTGAAGTCACGAATCGTGCCGGCGCAGCCGGGGCACGGTTCGCCGGCGCGCCCGTGCACCTTCATCGCCGCGACCTTCGCAGCTTTCAGCTGATCGATGGGGACGCCGCGCCGGGCGTCAACCGCTTCGCGCAGTTCCCGAATCATCGCGTCATACAGTCCATCACGCTCGTCGAGCGACAGTGTCGCCGCGTGGATGGCCGGCGAGAGCCGTGCGCGGAACAGGATCTCGTCCGAGTACGCGTTGCCGATGCCTGCAAACGATTCCTGCTCCTGCAGCACAGCCTTGAGCTTCTTACGCCGCCCGATGATCGGGTGATCGAATTGTTCACGGGTGAAGCCCGGATCGATCGGATCGGGGCCGAGCCGCGCGATCGCGGGAACATCGCTCGGGTTGCCGACGATCCAGATGCCGACGCTGCGAAACTGGCCACCATCGGTGATGTCGAAACCGCTGTCGTCGTCGAAGCTGACCCGGCCGACCGCGGGCGCCGATGACGGCTCGGCGGGCAGGTGGGGTTCCCGCGCCATCCGGTCGTACCAGGCCAACCAACCGTGCCGCCCGAAGCTCACGACCAGGTGCGATGCGCGCCCGCCATCACCGTCGGCAACCTCGAGCTCTACATCGACATATTTGCCGTGCCGTCGAACGGCGCGCACGCGAGCGGCCGTCGCAGTGGTGGGCGACGTCGACCTCGACTTGTACGACGGGAAATCCACAACGTCGAATTCGCGGATGGTATGGCCGATTGTGCGCATCGCAACGAACTCGACAAGCGCCTGCACCTCAGGGGACTCCGGCATGTCTCGATCCTCGCACGCGGCCCCCCTCCAGTTCGAGTGGCCCGGTCGTATCCACTCGCGCGTAGCCTTTGTCGACCCGTCAGCCGCAATCGGCCGGAGATCCGGTGCGAGCGTCACTCATAGTGCGCGAAACGTCGGAATGACTCGGCAATCCGACATTTCGCGCACTATGAATGGCTGGGCGATCTGGAATTCAGGGAGAAGTCGGGAAACCACTGAGCATTGCCGATCACGGCAACGGAAGCGTCAAGTTCATCAAGCACGGTCGGGGTTGTCCCCTCGCGGGCAGAGCCGACACGGTCCGAGCGCCAACCCGTCATGCGACCTTCAATGGCGTGATCGCGGCGATCTGATCGGCCACGCGATCCTCCGCGAGTTCCAACTCGTACTGCGTCTGCAGGTTGAGCCAGAACTGCGGGTCGACCCCGAAATACCGTCCCAGTCGCAGTGCGGTGTCGGCTGTGATGGCCCGCTTCCCGTGCACGATCTCATTGATCCGCCGCGGCGGGACGCCGATCGACACGGCGAGCTTGTTCTGCGTGATGCCGAAGCCTCCGATGAAATCCTCCATTAGGACTTCACCCGGATGGATCGGCGGGTACAGCTTCTCAGACATCATCGCTCCTCAGTGGTGGTCGACGATCGCGACGTCTTCGGGCCCGGCGTCGGTCCATCGGACGCAGATCCGCCACTGGTCGTTGATGCGAATACTATGCTGACCGGCCCATACACCCTTGAGCGCTTCCAAGCGGTTGCCGGGCGGAACACGCAACGCCTGCAACGTCGTCGCCGCATCCAGCAGATGCAACTTCCGATTCGCCGTCTTGCGAATACGCGGATCGAATCGCTTCGCCGGCTCGCGACGCCAGACACGCTCGGTGTCACGGTCCGCGAACGATCTGATCACACCAACAGCATATAACGCCCTGCGTCAATAACGCTACACGTTAAACCTGAACTCGACCACGTCGCCGTCTTTCATGACGTATTCTTTGCCCTCCATGCGCGCCTTGCCCTTCGCGCGCGCCTCGTGCACAGACCCGGTCTCCACCAGGTCCTCGAATGAGATCACCTCAGCCTTTATGAAGCCGCGCTCGAAGTCGGTGTGAATCACCCCGGCGGCTTGGGGGGCCTTCCAGCCCTTGTGGATGGTCCAGGCACGCGACTCTTTCGGGCCCGCTGTCAGATAGGTCTGCAGCCCGAGCGTGTCGAAGCCGATGCGCGCGAGCTGATCCAGCCCGCTCTCATCCTGACCGGTCGATGCGAGCAGCTCAGCAGCATCCGCCGGGTCGAGATCGATCAGTTCCGACTCGATCTTCGCGTCCAGGAACACGGCCTGTGCCGGCGCGACCAGATCGGCGAGCGCCTGCTTCTTGGCGGCATCCGTCAGAACGGCCTCATCGACGTTGAAGACATAGATGAACGGCTTCGCCGTCAACAGCCCGAGTTCTGCGATCGGCGCGAGGTCAAGCGATGCGGCCGACAACGGCGTGCCTTTCTGCAGCACCTCGAGCGCTTCCTGCGCCGCGGCGAGAACGGATGCGTCGAGCTTTTTTCCGCGCACCTCCTTGTCGTAGCGCTTGATCGCCTTCTCAAGCGTCTCCAAGTCGGCGAGGATCAGCTCGGTGTTGATGGTCTCCAGGTCCGACTTCGGGTCGACCGCCCCGTCGACGTGCACCACATCGGGATCGGAGAATCCGCGCACGACTTGAGCAATCGCATCCGCTTCTCTAATCGTCGCGAGGAACTTGTTGCCGAGCCCCTCCCCCTCGCTCGCACCACGCACGATGCCGGCGATGTCGACGAACGAGACCGCAGCGGGCAGGATGCGTTCGCTTGAGAAGATCTCGGCCAGCTTGTCCAGCCGTGCATCCGGGAGGTTGACGACGCCGATGTTCGGCTCGATCGTCGCAAACGGATAATTCGCCGCGAGCACCTGATTCTTGGTCAGCGCGTTGAACAGGGTTGACTTGCCGACATTGGGCAGGCCGACGATTCCAATAGTGAGAGCCACGGGGGTCCAGTCTACCGGCGGGCCGATTGCCGACCTCGCTGCTCGGCGCGCTGCGCCAATTCCGGCAGCGTGTGCCAGTTGAAGTGGCGCACGCAGCGCAGAGTGGCGCACAGCGAAACCGTTACGGACGACGGTAGCGAAAGCACACCGTGACGTACGGAAACTCGATGAAATCGCGCCCCGCGGTCTGCGGATGCCTGGCAAGCACGGCCGAAACCGCATCCAGCGTCGCATCCTGCTCGGCGTCCGTCATCAACGCGAAGTAACTGCGCGAGCGGACCAGATCGAGCACCCCTTCGCGCGTGAGCATGCTGGCCCAGCCGAATTGCGCTGCCTCGGGTTCTGCGAATGGTGCGCCAACCTGTGGAACACCGACGTCATCGGTGAACTGGTCACCGTCGGCGTGCATGGCCACGCCGAGTTCGCGCATCCACTCGACGCGCTCGTCGCGCAGATTCCAGATCAGGCCGAGGGTTCCGCCGGGCCGCAGCGCCCGTGCGACCTCTGCGGTCGCCGCAGGCGCATCGACCCAGTGCCAGGATTGTGCGAACGTGACAGCGTCAACGGATGCGTCCTCAAGCGGGAGCTGCTCGGCCGAGCCCAGACGGGCATCCGTCGTGGGAAGGGCACGACGCAACTCGTCGAGCATGTGCGGCGACGGGTCGACTGCGACCAGCTGGCGGCCGGGCCGCTCGAGCAGCCGCGTGAACTTGCCGGTGCCCGCGCCGACGTCGGCAACGCGGGCGGCATCCGCTGGCACGAGCCAGTCGACTGCCTCCTGCGGATACCCGGGGCGCGATTCCTCGTACACGCCCGCCACGGAATCGAACGATGCCGCGCGCCTGGACTTGTCGGTTCGCTCCGCCATGTTTCCAGGCTAGCGCCGGCGACGGAACGCAGCAGCGGGTCTGTGGAACGCCGCACGCGGTCAGCACCGTGACGGTGCGACGTGAGAACATGGACCCGTGCCCCTGGACTTCACCGCAATCGACTTCGAAACCGCGAACTCCAGCAGCGCATCGGCGTGTTCCGTGGGGCTGGTGAAGGTGCGCGACGGCAAGGCCGTCGACCGGGTCGGTTGGCTGATCCAGCCACCGGCAGGCCACGATGAGTTCCTCGAATGGAACACGCGCATCCACGGCATCCGTTCCGAGGACGTGCTCGGTGCCGTCGGCTGGCGCGAACAGCTGCCCGAACTTGTCGCATTCGCCGACGGCGACATCCTTGTGGCGCACAACGCCGGATTCGACATGGGCGTGATCCGCGGTGCGTGCGCGGCGACGGCACTGCCATGCCCGAGTTTCGACTATCTGTGCAGCCTGCAGGTCGCGCGCAGGACCTACCATTTGGACTCCTACCGCCTGCCCGTCGCTGCGATGGCAGCGGGGTTTGAAGACTTCCATCACCACGACGCTCTCGCCGACTCGGAAGCGTGCGCGGCGATCATGGTGCATGCGGCCAAGCGGCATGGCGCCGAATCGATGGCTCAGTTGGCGGATGCCGTGGCCGTGCACCTCGGGCACATCGGTGCCATCGCCGACGCTGCCTGAGCGCCGACGCTGCCTGAGCGCCGCCGCGCGACGCGCAGCATACGACGTGGCACCACCACGCAGTGTCAGCGGTCGCTGACAGACTATCGACATGGACCCGGTACTCGCCTTGATCATCGGCCTTCTGGTCGGCGCCGCTCTCGGTGCGCTCGTCACCGCCCTGCTCGCGCGCCGCAGGGCGAGCACCGACCCGCAGTTGAATCCGGCGGTTCTCGAGGCACAACATCAGGTGGCTCTGGCGGATGCCCGCGGTGCAGCCGCATCCGCCGCCGGCCAGCTGGCGGCCGAACTCTCGGCTGCCCAGGCGACGACGCGCGCGCTGCGCGAGCAAGTCACCGGGTTGCAGGAGCAGAACCGTCAGCAGATCGAACGGCAACGCCTGGATGAAGACGCCCGGCGGGAACGCGACCGCGCTGAGAGCAAAGTACTTCAGGCGCTCACCCCGGTGCAGGAGAGCCTGCGCACAATGCAGAACACGGTCACCGAACTCGAATCCCAGCGCAGCCGTCAGCACGGTGAGCTGAGCCAGCAGTTGAAGTCGGCGACCGAATCGGAGGAGCGCCTGCGCAGCACGGCCGAAACGCTCGCATCCGCGTTGAAAAGCAACAGCACGCGCGGGGTCTGGGGCGAGACCCAGCTGCGCAACGTGGTGGCGGCGGCCGGGTTGATCGAACGGGTGGACTTCGACCTGCAATCGAGCATCAACTCCGATGCCGGTGCCGGGCGCCCCGACATGGTCGTGCATCTGCCCGGCGGCAAGAATATTGCCGTCGACGCGAAGGTGCCCTTCAACTCGTACCTGGAAGCCAGCCAGATCCCGGCAACCGCCACCGGTGAAGAGGGCGCGAAACGCGAACAGTTGCTGAACGCGCACGTGAAGGCGTTGCGTTCGCACATCGACGCGCTCGCCGGAAAGGCGTACTGGAACGGCCTGGATGCTTCGCCCGAGTTGGTGATCGCCTTCATCCCGAGCGAATCGCTGGTTTCCAGTGCGCTGGAGGCCGATCCGGCCATCATGGACTACGCGTTCGGCAAACGGGTCGCACTGGCCTCCCCGGTCACACTGTGGTCGGTGTTGAAGACAGTCGCGTTCAGCTGGCAACAAGACGTGCTCACCGAAGACGCGAAGACCCTGTTCGATGTCGGCCGCGAACTCTATGCGCGCCTGTCGAAGCTGTCTGAACACGTGGAAAAGCTGGGCAGATCGATTGAGCGAAGCGTCAAAGACTACAACGCGTTCGTCGGCTCGCTGGAACGCCAAGTGCTGCCGAGCGCGCGCAAGCTGGGCGTGTTGGACGAGTCAAAGGTGCTCGGATCCCTGCCCGGCATCGAGGAGGCACCGCGCGAGCTCACTGCATTCGAACTGACGACGACACCCGAGGATGGCCCGGCAAGCACGACCAACAAATAGAGCCTTTGGACGACGTCCTACGTGTTGAGGTCACGTTTCACGGTGTCAATTCGGGGCCCGATGAGAACGCGCTGTCATCCGGCAAGCACACGCGACGGGGATCAATGTCCTCGTCAACGTTGCCTCCAGCTGTTGATGTCGCGACGTCTGAAGTTTGATGTTGATCTACGGGCTACCCCTGCGTAGCGCAGCCGATGCGCTACAAGTGACCTCTGATCGAATCGCGTATCGTGTCCGCATACCGGTAAATCTCATCCAATGTTGCAATCGGGTGCCGCGTCTCATTCTTGTCGGCGTCAAAGACTCCGACGTATTTCTGCATACTCTGGTTAAAGTGAAGACGCGCGATGGGCTTCCTATTGTTGTCGTCGAGGAGGATCGCGAAATAGGACTTCGCGTCCCGACTGGCGATGCGTTCAGGTTTCACTTCGCTACAGCCAATGGCTTTGACAATTGCATACCCTTCGAGCTCGTCTGGAGTGGTGACGATGTCGGTATTGTGACGCGCGTCATTTTCGACCGCGTCACTGCTTTGATGAGGCTTCGGGTCGTCACTGACTTCAGCAGAGGTGAACTCATTTGTGCCCAGCGCCGTCTTTAGCCGTCCGTTGACCTGGTCATTGAGGTACTGAGATGCAGCTTTTGCGACAAGGCCTGTGAACTGTTCGCGGACCTTTTGCGTGAACGAGCCCGGATAGACACGCGACGTAAAGAATTTGACCCAGTCATCGGATGGATCTCGGAATTCCGCGCCAATTGCACGCTTGATCTGGCTGACGTATTTGAGTTCTTCAGCGGCGCTGATGACGGAATCAAGGTCAAACGTGTCCTTGGTCAGCTTGGACAACTCCGCGACGAGCACAGGATCGATCTCCGCTAGATCGAGAACGAGGAACGGCTTGTCGTCCATCCGATTTGGTGCGTCGAGGTCGGTGTAGAAGTTGTACACCTGCCCGTTTGTTAGAAGCGCAATCCGAGCGTTGGTGGCGGCGAAGTATCGAAAGAGTTGTGACGCGTGTTCCAAGTCGAGCGGTATCGTCGACGATTTGCATTCGACGAGGATCTGAACTTCGCCGTCCCGCATGATTGCGTAGTCGATCTTCTCACCTTTTTTCAGCCCAATGTCGGCTGTGAATTCCGGCACGACTTCGAGAGGATCGAACACGTCATATCCGAGAACGGTTGCCAGAAATGGCATGACGAATGCATTCTTGGTGGCTTCTTCGGTCTGGATGAATCCGCTCTGATTCCGAACCTTGGTGGCGAGAGCATTGAGGCGTTCGATAAAATCCAAGGTTCCTCCGAAATGCGTTTGTGTTCTTCGGAGATTACTGCTCTCCCGCTATCGACGTGAGTGCTTGCACCCCAAACTGGGGGCAGGATTGATCAACCGCAGCGTGTACTCGTCTCTTGACAGGCCATTCCCGAGCGCGCTAAAGCTCTTGAAATCCCATCGATCGCAGGTGGTCACCGCATCGCGTCGCGCCGTCTTTGCAGCGCCAGTGTGGCGCCTCGTGGACCGCGTGTGCGGCCGCGATCCGGCGGCGCTTGACTCGGGCCCCAATCGGCACTTCAGCCTCGGTGCGGATGCGCCGTTGGAAGCGCGGGATTATTACCACGGTTGAGCGCCAAACGCTGCGCGCCTCTTCGGTCGCTTGTTCATCGTCAACATGATCGAATTCAGCAGCCCCAGTCGCGCCGTCGCTCACAGCCCAGCTTCGGCCACCGGCACCCCGTTGCATGATACGTATGACAGTCACTCCCGTTCAGTTCCTGCGCTGGCCCCGGAATCCGATGAGCGAGGGATTCCCTTCGAGTTGCTCTTGTCTCACTCTTCAGGACAGCGCCCACAAGCCCTGCTGTAGTAACGATTTCGAGACACTCGCTGGCGCTCGCTCCTCAATCAACGGCTCGTGCAATCTGCCTAGTCGCAGTCAACGGCGCGAGACTAGAGCCACTTCTCCACGAGGTGGTCTGCGACCACCCGGCGAACAGTGCCCGACTTCGAGCGAAGAACGACGGACTCGGTGCGAATGATCGGACCCTTGCGTTCGACTCCGCGCACGAGTTCACCGTTGGTGACGCCGGTGGCGACGAAATAAGTGTTGTCGCCCTTGACCAGGTCCTCGGCTTCGAGCACGCGATCCAGGTCATGCCCTGCGTCGATGGCCCGCTGTCGCTCCGCGTCGTCTTTCGGCCGCAACTGGGCCTGGATCAGGCCGCCGAGCGCTTTCACCGCGCACGCGGTAATGATGCCCTCGGGCGTGCCGCCGACCCCGACGCACATGTCGATGTATGACTCGTAGCGGGCGGCATTGATCCCGCCGGCGACGTCGCCGTCCAGGAGCAATCGGGTGCCTGCTCCCGCCGAGTGGACCTCGTCGATCAACTCGGTGTGGCGCGGCCGGTCGAGGATGGCGATCCGCATTTCGCCGACCTCTTTGCCCTTCGCCTTCGCAAGTGCACGGATATTCTCCGCGACCGGCTTGCGAATGTCGATGACCCCGATTCCCGATGCGTCACACACGATCTTGTTCATGTAGAACACGGCCGACGGGTCGTACATGCTGCCCCGATCGGACACCGCGATCATGGAGAGCGCGTTCTGCCGGCCCGCCGCCGTGAGCGACGTTCCGTCGATCGGGTCCACGGCGATGTCGCACGAAGGCCCTCTGCCATTGCCGACGTGCTCGCCGTTGTACAGCATCGGGGCGTTGTCCTTCTCCCCTTCGCCGATCACGACGACGCCGTCGAAATTGACGGTACCGAGAAATGTGCGCATCGCATCCACGGCGGCACCGTCGGCATCGTTCTTGCGTCCCTTGCCGATCCACGGTGCGGCGCGAATCGCCGCCGCCTCGGTGGCACGGACCAGCTCGAGTGCGAGGTTGCGGTCGGGGTGCAAATAGAGCGACGCGGTGTCGGTGTTGGTCACGTGAGTCCTCCTGAAGGGTCGAATGCTGTGCGGACACGCGGCAGGAAACCTCAGTCGAAGCAACACTGCCAACTCGCCCAGTCTACCGACGGCGATGCGCTGAGCCAGCGGAATCCGGCGCGCCGAACACCCGTGCCTGATCCCGCGCAATAGCTGGCGTAACCCTTCGTTGGTCGAGTAGCCCGCGAGCGCAGCGAGCTGGCGTAACCCCTCGGTGGTCGAGTAGCCCGCGAGCGCAGCGAGCAGGCATATCGAGACCCCGTGACCTGCTCTACGGGGGTCTCGATACGCTCGCTGGGGCTCGCTACTCGACCACCGGGGGCGCTGACGCTCGCTGCTGACTAGACTTGGCCCCGTTCACTGCACGACGCTCGAGGAGATTCCATGCCCATCGCAACCCCGGACCAATACGCCGAGATGCTAGACAAAGCGAAGAAGAACGGGTTCGCCTACCCGGCGTTCAACGTATCGTCGTCGCAGACCATCAACTCGGTGCTTCAGGGCCTCACCGAAGCAGGCAGCGACGGCATCATCCAGGTGACGACAGGCGGCGCAGACTACTTCGCGGGCCAGACCGTGAAGGCGCGCGCCACAGGCGCGATCGCGTTCGCGAAGTTCGCCACGGAGGTCGCCAAGAACTACCCCATTACGGTGGCCCTTCACACTGACCATTGCCCGAAGCCCGCCCTCGAGGACTTCGTCCTGCCGCTGATCGCGGCGAGTGAAGAAGAGGTCAAGGCGGGCCGGGGTCCGATATTCCAGTCGCACATGTGGGACGGTTCGTCCGTGCCGCTTGCGGAAAACCTGACAATTGCGCAGGACATGATCAAGCGCACGAAGGCGATCAACGCGATCCTCGAGGTCGAGATCGGTGTCGTCGGCGGCGAAGAGGACGGCGTCAGCCACGAGATCAACGAGCACCTCTACACGACGCTCGACGACGCGAGCAAACTCGTCGATGCGCTCGGCTTTGGCGAGAACGGCCGCTATATGGCCGCGCTGACGTTCGGCAATGTGCACGGCGTGTACAAGCCCGGCAACGTGAAGCTGCGCCCCGAGTTGCTCGGCGAGATCCAGGCCGGCCTGGCCGAGAAATACGGCCACGGGCCGAAGCCGCTCGACCTGGTCTTCCACGGCGGCTCCGGTTCCAGCGCTGAGGAGATCGCAGAAGCCGTCAGCAATGGTGTCATCAAGATGAACGTCGATACGGATACGCAGTATGCGTTCACCCGTTCGATCGCTGGCTACATGTTCACGCACTACGACGGCGTGCTCAAGGTTGACGGCGAGGTCGGAACCAAGAAGGTCTACGATCCGCGCGCCTGGGGCAAGGTCGCAGAGACGGCAATGGCGCAGCGCGTCATCGAGGCCGCCCAGCAACTCGGCTCAGCCGACCAGTCAGGCAAGTAGCCACGCTGACAGCGAGCCGCTACTGCGCTGTCACCATTACCGCACTGTGACCATTACTGCACTGTGACCATTACAGCACTGTGACCATTACAGAGCTTTGACGGCCCCGAGCACCTTCGCCAGCGAGTCCTTGGCGTCTCCGAACAGCAGCGTGGTCTTCGGGTCGTAGAGCAGTTCGTTCTCAATGCCGGCGAACCCTGGACGCATAGATCGCTTCAGGAACACCACCTGAGCCGCCTGCCCGACCTCGAGGATCGGCATCCCGTAGATCGGTGAACCAGGCGTCGACTTCGCCGCCGGATTGACCACGTCATTGGCGCCGACGACGAGTGCCACATCCGTGTTCTTGAACTCCGGATTGACTTCGTCAAGTTCTTTGAGTGACTCGTATGGCACATTCGCCTCGGCGAGCAGCACGTTCATGTGCCCGGGCATGCGGCCGGCGACCGGGTGGATGCCGTACTCCACCTCGACCCCGCGCGACTCGAGCTCGGCGGCAAGTTCCGCAACAGTGTGCTGTCCCTGTGCCACTGCCAGCCCGTAGCCGGGCACGATCACGACGCGCTGCGCGTAACCGAGCAGCACGGCGACGTCTTGCGTGGTTGAGGTGCGCACGGGGCGGTTGCTGACTTCGGTCGAGCCCGCACTCGAACCGCCCCGGAACGCTCCGAAGAGGATGCCTGTGAGCCCGCGACCCATCGCGGCCGCCATCACTTTCGTCAGAATCGTTCCGCTGGCGCCCACGAGCGTGCCGGCCACGACGAGCAGCACATTGGCCAGCACGATTCCGGATGCCGCGACCGCGACGCCCGTGAACGCGTTCAGCAGGGAGATAACGATCGGCACGTCGGCACCACCGACCGGCAGCACGAGCAGGAGGCCCGCACCGAGGCCGAGGACCAGAAGCACGACTGCCCACGGCCACGCACCGAACCAGATCACGATGCCGCCCGACACGACGCAGGCAACCAGCACGCCGGTCATCACCCAGCGCATCCCGGCGAACATCAGCGGTCGCCCGCTGATGATGCCCTGAAGCTTTCCGATCGTCACGGCCGACCCGGAGAATGACACGGCACCGACCAGCATGGTGAACACGACAGCGAGGCGCACCCACGGATTCGGGGAATGCCCGAGTTCGAGCACAGCCACCAAGGCGGCCGCCCCGCCGCCGACTCCGTTGAAGCCGGCGACAAGCTGCGGAACCTGGGTCATCTTCACGAGCCGTGCGATCGGTACGGCGATCAGTGCGCCCAGCGCGATTGCGCCGAGGATCCACGGAAGGTTCACGAGCCGGGTCGAGAAGAACACCGTGAGCACCGCAAGCAAAGCGCCGCCGGCCCCGATCAGATTACCGCGACGTGCACTGCGCGGCGAACTCAGCCCCTTGAGCGCGACGATGAAGCAAACGGCGGCGACCAGGTCGAGCAGCGCGGCCCACTCCGGCGGCAGGAGACTCACTCGGCGTCATCCTTCTTCGGTGCCGGGCCGGCGACCTGACCAGCTGCCTGCCCGGCGACCGGGCCGACCGCCGCACCGGGCGCGGCTGCCGGCTTTGTCACAGGCTTTCTGCCCCGGAACATCTCCAGCATCCTGTCAGTGACAACGAAGCCGCCGACCATGTTCGCTGTGGCCAGCACGACCGCCACCAACGCAATGCCGAGCAGCCACGGGTTGCTCGTCTGGCCGGCGACGATGATCGCTCCGACCAGGATGATGCCGTGGATCGCATTCGCACCAGACATCAACGGAGTGTGCAATTTGCTCGTCACTTTCGAGACGACCTCGAAGCCGACGAACACCGACAGCACGACCACCGTCAAGAGCGTCACAGCATCCATCAGTCCTCCTCGTTCGCGGGGCGCTCCTGCGCCTCATGCAGATCGTCTTCTCGCGTCTCATGCACGTCGTCACGCTGCGTCTCGCCGGGCACCAAGGCACCGTCCGCAGCCTCTGCCAGTGCCGCCGCGGTCGGCGCGTGCCGCACTTCGCCGTCGTGTGTCAGGCAGGTTGCCGCGACGATCTCATCACTGAAGTCGGGTGCGACCACGCCATTCGTCGTCATCAGCGCCAAGAGGTTGGCGACATTCTTCGCATACAGCCGCGAGGCGTCCGTCGCGACCGCGGAAGGGGCATCCGCCAATCCGACCACGGTGACCTGGCCGTCCTGGACCGGCACGAGCACGTCCTCCCCGGCGATGACACCCTCGACATTCCCGCCGGATTCCGCAGCCAGATCGATCACGACGGAACCCGGGCGCATCGCCGCCACCATCTCTTTCGTGACCAGAAGCGGGGCAGCGCGACCGGGAATCGCGGCCGTGGTGATCAGCACATCGGATGACGCGACATGCGGAGCAAGCAGCTCTCGCTGGCGCGCACCGCGATCCTGGCTCAACTCGCGCGCGTATCCGCCGGCCGTCTCCGCCGTTGTGACGTCCAGCGAGATGAACGTGCCGCCGATGGAGGCCACCTCCTCGGCCGACGATGGCCGGATATCGTTGGCTGACACCCGCGCACCAAGACGCTTCGCGGTGCCGATCGCCTGAAGGCCGGCGACGCCTGCGCCGAGCACGAGTACCTTGGCCGGTGGGATGGTGCCCGCCGCGGTCATGTAGAGCGGAAAGAACCGCGGAAAGCGGATGGCTGCCTCCAGCACCGCGCGATAGCCGGAGACGAGCGCTTGCGAGCTGAGCGCATCCATCGACTGCGAGCGCGAGATGCGAGGCACCAGCTCAAGCGCGAATGCAGTCACACCACCGCGGGCGAGCACGCGCACCGTTTCCAATTCGGTGCCGGGCGAGGCAAGGCCGATGGTGATCGCGCCGGAGTGCAGCCGTCCGGCCAGCTGCGGGTCGAGGGGCCGCACGTGGCCGAGCACGTCGAGGTCTTCGACGACCAGGCGTTCGGCGATCCTCGCGCCCGCTTTGCTAAAGGCGGAATCGGGGTAACCGGCACATTCCCCAGCACCGGACTCGACCCTCACATCCAGGCCGAGGCCCACCAGTTGTTCGACGGTTTCAGGAGTCGCGGCAACGCGGCGTTCGCCCGCACGAGACTCACGGGCAATTCCGACGCGCACAGGCGGCTCCTCTCGGGTTGTCTCCAGCGTATCGCCAGCGCGCAGATTGTCGCGGAAACCAGCGTCAGACGTTCTTCGTCATGTATGCAACGAAGCTCGGGTCACCGAGAAAAAGGATCAGGAAACAGATCATGCTGACCAGTGTCACGACAACGCCTGCTACGAGCGGAATCCAAAACGCGACCCGACCGGTGCGCAGGCGCGGCATCGTCAAAAGCAGGGTGCCGATCCAGGCGACGATGTAGAACACGGCCAAGGCGATGCCAAGTGCGTGCGCGAGGGGTGTCGGCGTGAACGATCCGACGCCCATCTGTTGAAAAGTCGCGTTGATGGTGCTCGACAGGTCAAACAGGCCCGGCACGGTGAACACGACATTCAGGAGTCCCAGCGCCAACAGGGCGATGGCGAAGATCCGGTCTCCGGAATGCGCGGACGTCAGCCGCGCACTGCCGGTCCCCGGAGCGCCAGGCGCACGCTGCGAGAAACCCGGCTGCCCATCGACAGGATGCCCGTGCCCCGCGTTTTCGTGCGCGATCGGTGTGGCACGCGCGATCGGCACCGATTCGTCGTGCGCGCGTTCGGCGGGCACCTGAATGCTCGCCTTTTGCTCTTCCGGTGAGGCGTACTCGCCGTACTGCGGTCGTGGCCGCCGATCCGGTTCGTTCATCGCGCGCTGGCCTTCCTGCGGCCGCCCAAGGCACGATCGTCCCGCGCTCCGGTCAGGTCTCCACGCAATTCCTTCGGCAATGAGAACATGAGATCTTCCTCTGCCGTCTTGATCTCCTGCACGTCGCCGTAGCCGGCTTCTGCCAGCTCGGCGAGTAGTTCGCGCACCAGCACCTCAGGCACGGATGCCCCGCTGGTCACTCCGACGGTGTTCACATTCTCAAGCCACTCCTGCTTCACCTCGGCGGCATAGTCGACGCGGTGCGCAGCCTTGGCTCCGTGCTCGAGTGCCACCTCGACCAGTCGAACAGAGTTGGAGGAGTTCGCCGACCCAACCACGATGACGAGTTCTGCTTCCTCTGCGACCTTCTTGATCGCCACTTGACGGTTCTGAGTCGCGTAGCAGATGTCATCGCTGGGCGGATCCTGCAGGTTCGGAAAACGTGCGCGCAGGCGACGCACGGTCTCCATGGTCTCGTCAACGGACAAAGTGGTCTGTGACAGCCAGACGACCTTTTCCGGATCACGCACGACAAGGGTGTCAACCGCATCCGGGCTGGTGACCAGGGTCACGTGCTCCGGTGCTTCACCCGCGGTTCCCTCGACCTCTTCGTGCCCCTCATGGCCGATAAGCAGGATCTCGTAGTCGTCTCTGGCAAAACGCACGGCCTCGCGGTGCACCTTGGTGACCAGCGGGCAGGTCGCGTCGATGGCTTGGAGACCGCGATCGGCGGCGGATCGCACCACGGACGGCGCGACGCCGTGAGCGCTGAACACCACGTGCGCCCCCACCGGCACGTCGTCGACATCGTCGACGAAGATCGCGCCCTGCCGCTCGAGGCTCGAAACAACGTGCACGTTGTGCACGATCTGCTTGCGCACGTAGACCGGCGCTCCAAACTTTTCGAGAGCCTTTTCGACGGCGACAACGGCACGATCGACACCGGCGCAATACCCGCGCGGCGCGGCGAGCAGCACCCGCTTGTGTCCGGACACCGGGGTATCCTTGAGCCTGGCCCGAGCGCCGGGCATTTCCGGGGTCGGAAGGCTGATAGTCGTGTCGCTCACGCGTCAAGTCTACGGCGAGCGCGACCTGACCAACGCAGTCCAGCCGGCCCAGGGAAGGCGACGAACGTGACGGATGCACCCCCCACCGTGGAGGCACCGTGGCCGGTCGCTGTCCTGGCCAACAAGATCAAGGCCTACATCGACCGGTTAGGCACAGCATGGGTCGAGGGCGAGATCGTGCAGTGGGGAGTCTCCGGCGGCAACGTCTACGGAAAACTGAAGGATCTGAGCCAAGACGCCACCGTCGGATTCACAATCTGGTCGTCCGTGCGTGGTCGACTGCCCGCCGATCTGAAGCAGGGCGACCGGGTGATCACCCTGATGAAACCGAATTACTGGGTCAAGGGCGGCACCCTCTCGATGCAGGTGTTCGAGATGCGTCACGTGGGGCTCGGCGATCTTCTGGAACGGCTGGAACGACTGCGCGCCCAGTTGAAGGCCGAGGGTCTGTTCGACACCAGCCGCAAGAAGCCGCTGCCGTTCCTTCCGCACTGCATCGGCCTGGTCACCGGCAAAGATTCGGATGCCGAGAAAGACGTTCTGCGCAACGCGCAATTGCGCTGGCCGGCCGTGAACTTCCGGGTTGTGTACGCCGCGGTGCAGGGCGAGCGCACCGTTGCAGAGGTGACCGCAGCCATCCGCACCCTCGATGCCGATCCTGAGGTCGATGTGATCATCGTTGCGCGCGGCGGAGGCGACTTCCAGAATCTGCTTGGCTTCAGCGACGAGTCGCTCGTGCGAGCCGCGGCTGCGTGTGTGACCCCCCTGGTCAGTGCGATCGGGCACGAGGCTGATCGCCCGCTGCTCGATGATGTCGCCGACCTGCGCGCGTCAACGCCGACGGATGCCGCCAAGCGCGTCGTGCCCGACGTCGCGGAGCAACTGGTGCTCGTTCAGCAAGCGCGCACGCGGTTGCGCACGCGGCTGACGGGCCTGATCGGTCACGAGATCGATCGGCTGGGCCAGCTTCGCTCTCGTCCCGCCCTTGCAGACAACGCGTGGATCGTAGACACGCGAGCCCAGGAGCTCACACGTTTCGTCGCTCGCGGTGCAGAACTTGCCAGCCGCGCGCTCGAGCGTGCTCAAAGCGACGCACAGAAGCTCACGATTCGGCTGCGAACGTTGTCTCCACAGGGCACCCTCGACCGCGGATACGCCATCGTGCAAACCGTTGACGGCAGCGTTCTGCGGCGCAGCGACGACGCCCCAGAGGGTACCGAGCTCACGGTGACCGTTGCCGATGGAGCTCTCGGCGCGATCTCAGCCGGCGCCAAGGCGCGCGAATAGAATAGAGGCCATGCCCGGCCCGTCGAACGACACCGCAACACCGCTCGCACCTGAAGTGCCATCCGACGACGCGCCAACCCAGGACTTGAGCTATGAGCAAGCGCGCGATGAACTCGTGCGGGTCGTCGCGCAGCTCGAGCAGGGTTCCGCGACACTGGAGGAGTCGATCGCACTCTGGGAGCGCGGCGAGGCTTTGGCCAGTCGCTGCGAGGAATGGTTGATCGGAGCGAAGGCACGACTCGATGCCGCTCGGGCAGGCGCAGTGGCAGCCGAGGGCACAGCGAACGGATGACCGACAACAATTCTCGCGCGCCCATCGTCGCCGAACTCGGTCGACCGGAGACACCCCAGGAAACGGCGGCGCGCACAGCCCTGAACTCCCGAAATCATCGATCGCGGCAGACTGTCAACAACCTCGTGTACTCGCTGCTGGCGACGCTGGCAATCGTCGCCGTGATCATCCTGATGGTCCCGCGCTCCACGCCGCTGTCTGAGACGAACGTCGACTTCGCGGCGATCGCGGCGACGGGGCAGGGTTCTGAGCCTGACCCGCTCGCCGTTCCGAAGTTGTCGAAGGCGTGGACGTCGAATTCTGCCGCACTGCGCACAGCGGATGGCAACGGCGTCGATTCGTGGTACGTGGGACTGATCACGCCGAGCAGGCAGTACATCGGGTTCACGCAAGGGTTCAGCGCGAACGACACCTGGCTGTCTCAATTGCTCGAGGACACCACCGGAACCGGTGCGGTCACCATTGATGGAGTCACCTGGACGGTTTACGACAATCGCAACAGCGCGGCGGATGTCGGTAATGTCGAATATGCGCTCACCGCCGCCTCTGGAGCGAGTACGTATGTGCTCCTCGGCACGGCGAAGCCCAGCGAATTCGACACGGTCGCGCAGTCGCTTGCGGCGCAAATCAAGGCCAACCATCAGAAAGGCAGTCAGTGAGTCTCAATCCTGAACAAGCGTGGAGTGCACTCGAGCACGGCAACCAGCGATTCGTCAACGGCACACCGGAGCACCCACGTCAGGATGTCGAGCGGCGACGAGAAACGCAGGTCACACAGCATCCGATCGCGGCCATCTTCGGCTGCAGCGACTCGCGCCTGGCCGCAGAAATCATCTTCGACCTCGGTCTCGGAGACGCATTCGTCATCCGCAATGCCGGGCAGGTCATCTCAGACTCCGTGCTCGGGTCGCTTGAATACGCCGTCGCGGTGCTGTCTGTGCCCGTGATCGTTGTGCTCGGGCACGACTCCTGTGGTGGTGTGCGTGCGGCGATCGAGTCGCAGGCGGCGGATGCCGCGCCCCTGCCCCCGCACATCGCCCATCTGATCGCACCGATCGTTCCCGCTGTACGCACCGTCACCCACACGGCACCGGGTGCTGCAATCGACCCCGCCACGGTCGACGCACACGAGGTCGGACTTCAGCACTTGCGCACGACCGTTTCGCAGTTGCTGGAGCAGTCCGAGATCATCAGCCACGCAGTGGCTGAGGGTAACCTGGCTATTGTCAGCGGCAACTACGAGCTTCATCATGGGCGCGTGGTTGCGGACATCAAAGTCGGCCTCAGCTAGGCCCGACGCCCGCTTCAGGAGAAATGGAACACATCGTGGTGGACAACGCCGACGACGGCGCATATCGCATCGAACACGACACGATGGGCGAGGTGCGGGTGCCCGCGTCAGCCCTCTACGGTGCTCAGACACAGCGAGCCGTGGAGAACTTCCCGATTTCGGGAACACGGCTCGAGCCGACCCAGGTCGTCGCACTGGCCAGGATCAAGAAGTCGGCGGCCCTGGCCAATGCGCGGCTGGGGGTGCTTGACACGGCCATCGCCGAGGCGATCGCTGCCAGCGCCGACGAGGTGATCGACGGAGGCCACGCCGATCAGTTCCCGATCGACGTGTATCAAACCGGCAGCGGCACGTCTTCGAACATGAACATGAATGAAGTGCTCGCTGCCCTCGCGACGCAGCGTCTGGGCAGCCCGGTGCATCCGAACGACCACGTCAATGCGTCGCAGTCCTCGAACGATGTGTTCCCCACCTCGGTGCACGTTGCCGTGACCAGCGCGCTGATTGATGAGTTGATCCCCGCCCTCGACCACCTGGCTGTGGCATTCGAGGAGAAGGCCGAGCTGTGGAAAGACGCGGTCAAGTCGGGCCGTACGCACCTGATGGATGCCACTCCGGTCACCCTCGGTCAGGAGTTCGGCGGCTATGCGTCGCAGATCCGGCTCGGAGTCGAACGCGTGCAGGGCACGCTGCATCGTGTCGCGGAAGTACCCCTCGGCGGCACCGCAGTGGGCACGGGAATCAACACACCGCTCGGATTCCCGCAGCTGGTCATCGAATTGCTCACAGCCGAAACAGAGCTGCCGATCACCGAAGCCCGCAACCACTTCGAAGCGCAAGCGAACCGCGATGCGCTGGTCGAAGCATCCGGTGCACTGCGTGTCATCGCGGTGAGCCTGACGAAGATCTGCAATGACCTGCGCTGGATGGGTTCCGGCCCGAACACCGGGCTCGGCGAGCTTCACCTGCCCGACCTGCAACCCGGTTCGTCGATCATGCCCGGCAAAGTCAACCCGGTCATCCCGGAGGCTGTGCTCATGGTTGCCGCGCGCGTCATCGGCAACGATGCAACGATTGCGTGGAGCGGGGCGTCCGGCTCGTTCGAACTGAACGTGGCGATCCCCGTGATGGGCACTGCACTGCTGGAGTCGATCCGGCTGCTGACGAGTTCAGCGCGGGTGCTGGCTGACAAGACCGTGGCCGGCCTTGAGGCGAACATCGAACGAGCGCGCGCGCTGGCCGAATCTTCCCCGTCGATCGTGACGCCGCTGAACAAGATCATCGGCTACGAGCAGGCTGCGAAAATTGTGAAGTATTCCGTGGCAAACGCGGTCACTGTGCGTGAGGCGACGCTCGCGCTCGGTTTCGTCGACCGCGGCGAGCTGAGCATCGAGCAATTGGATTCCGCCCTCGATGTGCTCTCGATGACGCACCCGAACTAGCCCGGCCCGGGCTTCGCTAATCGGGTTCAGCCGATCCCGAACATCGGCAGGGCGCTCGCGGCCCAGAACCCGATCAGCAGGTACGGACCGAACGGAATACGCGTGCCGGAGGCCGGCAGGATCAGCGCGACAACACCGGCAAGCCCACCGATCACGAAAGCGATTGTCGGCCCCGCCACGGCGGCGGCCACACCGAGCACTCCGAGATTGAGGCCGAGCAGGCCGCCGAGTTTCACGTCGCCCATTCCCATGCCCCCGCCCGCGCTCAGCAACAACAGGAACGCGAATGCGCCGGCTCCGGCGAGGACGGCGGTCACCGGGGGCACTCCTGTGCGCAGCCAGCCGAACGCCAATCCGATTACCGTCGCGAAGTATCCGGGTACCACGAGCGCATTCGGAAGCCGCCGTTGGGTAACGTCAGTGCGACACAATTCGGAGCTCACCAACGCCAGATAGAGGAATCCGACCAACTCAGGGCGAATCCCCACCGATACGGCGGCGATCGCAACAAGTGCCGCCGCTACGGGAACCTGCCAGAGCGCATCCACGCCCCGACGCCGGAGCGGCTGACTGCCAGGACTCATCCGATCGGTCGTCATGCGACGAGACTAGCGCCGGGCGGCATCCGTCCGTCAAAGTTATCCACAGGGGGCGGCGCCGTCAGTTCAGCAGTTCGGGGCCCTCCAGCATCTCGGTGACGAGCGCCGCAATCGCGCTGCGCTCAGACCGTGTCAGCGTGATGTGAGCGAACAGCGGATGCCCCTTCAGCGTCTCAATGACGCTCGCGACACCGTCATGCCTGCCAACGCGCAAGTTGTCCCGCTGCGCAACATCGTGGGTGAGCACGACACGTGAATTCTGCCCGACCCTGCTGAGCACCGTCAGAAGAACGTTGCGTTCAAGGGATTGTGCCTCGTCCACGATCACGAACGCATCGTGCAGCGAACGTCCACGGATGTGCGTCAGCGGCAGCACCTCGAGGATCCCGCGCTCGAGCACTTCCTCGAGCACGTTGTCGGAGACCAGGGCGCCCAACGTGTCGAACACCGCTTGCCCCCACGGGTTCATCTTCTCGCCCTGGTCCCCGGGCAGGTAGCCGAGTTCCTGCCCGCCGACCGCATACAACGGCCGGAACACCATGATCTTCTTGTGCTGTTGCCGCTCCAGCACGGCCTCCAGGCCGGCACACAATGCCAGCGCAGACTTTCCGGTTCCGGCTCGTCCGCCGAGCGACAGAATGCCGATCTCGGGGTCGAGAAGCAGGTCGATAGCCAGTCTCTGCTCGGCCGAACGGCCATGCAACCCGAACACGTCACGGTCACCACGCACCAACTTGAACTCGCGTTCACCGGTTACCCGCCCGAGTGCAGACCCCCGATCGGAATGTACGACGAGCCCGGTGTTGATCGGCAACTCTGCAACAAGCGATGAAGTCATGGTCTCCTGCTCGTAGAGCAGCGCCATGTCGTTCGAGCCGAGGGTGATTTCGGCCAAGCCGGTCCAGCCGGAATCCACGGCGAGTTCAGCGCGGTACTCCTCGGCTGCCAAGCCGATAGATGCGGCTTTGACGCGCAATGGCATGTCCTTGGAGACCACCGTGACGGCGAGGCCGTCGTTGGCCAGATTCTGTGCCACCGCCAGAATCCGCGAGTCATTGTCGCCGAGCTGCAAGCCGCTCGGCAGCACCGACATGTTCGAGTGGTTGAGTTCTACGCGCAACGAACCGCCCTGGCCGACGGGGATCGGAAAGTCGAGTCGCTCGTGCTGCTCGCGCAGATCGTCGAGGTTGCGCAACGCCTGCCGGGCGAAGTATCCGATCTCCGGATCGTTGCGCTTGCCTTCGAGCTCACTGATCACCACGACGGGAATGACAACATCGTGCTCGGCGAACCGGAAGATCGCCTGCGGGTCGGACAACAAAACCGAGGTATCCAACACATAGGTACGCTCGGTTTGTTTGATCGTGCTCTCGCTGGCGTTTGACGCTGTGCTGTGTGTCTGCCTCTCGCCTGTTCTGGTTGGCGCTGTGTTGCTGGTTGGCGCTGTGTTTCTGATTGGCGCTGTGTTGCTGTTCGGTGCTCGGGTACCTGTCGCGGCCACAACCACTCCCACCCCGCGTGCTCACAGGCACTGCGGTTTTGTTGGCGAGTCGGCCAGGTGTTCGCGGGACGAACTTACGTGGCCGTCTCGACCGAGCGCCGTGCCCGGTGATTCCGACGCTACGGTGCTATCTGCGCATTCAGCGGATCGACACGCAGAAGGCTGATGAACAGCGGATGTCGGTGCCGCAAGGCAGGCAAGCGGGCGGGCAGAGCGTCCTAGCCGACGCGAGCGAACTCCGTGAACGCGCCGCGCAGCATGTCCAACGTCTCGTCGGCAGTGACCGCGTGCACGCTCAGGCGCACGACACTGCCGCGGGTGGTGACTGTCACCCCGTGGTTGAACAGGCTTGCGCGCAGTCGAGTCAGCTCGTCCGCTTCCGGAGCCAGGATCACAATCCCAGCTCGTTCCCGCGGGTCGCGCGACGACGCGACCGCGAGCGAGAACTCGTCTGCGAGCTCGATGACGGCATCGACCTGCGTCGACACCGCCTCCTGGATCGCCGCAACTCCGACCTCGCTGATCTCCTCGAGCGCGGCGGCGAACGCGGCCTCAGCGAGCCGATCCGCATTCGCTAGCGTGAACGCGCGTGCACCGCGGGTAGGCGGGAAAATCTCGTCGAACGGCTCGAACGCGTCCGTTCCGCTCGCCCCGCTGAACACGGGCTCGATGCGTTCGATGGCTCGCTCGCTCATCGCGAGAACGCCGGTTCCCCACCCCGCTCTCGTCCATTTCTGGCCACCGGATGCGACGACATCCGCAACCGAATACGGCGCGTCGACGACGCCGAGACCCTGAATTGCGTCAACGATCAGCAGGCGGTCGCCGATCACCTGACGAATGCCTTCGATATCGGTGAGGTAACCCGTGCGCGAGTCGACCAGGCTGACCACGACCGCCGTCGTGTCGTCGGTGAGGTGTTCCGCGACTTGGCCCGGAGTGACGCGCCCGTGCTCCGATTGCATCCAGACCGGTTCCAGCCTGCCGAGCGACTCTGCCGCCCTGGCAGCGGCAAGGGTGATGCTTGGAAATTCCGCCGCGGAGATCAGCACCGGCCCGCTGATACCGAACAGGGCATGCATGAGGCCTGTTCCCGTGTTCGGCTGGGTCACGATCTGGTCCGCCGGAAATCCCAGGAGGCTCGCCGCGGCCGCGTGCAGCCGTTCCGCCTCATCGTGCAGCAGCGCAACGCTGCCGAAACGGGCCTTGCCGAGCGTGTCGACGCCACCCTGCAACTCCGCCATGACCGTGGCGGACAGCGGGCCGACCCGGCCGTAATCCAGATACCCGGGATCTTCGACAAAGCCTAAAGCGAAGGCTTCGATCGTCGTCATGCGCGCAATCTCACCCCCCGAAGCGCCGATTGCGGCGTGAATAGTCGCGAACGGCACGCAGGAAGTCGACCTCGCGCAAGTCGGGGCCGAGTGCCTCGACGAAGTAGAACTCGCTGTGCGCGCTCTGCCACAGCATGAAGTCGCTGAGCCGTTGCTCGCCAGAGGTGCGGATCACCAGGTCAGGGTCGGGCTGGCCTCCGGTGTACAGGTGGGCACCGATCATGTCGGGGGTCAGCCGCTCGGCGAGATTCTCCAGGCTGCGACCCTCAGCGTGATGCTCAGCGACGATGCTGCGCATCGCATCTGTGATCTCTTTTCGACCGCCATACCCGACCGCGAGATTGACGTGCAGCCCAGTCTTGGACTTCGTGCGGGCTTCGGCTGCCTTCAGCGCCGCAACGAGAGGCTCCGGCAATCCGGCAATCGAGCCGACGTGCTGCACCCGCCAATCGCGGTAGTGCGACAGCTCCTCGGCGAGCTCGGCAATGATCTCGATCAGATCGGCGATCTCTTCGCTTTCGCGATTGGTGAGATTGTCGGACGACAGAAGATACAGGGTCACAACTGCGATGCCGAGGTCGTCGCACCACTCCAGGAACTCGCGCATCTTCGCGGCACCCGCTCGGTGGCCGTGCGAGGCCCGGTCCATGCCGCTCTGCCGCGCCCACCGTCGATTGCCGTCGATGATCATTGCGATATGACGCGGCAGGTTCTCACCGTCGAGACTGCGTCGCAGGCGGTTCTGGTAGATGCCGTAGAGAAAGCCCCTGCCGAGGGGTACCTTCCGCTTTCTCACATCGCTACGTTACCGTGTTGAAACTCCCAGCGCGCACCCTGCGCGCTGCCGTACTGTTGCACCATGTCTGCGCCCGCCGTCCGCCATCCCGAGCGCACGACGCGCGCAACGGCGTCCCAGGGCGAGGTCAAACCAACCTGGCGCGGCTGGATCCACGCGGGCACCTTCCCGCTGTCGATCGCGGCCGGCATTGTGCTCATCAGCGTCGCCGACGGCCCAGCCGCGAAGTGGGCTTGCGCGGTCTTCATGCTGACATCGATGTTGCTGTTCGGAAACTCCGCCCTCTACCATCGCTTCAATTGGAAACCGCGCACCAAGGCCATTCTCAAGCGGATCGACCACGCGAACATCTTCCTGCTGATCGCCGGAACGTACACGCCACTCGCCGTGCTTGCGCTGCCGCCGAGCAAAGGCATCCTGCTACTGTCCGTCGTGTGGGGCACGACCGTGCTCGGCATCGCATTCCGCGTCTTCTGGATCGGCGCGCCCCGCTGGCTGTACGTCGCCCTGTACATCGGCACTGGCTGGGGCGCCATGATGTACATCGTCGATCTGTTCGCCGCAAGCGCCCCGATGATGATCCTCGTGATCGTCGGCGGTCTGCTGTACACGGCGGGCGCTGTGATTTACGGCATGAAGAAGCCGAACCCGTTCCCGGGCCGTTTCGGCTTCCACGAGATCTTCCACACGCTGACCGTCTTGGCGTTCATGTGTCATTGGGTGGCGGTCCTACTGATCGCGCTCGCGCCCGCCTACAACGGCTGAGGGTCAGTTCTCGTCGCTGCCGTCCCGTGCCGCGGCCTCTTCAGCATCGAGCTTTGCGGCGATCTCCTCGCGATAGCGCGTACGGCGGATCCGCCTGGTCATATCGATCACCAGGAGGATCGTCACGATGGCGATCAGAAAGATGACGAGGAACCCCCACACCCCGGGGGTCACAAGGTCTGCATTCGGCACCTTGGGCGCGGGGCTCGGGGTGGATGTCGCCGTCGACACCCCCTGGGCCCAACGCGTCGAGATCGCCTCCCAGCCACGCAACACGGTGCCGATCATGCCTCGCCCTCGATGCCCGCGTCCTCGATGCCGGCGAACAGGTCGCTCTCCGGCATGGTCGTCTCCACCTTGGAATCGACGAGTTGGTAGTCCTCATATGGCCACGCCCGCAACTGCAGGTCGTCCGGCCAGAAGAAGAACGAGCTGTCCGGCGACACCTGGCTCGCGTGTGAGCGCAGCGCTGCGTCGCGGGCCGGAAAGAAGTCACCGCTCGGTACCTTCGTCGTCGCCAGGTCCGGGCTGTCGTCCGCCCAGCGACGCATCTTCGTGAACTCCTCCAAAAGCGGAGACTCAGGGTCCGTTTCCTTCAAGAGGTTGTAGACGCTGCGCATCCGCTGTGCGTTGAAAATGCGGTCATAGTAGAGCTTGGAGACCTGCCACGGCTCTCCATCGCCGGGGTAGCGCGCGGGATCTGCTGCGGCCCGGTATGCCTCGAGCGACACCTCGTGGCAACGGATGTGGTCTGGGTGCGGATATCCGCCGTTCTCGTCGTAGGTCACGAGTACCTGGGGTTTGAACTCGCGGATCAATCGCACAAGCGGCTCGGCGGAGATCTCAAGGGGGATGTCCGCGAACGAGTTCGGCGGAACCGTGCCGTCTTCCCTGGCCATGCCGGAGTCTTGAAAGCCGAGCCAGCGGTGATCGACACCCATGACAGCCTGCGCCGCCGCCATCTCGAGCCGACGAAGTCCGGGCAGATCCCGCTCGGCCATGGCACGATTCTCAAGGCCATCGTTGAGCACGTCGCCCCGTTCGCCGCCCGTGCAACTCACGATCTGCACCTGAACGCCGCGGTGTGCGTAGTACGCATACGTGGCGGCTCCCTTGCTCGACTCGTCGTCGGGGTGCGCATGCACCGCCATCAGTCGCTGTGTCACCGCTTGGTCACCGTTTCTGTTCGGGGTCTCGTTGTTCGGGGTTTCGCTGTTCGGGGTTTCGCTGTTTGGAGGTTCATCGTTCGAGGGTTCATCGTTCGGGCTCTTCGGTCACGAATCTCGTCGTAATCTAGTACTCAAGACTATCGGTCGCCTCCATGCTCACGACCATCGGGAGCCGGCCGCGATTGGAGAAATCTCTGTGGCCCAACTGGCGGATGCCGAGGACCGGCTCGACACGCGCTACGGACGCACGCCGCACAATCCGCGTCGCGTCTGGTGGCTCGCCGGAGCGCTGTTCGCGTGCGCCGCCGCGGTCATCGCGTGGTATGTCTGGGCCGGCCCCGGCAGTGCACCCGCCGCCACCAGCAGCGTCACGGCGGAGGTGTCAGGCAGCAACATCACAGACGCTCATCATGCTGAGATCTCATTCACGGTCACCGGGCCTGCGAATCACGCGATCGCGTGCGCCATCGACGCGCAGACAGAAGATTTCACGATCGTCGGCTGGAAGATCGTCGAGATCCCCGCGTCTGCCGAGCGCACACGCACGTTCACGCACACGCTGCTCACCACGCAACAGTCCCAGGCGGGGTTTGTCGATTCCTGTTGGCTGACCTAAGCTATTGCGATACGCCCTGACGGATACGTCGGGGCGTCAATCGTAGGCCCGCCCATTCACGCATTTCTTCAGGAGTTCAGCATGTCGCAGGACACTCAGGTCACCTTTTTGACGCAAGAGGCATACGACCGCCTCCGCGATGAGCTGGAGAGCCTCAGTACCGTCGGACGTGAGGAGATCGCGAAAAAGATCGAGGCGGCGCGCGAAGAGGGCGACCTCAAGGAGAACGGCGGCTACCACGCTGCGAAAGACCAGCAGGGAGTTCAGGAAGCGCGCATCGTGCAACTGACACAGTTGCTGCGCACCGCCAAGGTCGGCTCGGCGCCGGAGAGCCGCGGCATCGTCGAACCCGGCACGGTCGTGACCGCCACGATTGCCGGCGACAGCACTCGGTTCCTCATCGGCAGTCGTGAGATCGCCGGCGGCCGGGATCTTCCTGTCTACAGCGAGCAAAGCCCCTTGGGCTCCGCAATCCTCGGGCTCAAGGTTGGAGCCACGACCAGCTACACAGCGCCGAACGGGCGTGAAATCACCGCTGTCGTCACCAACGTCGAGACCTGGACCGGCCAGTAGCCGGAAGTCACCACAAACCGGGCATCAGTCCTGTTCGACTATCGGGTCGTAGCCGGCGTCGCGTAGCCGGCGCACAACTTCATCGCGATGCTCGGATCCCCGGGTCTCAACACTCAGTTCGAGGGCGACCTCGCTGATCTGCAGGCCGTGGCCATGACGAGTGTGCAGCACCTCGATCACGTTGGCGCCGGCCTGTGCAACGAGCTCAGACGTGCGCGCCAGCTGACCGGGTAAGTCTGGAAGCATGATACGCAGTGTCAGGTAGCGGTCGGACGCCGCCAGACCGTGGCTGATGATCCGTTGCATGAGCAACGGGTCGATGTTGCCGCCGGACAGAATGGCGACAGTCGGTCCTTCTGCATGCACCTTGCCTGCGAGGATCGCTGCAACACCGACAGCGCCAGCCGGTTCGACAACGAGCTTGGCGCGTTCCAGAAGAACAAGCAGGGCGCGAGCCGTGTCATCGTCGGAGACGGTGACGATTTCGTCAACCAGCTCACGCACGATCGCCAGGTTGAGTTCACCGGGCCTACCGACGGCGATGCCATCTGCAATGGTGGCCCCGATGCGGACGTCGGTCGCTGTACCTGCTGCGAGTGAAGCCGGGTAAGCGGCCGCGTTCTCCGCCTGCACGCCGATGACCTTGATGGTCCTGCCGGCAGCTGCAGCCCGCTGCTTGACCGCGCTCGCGACGCCGGCGATGAGGCCCCCGCCACCGACAGGAACAATGACCGCGCCAAGTTCAGGGAGCTGGTCAAAGATGTCCAAGCCGAGCGTTGCCTGCCCGGCAATGACATCCGGGTGGTCGAACGGAGGAATCAGGACAGCGCCGGTTTCGGCAGCGAATTCGGCGGCGGCATTGAGCGGCTCTGTGACGCTGCTGCCGCGTAGCACGACATCGGCGCCGTAGTTGCGGGTCGCCTGAAGTTTCGGAAGCGCGACACCGAGCGGCATGAAGATCGTGGCCTTGATGCCGAGTTCGCGCGCCGCGAACGCAACCCCTTGGGCGTGGTTGCCTGCAGACGCCGCGACGACGCCGCGACGACGCTCTTCCTCCGTGAGCTTGGCCATCCGGTTGTACGCTCCGCGGATCTTGAATGACCCGGTGCGCTGCAAGTTCTCACACTTGAGGTAGACCGGAACACCGAGCAACTCAGCCAAATAGCGTGAGCTTTCCAAAGGTGTCGGTTCCGCCACCTTCGAGACGATCTCTCGAGCAGTTTCGATCTCGGCCAGACTCGGTCCGCTGAACTGGCTGGTGGGTGTTTTCGTCGAGACCGGCATTGATTCAGTCTATGGGCGCGAACATGCTTGGTACGGCATACGCTCGACGGCATACGCTGTGGGCATCACCGGCGACGACCGCGCCGTCGGACGGGCACCGTCTGCCAGAGAAGATAACGTTCGGAGTTGGAGGGCGGTGCCGACGTCATGCGCCATGCGCCGCTCGAAACGTGCTGCACCATCACGTTGAGCACGGCAGCCAGCGGCACGGCGAACAGCGCGCCGGGGATGCCGGCGAGCAGCGATCCGGCCGCCACGACGAGCACGACCGCCAGCGGGTGCACCTTCACGGCCGTCCCCATGATCAGCGGTTGGAGCACGTGCCCTTCAAGCTGTTGCACGGCCAGAACGACCGCCAGCATGATGATCGCCGCGACCCAGCCGTTGTATACGAGGGCGACGACGACGGCCAGCGCGCCGGTGATCACGGCGCCGACGATCGGGATGAACGAGCCGAGGAAGACAAGCACGGCGATCGGGACGACGAGTGGCAGACCGAGGAAGAACGCTCCCAGGCCGATGCCCACAGCATCGATCGATGCGACGAGGATTTGCACCCGCACGAAGTTTCGCAGCGTGCCCCAGCCGGCCTTTCCCGCGCCGTCGGCCGCCGGTCGAGCCTTTTTCGGGAAGATGCGCACCACCCACGACCAGATGCCTTTGCCGTCGATCAGCATGAACAGCGTGCTGAACAGTGTGAGGAAGATTCCGGCGAGCAGGTGCCCGAACGTCGAGCCGATGGAGACCGCCCCAGAGATCAGCAATTGGCTGTCTTGCTGCAGCGCGGCCCAGGCCTGCGCGAGATAACCGTTCAGTTGGGCATCCGTGAAGCTCAGCGGAGGCCTGGCGAGCCAATCCCTGAAGTTGTCATACGCCGCAAGGCTCTGCCTCTGCAGTGCAGGGAGTTCGCCTCGAATCTGAACGACGACGACGAATACCAGAGCCCCGACAATGACGATCATCCCGACCATGGCAATCAGGATCGCCGACCAGCGCGGCCAGCGGTGCCTGGTCAGAAAATCGACGACCGGCACCAGCAGCGCAGACAGCAGAATCGCCACGAGCACGGGGATCACGATCAGCCGCAGCTGGATCACCAGGAAAATCAGCACAGCAATGACCGCGCCTATTGCGAGTAGTCGCCAGGACCACGCCCCTGCGATGCGGATGCCGCGGGGCAGCGACTCCTCGACGCTCGGTAAGTCCTCCGGCTCTGTCTGCTTCCGCCCCAACCCGAATCGATCGCGATTGCGTTGCGCTGGCGGCCGTGACCGACTACTGCTTCCCCCGCGATCCGTCATCCGCACAGTCTATGTCGGAGGTTCAGGGTAGTCTGCGAGATCTATGAGGCACACGATCAGTCCCGAACTTGCACGGCGCGTTGCCCTGGTGGCACAAGGGTTCGGCGGCGAGCATCCGACCACGGTCGGATCACGGCAGTTGAACCTGCTCATCCAGCGGCTGGGCCTGCTTCAGCTGGACTCGGTCAACGTGTTCGAGCGCAGCCACTATCTGCCTGTGTTCGCCCGTCTCGGCGGCTACGACAAAACACTCCTCGACCGGCTCACGTTCGCGGCGAAAGGCCGCTATGTCGAGTACTGGGCGCACGTAGCGGCGATCATCCCGCTTGAAACATGGCCTCTGCTGCGCTGGAAAATGGATTTCTACCGCCACGACGCGCTGAAGAACCCGGATTCGTGGGCGGCGAACAACGCATCTATGCTGCAGTGGCTGCGTGACGAGCTGGCCGCAAAAGGCCCTCTGGCCGCCAGCCAGATCGAACACGACGCCAACAAACGGCGCGGTCCGTGGTGGGGCTGGTCAGATGTCAAGGCCGGACTCGAAACACTTTTCGATTGGGGTGAGGTGACCACGGCGGGCCGAACGCGTTTCGAACGTCGTTACGCTCTTGCCGAGCAGGTGCTGCCCAATTCCGTACTCAACGAACACGTCTCCAAGGCGGATGCGATCCGCGAGCTGATTCGACGCTCGGCGCGCGCGCACGGTATCGGCACGCTTGCCGACCTGGCCGACTACTATCGCCTCAAGAAGGCACCGGCACTCGCCGCTATCCGCGACCTCGAAGACGCCGGCGAGCTTGTCCCGGTCACCGTTCCGGGCTGGGATCATCGGGGAGCCCCGCTGCCGGTGTGGCTGTACCGCGACGCCCGCCTACCCAGGCGGGTGAGCGCATCCGCTCTGCTCTCCCCGTTCGATCCGATGGTCTGGGAGAGGGCACGAGCGTTGCGCATGTTCAATTTCCACTATCGAATCGAGATCTACACGCCGAAACCCAAGCGCGTCTACGGATATTACGTGTTGCCGGTGCTGTTGGATGACCGCATCGTCGCCCGCGTCGATCTGAAGAACGACCGTCATGCCGGCGTCCTGCGCGTACAAGCCGCGTGGCAAGAACCTGGCGCGCCCACGGATGCCGCTCCACGAATCGCGTCGCTGCTGCGCGACACCGCGAGTTGGCAGGGCCTGGACTCGATCACGGTTGCAGAACGCGGCAACCTGGCAACGGAGCTGACCGCCGAACTGCGACACTCCGCTTAGAAGCTGCTGCCCATCTTTTCCAGCCGCTCGATCCGGTCTGGGATCGGCGGGTGAGTACTGAACAAACGCCCCATCAGGCTGGGCCGCAGCGGGTTGGAAATCCACAGGTGCGACATCGACGAGTTCTGCCTCTGCATCGGCCTGCCGTATTCCGCCAGCTTCTGCAGCGCGCTCTCCAGCCCCTGCGGGTTGCGCGTCGTCATCGCACTCGTTGCGTCCGCCAGATATTCACGTTGACGCGAGATCGCCATCTGCACCAGCGAAGCGACCAGTGGCGCTACGATCATGGCGACGAGACCGAACACCAGCACGATCGGATTGCCGCCTCCCCCGCCGCCGTTGTTGTTGTTGCCGCGTCCACCGAGACCACCGAAGAAGGCCATCCGCAGGAACATGTCTGCGATGAACCCGACGGCGACGGTCAACCCGAACACGATCATCGACACGCGGATGTCATAGTTGCGCACGTGGCCGAGCTCGTGCGCCATGACGCCTTCGAGTTCGGCGTTGTCCATCAGATCGAGCAAGCCGGTCGTTGCGGCGACCGATGCATGCTGCGGATCACGACCGGTTGCGAACGCGTTCGGCGCGGGGTCGTTGACGATGTAAACCCGGGGCATCGGCGTGCCGGTCGCGATCGACAGATTCTCCACCGTGTTCCACAGTCGCGGATTGTCCGTCTTCTGAATCTCAACCGCGCCGGACATCATCAATGCCTGACTGCCGGCGGCGAAGTACTGGAACACCGCGTATGCGGTCGCGATGACGAGCGTCAGAATCACGATCGTCGGCGAGTTGTAGATCACGCTCGCCAGCCAGCCGAGCCCCCCGATGACCGCCAGAAAGAAGATCAAAATGAACACGGTGTTGCGCTTGTTGCGCGCAATTGCCCGATACATCGAAGCTCTTGAGTCTGCTAGAACTGCACGCGCGGCGGCTCTGCGATAGCGGCAATGTCTGCCACCTCGAAGAAGTCGCGGGCGGCGAAGCCAAGGCGCTTCGCAAAGATATTGTTCGGGAACACCTTGATCTTGGTGTTCAGCTCCCGCACGCCGCCGTTGTAGAACCGGCGCGACGCCTGAATCTTGTCTTCGGTGTCGACCAGCTCAGCCTGCAATTGCAAGAAGTTCTGGCTCGCCTGCAACTGCGGGTATGCCTCAGCGACGGCGAAGATGCTCTTCAGAGCGCTCTGCATGTGGTTCTCGGCGACGGATGCGTCTGCCGGCCCCTGCGCAGACAGTGTCTCCGCCCGCGCCTTCGTCACGTCCTCGAACACGCCACGCTCGTGCGCCGCATAGCCCTTGACCGTTTCGATCAGGTTCGGGATCAGATCGGCGCGTCGCTTCAGCTGCACCGTGATGTCGCTCCAAGCCTCATCCACGCGCACATTCAACGTGACCAGTGAGTTGTAGGTGGCCCACAGGTAAATGCCGATGATCAGAAGGATCACGACAATGATGATGACGGGGATAAGCCAATCCATGGCGGCATACTCCTTGACTAGTGCCTGCGACTACAGAACACCCGTTCATCCTACCCAGCGCAATGATCACTCCCACGGGCTTCTCACCACACTCAAAGCAACCATTGGGTGGATGCCGAGCGTGGATGCCGAGCGTGGATGCCGAGCGTGGATGCCGAGCGTGGATGCCGAGCAACGATTCCGAGCAACGATTCCGAACCCGACGGCGGTCGCGCGCCAGTAGGCTCGGATTCGTGGATGCATCCGCTCACCGCCACCATGCTGCGCACGTCGCGATGACGCCGCACGTGCCACCCGGTCACGCCGCGATCACAGTGCTCGACCTGCACGTGCGCCGCGGACGACACAGCGTGTTGCACGGGCTGAATCTCAGCGTGCCGAGCGGCCTGGTCGTCGGTTTACTCGGCCCGAGCGGCTGCGGAAAGACGACGCTTCTGCGTTGCATCGTCGGTGTTCAAAACGTCGCATCCGGCCAGGTGACGGTCCTGGGTTCTTCGGCAGGCTCGGCAGCGCTTCGCCGCAGGGTCGGCTACGTCACCCAAGCGGCCAGCGTGTACGACGACCTCACGATCCGGGAGAATCTCGCCTACTTTCGGCGGATCGTCGGCGCCCCCGCATCCGACGTCGACCGAGTGCTCGAAGAGACGGACCTGCGCGAGGACGCAAAGTCGCTCGTCGGCAACCTCTCCGGCGGGCAACGCAGTCGCGCGTCCCTCGCTGTGGCACTGCTCGGCACCCCAGAGCTGCTCATCCTCGACGAACCCACGGTCGGCCTCGACCCGGTTCTGCGCGTGGAGTTGTGGGGACTCTTCCACCGGCTCGCAGCGACCGGCACCAGCCTGCTCGTCTCCAGTCACGTCATGGATGAGGCAACCCGGTGCGATCGTCTGCTCCTCATGCGTCGTGGTGACATCTTGGCGGACGATACGCCGGACGGTCTGCTGGCGGCAACGGGGGCAGCCGACGCGGAAGGCGCCTTTCTCGCACTGATCACACGCGGCAGCGCGGAGACGAGTCGATGACCGCGCGTCGCACACTGGCCACGGCCGGCCGCGTGCTGAATCAGATCAGGCACGACCCGCGCACAGTCGGACTGCTCGTGCTCGTGCCCAGCCTGCTGATCGGGCTGATCGCATGGATCTTCACAGACACGCCGGTGTTCGCCACGATCGGGCCGGCGATGCTGGCCCTGTTCCCGTTCATCGTCATGTTTCTCGTGACGAGCATCACAACGTTGCGGGAACGGCGCACCGGCACGCTCGAGCGCCTGCTGTCGATGCCCATGGGCAAGGGTGACCTGATCCTTGGCTATACGCTCGCGTTCGGCCTGCTTGCCGTCGTGCAAAGCGCGCTGGCGGTTGGTTTCGCGGTGTGGGTGTGCGGCCTGACCATCAAGGGCTCGATCTGGCTGCTGTTGGCCGTTGCCGTGAGCGATGCCGTGCTCGGCACAACACTTGGCCTGCTCGCCAGTGCGTTCGCGCGCACCGAGTTCCAGGTGGTGCAGTTCATGCCGTTGATCGTGTTCCCGCAGATCCTGCTCGGCGGCATCTTTCTGCCGCGCGATCAGTTGCCGGATGCTCTGCACATCATCAGCGACTGGCTTCCGCTGTCCCACGCGATCGACGCACTGAACGCTGTGGCCGCGAACACCCATGACGCCGCGTACATCGGCGGTGAATTGTTGATCATCGGCGCATACGCGGTCGGCGCTATCGTGCTCGGTTCCATCACCCTGCGCCGGCGCACTCCGTGACGTCCCACCTTGTGGGTACGGCGTTCAACTGCCGTGGCGTACAGGGTCACGGACGAGCACAGAATGCGTTCAACGCGCGGTCGTAGGCGCCAGGATTGCTTCGGGTCGCCGCCGTGACGAGGAGTGTGTTTTCACTGAGCACCCTCGTATACTCGCCGATCGTCGGAATCTCGACAATCCTCGCCAGGCCACGCCGCCACGCAGCGACGACGCTGTCCAGCACAGCGTCCTCCGGCTCTCCGATCTCGTGCGCGCTCAACAACAGATTGACAGAATCCTCGTCCCAGCGTGCGAACGCGAGCGTGTCGAAATTGTCCGTTCCGACGGCATCGAACCACGAAGGCGGATCCAGCGCGCGTGCCAACTGCTCGAACTCAGTGTGCTCGTCGGCAGCGAGAGCATGTGACGCCAGGTTGACGTCGCCGTCGCGTGTCGCATACCAGGCAAGGGCAGCCGCCCACAGTCGCCGCCAGACCGGCGCCCAGGACCGTCGCAGCGCCGCGGCCGGATGGTTCTCCGGCGGCATAGTGGGCTCCGGCCACAGCGCAGGCGGCAGATCATCCGATCCCTGCGCAATATGGTAACTATCGCGCGCCCAGAGCAACTCGCAGATGCGGTGATCGTGATTGTCGATCTCGATCACCATGCCGTGCGGCCACCTGCTATCCGGCATCGACCACTCCGAGCGCATAGCCCCTGCCAACGCGCTCACGCTCACGCCTCCCTGATCTTTAGTGTGACGCGGCCGGATCAAGTAGACAAGAGGCTCGTTCGTGGGAGGAACGACCGCTGCCACCCGTGGTCGGACGGGTGGCAGCGGGGTCTGTATTGCGGGCAGCCCGAAGATCCGCTGACGGTCAGTAGGAGCGTCGCGCCGTCGCTACGTTGAGTTGTCGTGTTGAGATTCTCTTTGTTGAGCTTCTCTCAGTAACTTCACAGCATTCGCGCAGTTGAATCTTGGCAGCGCACAGAGTGCGAGGTCAAGTTATCCTCACCTGGTTGCTACCCGCCTTCGGGGGACAGCCGGTGCAACGTGGTCTTGCGTCAGGCCGGCCTACGCGCCGAGCACCGTGCGCAGATACGGGTTCTCGAACACACGGTCCGGGTCGAGATTGTCGCGAACGGCCAGAAAATCGTCGAACCGGGGATAAGCCCGCCGCAGAGCCGCCGCATCGCGATTGTGCATCTTGCCCCAGTGCGGTCGGCCGTCGTGCGCCACCATGATCGCCTCGACCGCCTGGAAATACTCGGTCGGATCCTCGTGCAGATAGCGGTGCACGGCGATGTATCCACTGTCACGCGCATAGGCGGTCGACAGCCAGTTCTCATCGGCCGCTGCCGAGCGCACCTCCACGGGAAAGGAGATGCGCCAGCCACGGGATGCGATCAATGACTGAACCTCGGCCAGCGCGGCAGGCACGGCCTCACGCGGTAGTGCGTACTCCATCTCGCGAAAGCGCACGGTGCGGTTGGTCACGAAAACGCGGGGAGACGCATCCGTGAATTCGCGATTGCCCGTCAATCGCTGCGCCGCTCGATTGAAAGGCGGAATGATTCCCGGCACGATAGTGCCGGCGCGGCACACGCCGCGATACAGCCCGTTTGCCAGCAGCTCGTCCTCAATGAAGCGTCCCACGCGACCAAGCGGATGCCTTTGCACGTCTGCCGGCAGCCGCGTGTTGGTCTTCGTCAGCGCCGTGTCCGTGTGCGGAAACCAGTAGAACTCGAAGTGGTCCTCCTCTTCGGAGCGTTGCAGGTAGGCGTCGATGACGGCACCGAGCGGTTCCGGCCGTTCGAGGGCGTGCAGCAGGAAAGCAGGCACGCACTGAATCGTCAGGTCGACCAGTATGCCAAGGGCCCCGAGCCCGAGCCGTGCGGCGGGCAAAAGTTCGGCGTTTTCGGTCTCGCTGACGCGCAGTAGTTCGCCGTTGCCCGTGACGAGCGTCATGGCGACGATCTGCGTGGCCAGGCCGCCGAAGCGTCCTCCCGTGCCGTGCGTTCCAGTTGATGTGGCGCCTGCGATCGACTGCCGGTCGATGTCGCCCATGTTCTCCATGGCAAGCCCGAACGGCTCGAGCAGACGCTCGAGAGTGAATAGTCGAGTTCCGGCTGCCAGTGTGACGCGGCCGAGCTGTCGATCGACGGAGACGATGCCGCTCAGATCGTCGAGGTCGAGCTGCACGCCGGGCGCCACCGCGATTCCGGTGAAGCTGTGCCCCGCGCCAACCGCCTTGAGGGTAAGACCCTGCTTCCGCGCGGCCTCAACCGCCCGTTGCACGGCTTCGACGCTCGACGGTCGTTCGACTCGTACCGGTCGCACCTTCTGGCTCCGGCCCCAATTGCGCCAGACCGCACCCGTCGCCGTCACAGGAATGCCTTGCCTTCGCCACGGTAACTTGCAGCCGTTCCGACGATCACTCCGCCTTCCACGAGCTGGAATTCGTTGACGTGTTCACTCAACTCCCCCGATTTCGTGTGCCGGAGCCAGATCCGGTCGCCGGGTCGCAACGCCGGGGCCGCTGCCCCCGTCAAGGGGCTCTGCACCTCGCCCGCCATTTCGCGAGCCACCATCGTGAGTCCGGCCGGCCACGCGAGTTGCGGCATCCGGTCGGCGGCGGGCGGTCCGGATGCGATCCAGCCTCCGCCGAGCACCGTCACGGTGTGATCGTTCGGCTTGCGCACGACCGACAGTGCGAACGCGGCCGCCGGCGCAGGTCGGAACGAGCGGTAATTGTCGAACAGGTGACCGCCGAGCAGGCCGCTGCCGGCTGCGATCTCGGTCACAGAGTCATCCGATGAGGTGAATTCGAGTGAACCGGTGCCTCCGCCGTTGACGAACTCGAGGTCGGCGATCGAGCGAACTGCCGCCACAGCTGCGGCACGCCGTTCGAGCAATTCGGCTTCTGAGTTCTTCTGCATCCAGCGCACGGTCGCTCCCCAGGCGGGCCGGCCCGCCGGCTGGTCGCCCTGCCCGGCGATTTGCGCTTCGTAGCCCATCATGCCGACTAGCTGGAAACCGGGTCGGGCGACGATCTGTGCGGCGAGTGAGCGCGCGTCATCCGGGCTGTGGATCGGAGATCGCCACACGCCGAGGTGGCCGAGCGTGCGGGAGTTCCACGACGAGTCCAATTCAAGGCAGACCCGGATGCTCTCCCGCGCGTCCGGAGCGACGACGGAATCGATCAAGTCGAGTTGCGCGATCGAGTCCACCATCACCGTCACCCGCGCGGCGGACTCCGGCGAGCCGGCGAGGCGGCGGATCGCTGCTCGGTCTGCCGTCGGGTAGCCGACCACGACGTCTTCGATCGCCGGGTTGTGCTCACTCGCCATCGCCAGCCACAGCGCCTCGGGCAGTGTGTACGCGAGCACTCCGCCGTAGCCGGGCACTGCCAGCACAGCATCGAGAACGTCGCGCACACGCACCGATTTTGACGCGACCCGGATGCGCTTGCCCGCCGCGCGGCGCAGCATGTCGTGCGTGTTATGGCGTAGCGCGTCCAATTCGAGCACCGCCAGCGGCGGGTCGAGCTCACGCGTCGCGGCGGTCAGGCTCGGCCAATAGCGCTCTGGCCGTTCCCAGGCGAACGTGCCGGCGGATTCCGACAGGTCGATTCTCATCAGCGCACCGCTTTCACTCGAGAGACCGCGAGGGCGCCGGCAAAGGCGAACACGCCGGACATGATGAACAGCCCCGTGAATCCGTTCAGCGCGAGAACGACGAACGCGCCGAGCAGGGGGGCGAGCGCCTGTGGCACCGCCGTGGCGATGTTCATGATTCCGAGGTCCTTGCCGCGAGCGGCCGGGTCGGGAAGCACCTGGGTCGCCAACGCTTGGTCCACGGCGAGGAAGCAACCGTAGCCGAGGCCGAGGATGCCCGCGGCGACCATCGCGACCGGCAAGATCGGCACGAATGCCAGCATCAGCGCGGCGATGGCCTGCAGGGTCGACGCGATGAAGACGAACGATTTGCGCCTGCCCAGCCGGTCGGAGAGCTTGCCGAAGCCGAGCGCCGCGGCGATCACGAACACCATGTAGATGAGGGTCAGCAGGATCAGATCGTTCTCCGCGTTTTTGTCGTTCAGGCCGAACTCCAGGAAATACAGCAGCAGCGTCGTGCCGAACGCGTTGCCGAAATTGACGAGGATGCGACTGAGCAGCGTCCAGCCGAAATCCGGATACTGACGCGGGCTGATCCACAGGCTTTCGAGGATGCCTCGCATCGACATGGCGGTGCGCAGGTCACGCGACAACACGGCATCCGGAAGCAGCAGGAACGGCAGCACGAGCACCAGCAGGAGAACGGCCATCGCGGCATAACCGAAGAAGGTGCCGGTGAACAGGGTCATCACGAGCACGAGGCCGAGGATCGTGCCGATCGCTTGCGGCGCGCTCAGCCAGCCGGAGACGTAACCACGCTGGTCCACCGGCACCTGGTCACTGATGGTCGCTGTCAGCGCCGCCGTCAGAATGCAGAAGCCCGTCAGTGCAAGGCACCAGAACAAGCCGATGCCGACCATGGTGGTCTGTGCGCCGAGGATCAGCAGCGACAGCGCGAAGACAAGCGCGCCGATCGCGATCCACGGTCGGCGTCGGCCGAATCTGCTGGTCGTGCGGTCGGACAGTGCCCCGGTGAGCGGAAAGGCGACGACCGCGCACAGCCCGGAGATCCCCGAGATGATTCCGAACGCGACGACGTTCTGCACCCACTCGGTCGTATGCAGTTGCGCCTGGATCTGCGCGGGCAGTAGCAGTTGCACCGGCGTGAGTTGCGCCATCCAGATGCCGAGCCACGCCATGGCGAAGAAGGCGATCCAGCGCCCGCCGACCCGTCGGGTGGGCTCGGCGAACAGGGCTGCACGTGCTGCTGTCGTACTCATCAGGACCTCATCGTCTCAAGGTGTTCGGTAGTTGTGTTGGGTCTGCGGCAAGGCGAGCGAGCGCATCCGCCGCGAAATCCATCAGAGCCGCGGCGGCTTCGTCGTCACGGTTGACAAGCCACGACATCGTCAACCCATCGGTCAGTGCGATGAGCGCAGCCGCGATCTCGGCGAGCGGGCGCGTCCAACACTGACCGCTCTTGTCTGCCGCAATCTTCAGCGTCGATTCGGCGAGCGCGTAGTAGCGCCGGTACTGCCGCTGCGCCAGTTCTTCCATGCCCGGAGACCGCAGTGCGTACTGTGTCAGTTCGAACATCGCCTTCTCACGCTGCGGGTCCTGCCGCACGCCGATGAAGTACTCTTCGAGCCCCGCCCGGATGGCGTCGCGCATGGGCACCGGCACGGGCGCCGGGGCGAGCGCAGACGCGATCGTGTGCTCTTCTTGGTCGACGGCCCAGTTGATGAGCTCGCCCATCAGTTCGTCGCGCGAGGTGAACGCGTAGTGGAAGCTCGCAAGCGACATCCCGGCCTCTGCGACGATCGCGCGCGTTGTCGCAGCGGAGACGCCGCGCTCCGCGACGACGCGCATGGCCGCGCGCACGAGGGCGGATCGACGTTCAGCTGCGGGGATGCGCGGCACGGGACCTCCAGCTCGGCGTTGAGCGTGCGGAAAATGATTGCGGGCAACCGCAACTGGGTCGTTTGACCCAGTTGTTAAGTATGCACTATTGCGCGAGTCCGGTTTGACATCCGCGGCATTGACACGTGGAATAGTCGGTATAGTGCACAGGCATGCTGCGGGGGACCTTCGGCGCACTCGGTTGACGCGAGCGATCGGGGCAATTGCCGGAGCCCTGATGATCGCGGGTCTCGCTCTTGCGTTCGCGCCAGCAGCGCACGCGAACGGGCAGAGCCAGCAGCCGTCACCGACTGCGGTTGCCTCTGCTGCGCCGAGTACGACGCAACCGTTTCAGACCTCGGAGCCGACTGCGATGCCGTCGAAGTCAGCGGACCGCAACGACAACGCCGAGGGCGCGACGGACGCGGTTGCGGTGGGGGCCGCACCAACAATCGATTCTCCCGCGACTGGCGCGTTCATCGGATCCGGCAGCGCGACGGTGTCCGGAACGCGATCGCCCGGTGACGAGATCCAACTCTTCGTCGGTGATGCCGGCGATGACCCTGCCTGCATCGTCGCTGCCGCAGGTGCACATTGGAGCTGTGCCGCCGTGAGCCTGCCGAATGGCGCCGCGGTAACGCTTCGCGCCGTTGTGACCGGCGACCCCGCGCTGACCGCGACGACAATCGTCACCGCCCTGGGGCCACCGACCATCCAGTCGGGCAGCGGCGGAGTGATCAGCAACGGCCTCGTGCACGGAACGGGCTACCCAGGCGCCGTCGTGACCGCGCGAGTGAGTGGAGCGCACTCCGCCGGCGCCACCTGCAGCTTCGCGGCCGACGCGAACGGCAACTGGGCATGCGTGCTCGACGCGAAGCTCGCCGACGGCCGCTATGCGGTCAGCGCCAGCCAGGTCGGGCCGACCGGATTCGGTAGTCGGGAATCTGACAGTAGCGCGCCGTTGCCGCTGATCTTCGATGCGACCGCACCGATCGCCCCGACGTTGACGTCACCTCCGACAGGCTCAACGATCGCATCGGATGGAAGGACCGTCTATTCCGGCGTCGGCGAAGACCGCGCCGAGGTCACGGTATGGGCATCGACGCCGCACGGCTCGCAACAGCTGTGCTCGACGGCAGTCAACGCGGGCACCTGGCATTGCGTCGGAGCGGCGCTGACACCGGGCACGTACACGATCTCCGCCCTCCAGCAAGATGCTGCAGGCAACACCAGCGCGGCCAGTGCCGCGGTAAGCCTTCGGGTGACCACCTCAGCACCGCCGGGGTCGGGGCCAGCGTCGGGGCCGTCTTCAACGTCGTCCAACCCGGTGCTGCCATCCGCACCGCCCTCCTCACCCGGCGCCCCCGGCGGGTCCGCCACAGTGCAGGCGCCGCCGTGGACCACCGTGCCGTCGCCCGGCAGTCCGCCCGCGCCCGGTGCAGCACAGCCGCCGGCCGCACCGCAGGTGGTCCCGCTGACGACGACACCGTTCACCGCCGCCGTTCGTTCCGTGTCAGGGCTCGACACGTTGTCGACCTGGCTTCCCGCAGCGTTGTTGGCCCTGATCGCCCTTGCGCTATTGGTGATTCCAGCACGATTGCTCGCCGGCGCGGTGGCCGGCGCGCGCGCGGACGCCGGCAGGGCTGCGGCGATCTATCCGCTCCGGCTGTTCGGGCGCAACCGTGGCAGGTATGAATACGACCAAGCCCCGGCACTGCGCACGCCACCGCCGTGGGTGACCACCGCTGCGGCAGCGTTCTACGCGACTGCGCTGATCACGTTCGCCGGCCCGATCGCGACAGCGGATGCGTACTTCCGCGTGGTTCCTGCCGTGTTCCTGGCGCTCGGCGTCGTCGGCGCGGTCGCCATCGGAGTACCGCTGCTCGCCGCTCGACGTGCAGCAGGAACCACCGCGACCGCAGCATTCGCGCCTTACTCACTGATGCTTGTGGCCGCGGCATCCGCCTTCAGCAGGGTCCTCCAACTGCAGCCGACGCTGCTCTACGGTGTAATCGTCGTCGTCACAGTGGTCACGGGCTCCGCGGTCGTCCGTGGCAAGCTGGCGGCACTGCAGCTCGGCTCGCTCGCGGTTCTCGCCGCGCTCGGCTGGCTGGTACTGGATCTCCTGCCGGGCGCCGACACCGTGACTACGGCGTTCGTTTCCGAGTTCGTGAATGCCACCGTTCTCCTGGCCGTCGGATCGGCGGCGGTGCTGGTGCTGCCACTGGGTTCACTCCCCGGCCGCGCAATCCTGCGCTGGTCGCGGGGCATCTGGCTGCTGATCGCGATCGCAATCGAGACGCTGTTGTTCGCCATCCTGGTCCCGATCCAGGACCTCGCAACACATCGAACCGGAACACTGGCACTCGCGATCGGCACACTCGTTTTCGCGGCCATCAGCATCTCCGCGTGGCTGTGGCAACGCTACATCGCGCCCGCATTGCGCTGAGCGCCCGGCGAGCGTGGACCCGGTAAAGGTACCCCCGGTGGGACTCGAACCCACACTGTGGCGATTTTAAGTCGCCTGCCTCTGCCATTGGGCTACGGGGGCGTGCTGCTCCATGCTACGGGACCAGTGGGCATCCGTCGCAGACCAGCCGAGGGGGTCCATCCGCGGATGGACCCCCTCGACTGACACGTGTTTCGCGGCCTACTTGGCTGCGATCACCTTCTCCGCAGCGGCATCCTTCTTCGCCTTAACCGGCGCCTTCGCAGTGACTGCCGGAGCGGCAGCAGCCGCAGCCGGCGGCTTCGGACGCGACGCGAACTCCTCGAATGCGGCGCGCGGCTCGAGAGTCGCGGCAAGCGACACGATGTCGCGGCCGAGCCACAGGTTATTCCACCAACCCCAGAACACGCGGAATTTGCGCTCCCAGCTGGGGATGGCCAATCCGTGATAGCCGCGATGCATCACCCAAGCGGGCAATCCCGTGATTCCGAGCTTGCCCTTCTGGAACACGCCGATACCGAGGCCGATACCGGCTACCGCGCCGGCAGGCTTGTGGAAATAGTCGCGTACGCCCTCACTCCGCAGTGTCGCGACGATGTTCTTGGCCAGCGTCTTGCCCTGGCGAACCGCATGCTGTGCGTTCGGCACGCAGTACCCGCCGACGCCGAAGCCGGAAAGGTCGGGAACAGCAGCGACGTCGCCGGCCCCCCACGCGTCTGGAATGAAGTCGTCTTCGTCTCCCACTCGCAGGTCGGCGCGCACCTTGAGGCGCCCGCGCTCCTCGATCGGCAGGTCAGTGTGGCGGATGATGCTCGGGTTCGCCATCACCCCGGCCGTCCAAACGATCAGGTCTGCATCGAAGCTCTCCCCCGTCGACAACTCGATCCGACCGTCGACGGCGCTGGTCAACTGCGTTTCCAAGTGGATTTCGGCCCCGCGCTGAGCAAGATTCTTGATCACCCAATAGCTGGTCGGCAGCGACACCTCCGGCATGATCCGGCCCATCGCCTCGATTAGGTGGAAATGCGTCTCCTCGAACGACAATTGCGGATAGCTCGACAGCAGCGCGCTGGCAAATGAGCGCAATTCGCCGAAAATCTCGATGCCCGCGAAGCCACCGCCGATGACAACGAACGTCAGGAGGCGCTCGCGCTCCGGGCCTGGCGGCAACGCCGCAGCCTTGTCGAAGTTCGTCAAGACGCGATCGCGGATGGCGACGGCCTCTTCAATGTTCTTCAGTCCGATCGCCTGATCGGCAACGCCCGGAATCGGGAACGTGCGGCTCACAGCGCCGGCGGTGATCACGACGATGTCGTACTCCAACTCCCACGGCTCACCGAGCGCGGGTGTGATCGTCGCCTTTTTCTCGGCATGGTTCACATAGGTCACCTTGGCGGTGATCACCGTGGTCTTCTTCAAGTGTCGGCGCTGAGCGACGACAGCATGACGCGGCTCGATAGAGCCGGCGGCAACCTCGGGCAGGAATGGCTGGTAGGTCAGGTACGGCAGCGGGTCGACGACCGTGACGTCTGCCTCACCGTTACGCAGCCACTTCTCGAGCTTCCAGGCCGTGTAGAAACCGGCGTATCCGCCGCCGACGATCAGGATTTTGGGCACAGTAGAGCGTCTCCTCAAAGAAAAAGTATCAGTTCAATCTACCCCCACAGCCAGCAGCCCAGAAATTGAGCCGCCTCACACGGTCACACGACGGCCGATGCCCATGCCGACTCAGTCGACGCCGTAGTCCGGGCAACGGCAGATGTCCGGCGACCAGTCCGCTCGCTCCAGCGAGCGGTCTCCGATCGGGTTCACTCCCGGTCCAGCCGCAAGTGCGTGCGCAGCAAGTGCGTGCAGGCACTTCACTCGCGTTGGCATGCCTCCGGCCGAGAATCCTGCGATCTCCTCGACGAACTCAATGCTTTCGCGATCGGCCAGGTACGCGGCGTGAGCGGATGCGTATTGCTCGCGCACCGCAGCATCCGCCTCGACAAGCTCGCCGAACTCGACCATCACATGCGTTGCTTCCAGTTGCGAGATAGCCGCCGTCGCGGCGGGATGGCTCAGGTAATACAGCGTCGGAAACGGCGAGCCGTCTGCCAGCCGTGGTGCTGTTGCAACCACGGTCGGCGCCCCGCAGACGCAGCGCGCTGCAATGCCGATCACGTTGCGGGCAGGTCTGCCCAACTGGGCTGACACGATGGCGATGTCCCGGTCGGTGAAGGGCTCGAATGGGGGTGTCGTCATGGATCACCCGGCCGGGTTCGAGATCGGAAGGGTGCCGACCGGCTGAGTGCTGAGGCCTGCGGTCATGACAGAGTCGAACAGGGAACCAAGCCAATCGCTCTGCGTCTTCTGAATGGAGCTGCTGACCGGTGTTGTGTCCTTCTTCGCGGCCGCCGGCCGATCATCGATCACGAGATAGCTCGTCTCGCCGGGCATCACGTAGAGCAGTCGATCGCGCGCCTCCGCACGGATGTAGCTGGGGTCGCTCCACCGGGCTTTGTCAGCGTCGAGCGCCTTCACTTTCGAATGCAGTGCCGCATTGGCAGCCTGCACATCGGCGATCTGCTGACGCTGCTGAATATACTGCTGCAGAGTCGGCGCGACAACGAGCACGCCCAACACGAGAATTCCCATCATCAGAAACGTGAACCATGAGAATCGGATGCCGCGCAACCATCCGCGCGTCGGGTCCTCCGCCGCCATCGCAGCCTCCTGTCAACGTCTAGGCCAAACGAGCCTAACCCGGCGCCGCCCAGAGGTCGCGGATGCCGCGCGGGTCTCGATACGCCTGCTCGCCCTTCGGCTTCGCTCAGGGACCGAAAGCTCGCGGGCTACTCGACCACCGGTGCCGTTGGTCGAGTAAGGAGCGCTAGCGACTGTATCGAGACCGCGTGAGCTGATCGGTCGGGGGTCTCGACACGCCTGCTCGCCCTTCGGCTTCGCTCAGGGACCGAAAGCTCGCGGGCTAGACGACCACCATTGAGGGGCTACGCGGTGAAGCGCGGGAATGCGCCGCGGCCGGCGTAGACCGCCGCGTCACCGAGTTCCTCTTCGATGCGCAGCAGCTGGTTGTACTTTGCGACGCGCTCGCTGCGTGCCGGGGCCCCAGTCTTGATCTGTCCGCCGTCGGTCGCGACCGCAAGGTCGGCGATGGTGGTGTCTTCGGTCTCGCCGGATCGGTGCGACATGACGGTCGAATAGCCGGCGCGCTGCGCGAGTGCGACAGCATCCAGGGTCTCGGTCAGTGTGCCGATCTGGTTGACCTTGATGAGCACGGAGTTCGCTGCGTGGCCGGCAATGCCCCGTGCGATCCGTGTCGGGTTGGTCACGAACAAATCGTCTCCGACCAGCTGTACCTTGCCGCCGATGTGGCCGGTCAGGTGTGTCCAGCCCTCCCAGTCGTCTTCGGCGAGCGGGTCTTCGATGGTCACGAGCGGGTAGGCAGCGAGCAGCTCGTCGTAGTACGCGGTGAGGTCGGCGGCACCGATCTTCTTGCCCTCGAACGTGTATGCGTCGTCTGCGAAGAATTCGCTGGAGGCGACGTCCATTCCGAGTGCGACGTCCGTTCCCGGTGTGAACCCTGCCGCGGTGATCGCCTCGACCAGTAGATCGAGCGCTGCCCGATTGCTCGAGAGGTCCGGCGCGAAGCCGCCCTCGTCACCGAGGCCGGTGTTCAGACCTTGCTTCTTCAGCAGCGCCTTGAGGCTGTGGTAGGTTTCGGTGCCCCAGCGCAGGGCCTCGCGGAAGGTCGATGCGCCGATCGGCAGGATCATGAACTCCTGGATGTCGACATTGTTGTCTGCGTGCGCGCCGCCATTGATCACGTTGAGCATCGGAACCGGCAGCGTGTGGGCGTTCGGGCCGCCGAGGTAGCGGAACAGCGGAAGGTCCGCCGAGTCTGCTGCGGCCTTGGCGACGGCAAGACTCACGCCGAGAATGGCATTCGCGCCCAACCGACTCTTGTTCTGTGTGCCGTCCGTCTCGATCAAGGCCGCATCGACGAGTCGTTGCTCCGATGCCTCATAGCCTTCGACTACTGGGCCGAGCTCGTCAAGAACTGCGTCGACCGCTTTCTCGACGCCCTTGCCGCCATAGCGGGCCTTGTCACCGTCGCGCAATTCGTATGCCTCGAACGCGCCGGTCGATGCACCCGAGGGCACAGCCGCGCGTGCGACGGTGCCGTCTTCAAGCAAAACCTCGACCTCGACGGTCGGGTTGCCCCGCGAGTCCAGAATTTCACGTGCACCAACAGCCTCGATCTGAGCCACAACTATCTCCTTGGTTTCGTGCGGTGGAAATTGAAAACGTCGGAATGATCCGCGAGCAAGTCTAGTGACGCACGGTCAGCGGTTTGAATTCGAGCGCCGCATCTGCCGCGGCTTCGGCGTCGACCAGCGCGAACGACCCGTAACCGGATGCCGCTGCCCGCTCTAGAAGTCCCTTCAGATTCTTCGTGCGGCGCTCCAGCCGCACGCGCTTGCCGTCCGCTATCAACGAAATCTTCAGCGCCACTAGGCGGGTCAGGGGTACATCACTGTCGTGCACGAGCACGACAGAGTCGGCCACGGCATCCGCGGGGGTTTTGACGAGGTCGGCGATCCGTTCGAAGCCGATCGAGAACCCGGTCGCCGGCACATCGGTGCCGAGGAAGCGGCCGATCATGCCGTCGTAGCGCCCACCGCCGCCGAGTGAATAGCCGAGGCCGGGATGCTGGATTTCGAAGATCGCCCCGGTGTAGTAGCCCATTCCGCGCACGAGGTTGTGCGAGAAGACGAGAGGGAGCTCCGGCGCCACGAGAGCAACGGCGTCGCGGATCGCACGCAATTCTCGGTAGGCGTCTTCGTCGAGCCATGGCACCAACGCCCTCGTGTTGAGCAGGTTCCAACCGTCATTCGGCAGCCCAGCGAGGTTCTCACGTGCGGTTTGCGAACGTTCCTCGGCAAGCAGGCCCTGCTCGACGAGTTCGGCCACAACACCGTCGACGCCGATTTTGTCCTCTTTGTCGATCGTGATCAGGGCACGCTCATAGTCGCGCTCTGCGATCTGCCACGAAGCGACCAACTTGCGCAGGATGCTGCGGTGATTGATACGGATGCGGCAACCGCTGATTCCGAGGGCGCGCAACGTCGCTGCGGTCGCCGTGATCAACTCGATCTCCGCAAGCGGACCCGGCTCGCCGATGATGTCGATATCACACTGAACGAATTGGCGATAGCGACCCTTCTGCGGGCGTTCAGCGCGCCAGACGGGCGCGATCTGTATCGCCTTGAAGACACCCGGGAGTTCGGCGCGATGCGTCGCGTAGAAGCGGGCCAACGGTACGGTCAGATCGAAGCGCAAGCCCAGATCGGTCAGCGAAGCGATGTCGTCAGCTGCCGCAGCGCGAGCAACGGTCTCCGCATCGAGCCCTCGACGCAGGATGCCGAATGCGAGCTTTTCGTTGTCGCCGCCGAGCCCCGAGTGCAACCGAGCGGCGTCCTCGACGACCGGAGTTTCAATCTCATCGAATCCGTGCGCGGTGTAGCTGCGCCGGATTGTGGCCAGCGCATGCTCACGGCGCGCCTTCTCTGCCGGAAGAAAATCACGCATACCGCGGGGAGGATTCACGTCTCGAGCCATACGGACAATTCTGGCAGAGGCGATTCCGGCCGAGCATCTGCGGCCGAGCGCCCGCGGCCGAGCGATTCGGTCGGAGTCGCGTTTTACGAGATCCGGGCGGCAATTGTCAGGCAGAGAGCGTAAAATGAAGTTGTTGTCGCCCTGAGCACGCTCCCCCGCGTGTCGGCGGCGTCCCCAACGGGACCTGGCTTGAGTCGGACGTGCACCAATTGAGCGCTCGTTCGCTGTCGGATACGCAGGGTCGACGTACTCGAAAGCCGTACGGTGAGAAAATGGGTCCTCTCATCGGAAGATTCGGATAACCGAAACGTCGGCCGCGGTAGCTTCCGCGCGCAGTGTCTTCAGAGCGCGGTGTCTTCCGCGCGCAGCGTCTTCCGCGAGCAGCGTCTTCCGCGAGCCGCGTCTTCAGCGAGCAGCGGCACCCGTTTCGCGCAGTCGAATCTCTTCCTGAAGGCCGCGCAGTCTCACGCGTAGCGCGCGTTCGGCGTCCAGACCTTGCGACCGTGCGGATGCGACGATTGCCAACAGCAACTCGCCGAGTTCACTCTCATCGGCAAGGGGCGCCCCCTCGGAGCCGACTCCGTCGTGATCGCCGCCCGCGGGCCGTGCGCCGACCAGTGCCGCCCGTCCGAGCAATTTGTCGGCGAGCGCAAGAGCAGGCATTCCTTGAGGGATGCCATCGAGCACACTCGTGCGCGTCTTCTTCTCGGCTGCCTTCGCCGCGCTCCACAGCCGCAGCACCTCTTCGGGGGTGCGAGCGACCTCGTCGCCGAACACGTGCGGATGCCTGCGCACCATCTTCGCCGTCACCCGTTCTGCGACGTCCTCGATGTCGAAATCCTCACCAGCTGTGCGAGCGGCGATCTCGGAGTGGAACGCTACCTGCCACAATACGTCTCCGAGCTCCTCCATGATTTCGTCCGCCGTACCGGCCTCAATGGCGTCGACGAGTTCGTAACTCTCCTCGATGAGGTAGGGCACGAGCGACGCGTGCGTCATCCCCTGGCTCCACACGCATCGATCGAGCACGGCAGCCATCGCAGCCGCGAACGCATCCAGTTTCGACCCAGCTCCACTAACGGAATCATCGAGTGCATCGAACTGGGTCATCTGGCCGGTCCCTTCACGCTTGTTCATCATCTCACCCACGTTCTTGCACCGCGCAAGCACGTGCGCTCTAGACTGGGCGACGGAGTGCCGGGAAGTCTGGTCGGCCTGCGGAGACCGCAGTACGGCCGGCGGCATTTCGCTCCGGGCCGAAGCAGAATTCTCGACAGGAGAACCGTGAGTCTCATTCGTTCGGAACGCTCGGCGGCGGCACTCCTACTCGGTGCGGCCGTACTGGGTCTTATCTTCGCCAACACGGCCATGGGACCCAACTTGCTCGCCCTGCAACATGCCCAATTGAACATTCCCGGCATCAATCTCGACCTGTCGGTGGGGCATTGGATCAGTGATGGATTTCTCGCTGTCTTCTTCTTCATCGTTGCAGTCGAACTCAAACATGAGCTCGTCGCCGGTGAGCTGAACAGTGTGCGCAAGGCGGTGCATCCAGCCATCGCCGCGATCGGCGGCGTCGTCGTGCCCGCACTGATCTACTTCGCCTTCACCGCCGGCGGCCGATACACGCAGGGCTGGCCTGTGCCGACCGCGACCGATATCGCATTCGCACTCGGAGTGCTCGCCGTCTTCGGCCGCGGCCTGCCCAATCGACTCCGAGTCTTCCTGCTCGCACTTGCTGTCTTGGACGACCTGATCGCCATTGTCATCATCGCCGTGTTCTTCACTTCGAATCCGAATCTGGGGATGCTTGGGCTCGCCGCGATCAGTGCGCTCGCGTTCGCTCTGCTCAGCCGGATGCTGCGCGGACGAATGCGCGTTCCGCTCGCGGTCATCATGGTGTTGCTGGCCGTGCTCACCTGGGTGCTCGTCTACCGCTCCGGCGTGCACGCCACGATCGCCGGCGTCGTGCTCGGGCTGGTCATGGCACGCACTCCGGCGCGGCGCGTCACGCATGCACTCGAACCGTGGTCCAACGGACTGGTCTTGCCGCTGTTCGCGTTCTCGGCCGCCCTGGTGCCGATCCCTCAGGTTTCCGTCGGGCAGTTGGCTGCGCCGTTCTGGGGCATCCTGGTCGCGTTGCCCGTCGGCAAGCTGATCGGCATCACCCTCGGCGGCTGGCTGGGCTCATTCATCGGCCGGCGCGGGCAAGCGCCGAAGATCAGCCTGCGGGCGTTGCTGGTCATTTCCTCACTGGGTGGCATCGGCTTCACGGTGTCCCTGCTCATGAACGAGTTGGCCTTCAGGGAAAGCCAAGAGATCATCGACGAGGGCACGCTTGCCGTGCTGCTCGGATCCGGAGTGTCGATCGTGCTTGCGGGCATCCTGGTCTCGGCCCTCGCTCGTCGGTATCGACGGGAGCATCCGCGTACCGCGATACAGGCCGTGAAAGGAACCGCCTAGAGCGCGCGGTGCTGGCTACCGGGTGCGACGATGGCCATCGTGATGGCGCCGACGATGATCAGGAGCAGCACCAAGCCGAGTATGAATCCACCCGCGCTGCCGAGATTGACGGTCCACCCGACGCCGAAGCGCTTGGGCACGAAGACGGCGGGGTCATTCCTGTTGACGTAGATCAGCCCGCCCTTCCAATAGCGATCGTCGTCTGGGGCGTCGATCGCGCGGTCGGACCGAGCGGTTCCGCCGGTGGCCGAACCGCCGGCGCGCGCACCAACCTGTGAGCGCGCCATCGACCGCGAGTAGCGGACAACGAACACGACGAGCAGTGCGGCGATGAGCACGATCAGCCCCGCCGGGAGCACGATGAACAGCACATTCGATTTCGGCGCGAACCATCCTGCGAGGGTCAGCGTGCAAATCATCAGGGTGATCACCAAGCCGAGCTGCCCGAGCATCGACACGAGCAGGCGGCGCTGCACATCCGCCCGATGCGCAGCCTCTTCTAGCGAGTCGGACGTGATGGTCCGCCCCGTCGTCAGCCGGCCCAGGTACGAGGCCGCGAACAACAGGGCGACGAGCCCCAGACCGATCAGCACCGGACCGAACACCGACCAGACCGACTTGGCGGCGTATCCGTTGATTTCGCCCGCAGCGTTCCAATGCACCGGCACCGGGTCGGGCAAGCTCGAGTACGCGACAGCGCCGATCACGATGGTGACAAGCAACAGAAGGACGGAGACGATCGCCCAGCCGATCGGTGGGCGCGGGGACGCGAGCGCCGTGACATCCGCAGTCAACCGAACCGGGACTCCCTCGTACCACCGGCCGGCGCGTTTCGCTCGCAAGATCGACGAGCGCGCCACAAGGTATGCGACGGTACAGAGCACCAGGAGCCCGAGAACAGGTACGGCGAGCGCGAGAGCCGCTTGGTCTGCGAGAAATACGGTGCCGGCGACGGCGAGCACCCAGCATCCGACGATCGCGATGCGATAGCGGCGCACAGCAGTGCGGATGACCGGCTCGCCGATCCGGTCATGCGGCACACTGACGCCGAGCGGCACCGTTGGATGCACGATCGCGGGCATCGCGAACAGTAGACCCGCGATCAGGGTGCAGATCAGCAGGCTGAAGAACAGAACCAACCACGTCATGCGCGGCCTCCTTTGACGTTGTGGCCGAACCCGGCAAGCAGGTCGGCCACGGACTCGGAAATCCGGGAAGAACTGAGCCCCTGTGCACTCGCCTCGGCGAGCAGGGTGGTGAGTCTGGCCCGCCAGTCGTCAACGAATTCACTCGACGCCGGACCGCTATCGGGTCCGCGCGCGATGACGGAGCCGGACTTGTGATTGGTGCGGATCAGGCCCTCCTGCCTCAGCAGGTCGTAACCTTTGCTCACCGTTGCGACGTTGATGCCGAACGACACCGCCAGCTGCCGCACGGAGGCGAGCTGTTCCCCCGGTTCGAGACGACCGGCAGCGATGCCCTCGACCACGCGGTCGCGCAGCTGCTGGTAGAGCGGCACATCGGACAGCGGGTCGATGTCGATCTGCATTGCGCCTCCAGCTCTCCGTCACACCATCTGCGCTATCTGTTCTGGTAAAGATAACACAGATTAGTTGCGACGGCGGTTGTCGAGTAGCCCGCGAGCTTCGGTCCCTGAGCGTTGTCGAAGGGCGAGCGCGCGTATCGAGACCTCGTTATGGGGTCTCGATACGCTCGTTCCTCGCTACTCGACCACCGAGGAAGTCTCCTTGACCGGGAAGATCGCATCCAGCACCTGCGTCGTCCAGCCGATCAGATCGGCGTCGGCGAGCGCGTCCCCATTGATGCGAGGCATTGGAACGAGCACGGCATGCTGCGCTGCGAGGTAACGCGAGCCGGGGTACATCCGCTTCAAGCGCACCTGAATCGAGTCGGCCAGTGCTGCCGGCGCTACGCGCAGATTCGAGCCCATTGCGACGACATCGCTGAGACCGGCTCGTTGCGCATGCCGACGTAGTCGCGACACGGCAAACAGGTTTTGCACCGCCAGCGGCAGCTCGCCGTAGCGATCGGTCAACTCATCGTGCACGTGCTCAAGTTGGTCGTCTGCCGCATTCGGCGCGCTGGCGGCAGACAGCTTCTGATATGCCTCCAAACGCAGCCGCTCGCTATCGACATAGTCTTCTGGAATGTGGGCGTCGACCGGCAGCTCGAGCCGCAGCTCGGTCTGCCCCTCAGCAACGTCGCCCCGGAACGCGCCGACAGCCTCGCCGATCATCCGCAGATACAGGTCGAAGCCGACTCCCGCGATGTGCCCGGACTGCTCCCCGCCGAGCAGGTTGCCCGCACCGCGGATCTCGAGGTCTTTCAGCGCGACCTGCATGCCGCTGCCGAGCTCGTTATTCGCGGCGATGGTCGAGAGCCGGTCGTGCGCAGTCTCGCCAAGCGGCTTGTTTTCGTCATAGAGGAAGTAGGCGTACGCCCGTTCGTGTCCGCGGCCGACGCGCCCGCGCAACTGGTGCAACTGGCTGAGGCCATATTTGTCTGCACGATCGATGATGATGGTGTTCGCGTTGGCGATGTCCAGCCCGGTCTCGATGATGGTCGTGCAGACCAGCACGTCGAATTTGCGCTCCCAGAAGTCGACGACGATCTGTTCGAGCACGTGCTCGGGCAATTGGCCGTGCGCGACGGCGATGCGCGCCTCCGGCACCAGCTCTGCCAGATGCGCGGCGACCCGGTTGATACTGGATACCCGGTTGTGAACGAAGAAGATCTGGCCCTCGCGCAGCAACTCGCGTCGGATTGCCGCACCGGTCTGCCGATCCGACGATGGGCCGACGAAGGTGAGAATCGGATGCCGGTCCTCCGGCGGCGTCGCCAGCGTCGACATCTCGCGGATACCCGTCACCGCCATCTCCAGTGTGCGAGGGATCGGCGTTGCACTCATCGCCAGAATGTCGACGTTGGTCTTCAACTTTTTCAGTGCATCCTTGTGCTCGACCCCGAAGCGCTGTTCCTCGTCGATGATGACAAGACCCAGATCCTTGATCGTGATGCCGGCGGTCAGGAGCCGATGGGTGCCGATGACGACGTCGACCGTTCCATCGGCGAGGCCGCGTATCGTCTCGGCTGCCTCACGGTCGCTCTGAAACCTGCTGAGCGCGCGCAGATGAATCGGGAAACCAGCGAAACGTTCCTGGAAGGTCTCGAAGTGCTGCTTGACCAACAGTGTGGTCGGCACCAGCATGATCACCTGTTTGCCGTCCTGGACCGCCTTGAATGCGGCACGCACAGCGATCTCGGTCTTGCCGAAGCCGACGTCGCCTGAAATCAGTCGGTCCATCGGGATCGGCCGCTCCATGTCTGCCTTGACCTCGTCGATGGTCTGCAGCTGGTCCGGGGTCTCCACGAACGGGAAGGCCTCCTCCAGCTCGCGCTGCCATGGGGTGTCCGGTGCGAACGCGTAGCCCTTGCTGGCCATCCGCGCCGAATACAGCTTCACGAGTTCGACGGCGATGTCGCGCACCGCCTTGCGTGCCCGGCCCTTGGCGGCCGACCAGTCGCTGCCGCCCATCTTGCTGAGAGCGGGCGACTCACCTCCGACGTAGCGCGTGAGCAAGTCGAGTTGGTCGGTCGGCACGTAAAGTTTGTCGCCGGGAAATCCGCGCTTGGACGGCGCATATTCCAGCACCAAATACTCGCGCTTGGTCTTCACGGGTTTGCGCCCGCCGCTGGAAACCTCGCGCTGCGTCAGTTCAACGAATTTGCCGATGCCGTGCGTCTGGTGCACAACGTAGTCACCGGTATTCAACTGCAGCGGATCCACGACGTTCTTGCGTCGCACCGCGAGCTTCTTGATCTGCCGCGAGTCGTAGCCGATGGTGCGGCCGTAGAACTCGGTCTCGCCGATCAGCGCGATCTTCTCGCTCGGAAGTTCGAAGCCGTGGCCGACGACGGCCCGCACCAGATAGGCGATGCCGGGTTCGGCGTCATCCGGATAGTCCTCCACCACACGCGCGGCGACACCGTTTTCAGCCAGCACATCGGCGGCGCGCTCGACAAGGCCGATGCCCTCCGCGGCGATCACGACGCGCCAGTTGTCTGTCAACAGGGCGGCGATGTGATCGAGAGCGCCGGTGACGTTGCCCTGGAAGCTGGGTACGGCATCCGCTTGAATGCGCACCGTCAGGTGTTCTTCGATCGTGCGTTCCTCCGGCAGCACCTCGCCGGAGTCGAAATTGCTGAGAGTCCACCACGGGTGCGCGGCGGCAGCGGGGCCGGCCTGCAGCCGTTGCGCGGACTCGCGCAGTGCGCCGAGCGTCAAGAAGTCGCCGGAAGCCAGGTCGATCGGCGCCGCCGCACCAACGGTGGCAGCGCTCCAGGCTGCAGACAGAAATTCACGATTCGTCTCAGCCAGGCTGACGGCCCGCGACGCGACCCGTTCGGGTGAGATGACCGCGATGGCGGCACCGGCAGGCAGATAGTGGGTCAGCGGCACCAGGCGATCGACGAGCGCAGGTGCGAGCGACTCCATCCCTTCAACCGGGATGCCTTCGGCAATTTTGGCGAGCATGCCGGAGAGATTGGGAAATTCGCTCGCCATCTCGCGGGCGCGTTGCCGCACTGCAGTGCTGAGGAGGAGTTCACGGCTCGGCGGCAGTGTGACGGCGCTGACTTCCTCGGGCAAGGAGCGCTGGTCTGCCACCGAGAAAGCGCGAATCTGCTCTACCTCGTCCCCGAAGAAATCAACGCGATACGGATGCTCCGCCACCGAAGGGAACACATCGAGGATGCCGCCGCGCACCGCGAATTCGCCGCGGCGGGTGACCATGTCGACCCGTGAGTACGCCAGGTCGACCAGCTGCAGCGCAATGGCGCCGAGCTCATTCCCGCGACTGCCGACTCGCAACGTGACCGGTTCACGCTCGGTGAGGTTGTCCGCAAGCGGCTGGAGGGCCGCCCGCACCGACGCGGTGACAACCAGCGGCCGCTGCCCAGTGGCCGCACCTGCTGCGTCGTTCCAATCGTGCATGCGTCGTAATGCGGCGAGTCGGCGACCGACGATTTCAGCACTCGGGCTCAGCCGCTCGTGCGGCAAGGTCTCCCAGGCTGGAAAGTCGAGGATCTCCGCCGACGGAAGCAGTCCAGCGAGGGTGGCTCGCAAGCCTTCCGACTCGCGCCCGGTCGCCGTGATCACCAGCATCGACCGCAAGCCCTCGGGCCGTTTGCCGAGCAGGCCAGCCAGCAGCGGGGCACGAAGGCCATCGGTCAGAGAGAAGTCGGCGTCGCGTGCGGCGTGCGCAAGGGCGTTATCGAAAGTTTGGGCGCGCGAAAGCGCACGTGTTAAGCCCTCAAGGATCACTCGTCTAAGTGTACGGGGGTGCACAGACACGGCACCGTGGTGTGCTGTGCCGAGCGCTCACGTGCTCCTGCGCTCGCGTACTCCCGTGCTCCCGTCGAGCGGGAGATAGACGCCGACGGAAATATATCGACATGCATGGAATAGTCTGCGACCCCATGCGTTTGCATACACGTACGTATGGAACCGATCCATCACACCATGAGGAGAATTGCCCGATGACAACAACTACGGCCACCACTGAGATCCCCGGCTACAGGGCCGGAACCTGGACCATTGACCACGCGCACAGCGAGATCGGGTTCAGCGTCCGGCACATGATGATCAGCAAGGTCCGCGGTAAGTTCAACACGTTCTCGGCGACGTTCGTGACCGGTGAGAACCCGCTCGACTCGAGCGTCACAGCATCCGCTGAGGTTGAGTCGATCACGACAGGCGACGTGAACCGCGACAACCACCTGCGCACCAACGATTTCTTCAATGCGCCTGAATTTCCGACGATCGAGTTCGTCTCGACAGGCGCACGCGTCGTCGACGGTGACTACAAGGTCGACGGTCTGCTGACGATCAAAGGCACGACGAAGCCGGTGACCTTCGACTTCGAGTTCGGTGGCTTCGGCACGGACCCGTACGGCAACTACAAAGCCGGCGCAACCGCGCACACCACCGTCAACCGCGAGGACTTCGGCCTGAGCTGGAACGCAACGCTCGAGACCGGTGGCGTCTTGGTCGGCGACAAGGTCACGATCACGATCGAACTTGAGGCTGGCCTCGACAGCGAGTAAAGCGCATCCTCGCAAGCCTGTCATGGGCCCGGCGACTGCAGCGCAGTTGTCGGGCCTTTCTGCACCAGGTGTGCGGATTCATTCGAGCGACGCGCGATCGCCGTGCCCGATCCTGCACGGTCGGGCCGGCACCCGCGCATCCTCGGTGTGGCCTCCGCGGGTTTGCAGGCTCCTGCTTCGTATCCGGAGCAGGTGTGGTTGCTGGAGGTGACCGCGGTCGACTGACTGGTGGTCGGGGGTACCGGTCGAGTGGTGAACGCGGGTCTGGATACGCGTACTCGCTGCGCTCGCGCGCTACTCGACCAACGGGGGGCCGGTGGTCGAGTAGCGAGCGCTAGCGAGCGTATCGAGACCCCGGCGAGCACGACGCAGACGCGCCGAATAACGCACACTGGTCCGAATGACACACACTCGGGAAGTTGCTTCTGATCTGCGCATTCATGCCCTACTCAATGTCGGTGGTGCCTGGTTGACTTACGGGTATGGACAACCCGACCGCCGCACTGGAGAACATGATCGACGCCGCGTCGACCATCGATTCTTCCGCGCTGTGGGCGATGAGCGCGGATGATCTACTCCGCTTCACGGCGCGGGCAGAGGAAGCGGGGCGGGTCATCGACGCGCTCCGGGTGGCCACGGCCACGGAGGTCGACAAACGCAGCGACCCCGCATTCGGTTCGAACGGTTTGGCAGCGGCCCGCGGGTGTCGCAACGGGGTCGAATTGCTCGAACGCGTCACCGCCGCAGCATCCGGGACTGTTCGCCGACGGTTGAGGCTGGGCGCCACCGTGTTGCCGCGCACATCGGCGACCGGCGCGGCCCTGCCCGCCCTCTTCTCGACCGTCGGGGCCGCGTTGGCAACGGGTCGCATCGGGTTGGACGCGGCCGAGGCCATCACACGTGAACTGTCGACGGCTTCACCCCGAGCCGCGATCGATGACCTGCTGGTCGCCGAGCGACACCTGGTCGCTGCCGCGACAGGTCAGCAATTCATGCAACAAGACGGGGAGCCGGTGGCGTCCGAAACGCTCGCCACGTCTGAAACACCGGTGCCCGGCATGGCCGGTATGACCGGTATCCCGCTGCCGGCGGACCGGATCCGGATCCAGGCGCGAGCCTGGCGGGACGCTCTGGATCCCGACGGACTCGAGCCGTCTGCCGAAGAGGCCCTGCAACGCCGTGACTTCTGGATGTCTCGCACAGCAAAGAACGGTGTCCACCCGTTCGGCGGAGCCGTCACACCAGAGATCGCCGCAATCACCCTCGCAGTGATAGAGGCTGTCATCACCCCGCGGACCGCACCGAAATTTCTCGAGAAGGAAGAGAACGAGGAGCGAGGCATTGCGGCCGATCCGCGCACGGCCGGACAGCAGAAAGCCGACTTGTTCGCCGCGATGGTCAAATCTTTCGGCGCCTCGCAAGAGTTCAGCACCCCACCAACCGTACTGATCACCACAACCACCAACACACTCAACCCCGACACGGGCACCTCCACGGGAAAGATTTCCGGCATCGAAGACCCAATCCCGGCATCGGTCGTTCGTCAATTCGTCTGTGACGGTGGCGTCCAATCGGTGATCCTCAGCCCCGGCGGGCGCATCATCAAGCTGGGCAGCAAGTCCAGGTACTTCACGAAAGCACAACGCCGAGCCATGGCCGCGCGAGACGGACTGACGTGCATCGTGCCCGGCTGCCCCATCCCCGCCACAGCCTCAGAAGCACACCACGTCGTGCCCGATCACCGCGGCGGGCCAACCCACGTCGACAACGGCGTGCTCGCCTGCTGGTGGCACCACAGAATGCTCGACACAGGAATCTGGACCGTGACAATGCACCACGGCACACCCACCATCCACCCCCCGAACTGGCTCGCACAACTCGCCCGAACACCACGCCAATCACAAACCACACTCATGCGCACATGACCCCGCAGTGATGCGCCGGAATCGGCCCCGACCACCCGGTGAACAACGACACGCGCATCCTTCATCCCGCTCAACGCAACCGAAGGCAACAGGGCGATCATCCGCCACAAAAACGGCACCATCCAATGGGAAAGGGCCCTCGGCCACACCCACAACACCGCCCCACGAGCCTTCTAGCAACTCTCCTAACATCGCGAGAGACCGCGAGTCCACGACAACGACGACGGCTGCGGAAAGCGCGGCGGTGCGCGTCCGATACGCAATGCAACTGACGCGATGCGGCTCGTGCTTCCCGCGGACGGTTCAGATCCAGCCGTCGAGAGCGCGCAGAAAGCCGTCGAAGTCATCGCGATTGATGGTGTGGGTGGTGCCGACCACAGTGCGTACCTCGAAGCCCAGGGCCGTAAGACGGTCAGCAAGTTCCGGCGAAACGACCCCACGGGTGTCCGCCCGCACGACTAGGGACGGAACCATGGCGTGCTCCGGCACCCGCAACGCACCCTTCTGACTGAGTAGGGCCATCACACGGCGATCGAACGCGTGAAAATCCTCTGACTCGATTTGGGCATCCTGCCGATCCCAACGCGGATTCTTCGCCGCCACCTCATCAGTACTGCTCTTCAGCATCCGCCGCATCAGCAGCGGCATCAGCATCCGCTGCCACCACGCCATTTCGGGCATGTCGAACGCCGGATCAACGTATATCGCGCGCGTCGGCTGCAGGCGCTCGACGATCAGACTCAGCGTGAGCCCGCCAAGCGAATGGCCCATCGCCAACTCCGGGCCGGCAGGCACACTCTCCAACACGCTGTCGGCCAGCAACTGCATCGTATAGTGCTCGGCGCGCGGGCTTTGCCCGTGTCCGGGCAAGTCGACAGCGACCACGTGATAGCCGCGCTCCGCAAGTGCGGGCCCGGTCGTGCGCCAGTTGCGCGAACTGCTCATAACACCGTGAATCAGCACAGCGTACCGATCGCCGTCGCCCCACTCACGTGTGAAAAGTGTCATGGCTTCGAGCGTAACGGGAATGCACGCGATGGTTTCGAGACGCACTGCTCGCTGCGCTCGCGGCGCTCCTCAACCAACAGAAAGCAGCCTACTTCTCGGCGGTGTGGAACCGAAGCTGAGCCGCGGACAGCCCGTCGCTGGCGATCTGCTCGACCGCGTCAGCGGCATCCGTTATCAGAGACGGCAGCAGGGCGCGCTCTTCCTTGCTGAAGGCACGCAGCACATGGTCCGCGGCAGCGCGACTCCCGGGCGGGCGCCCGACGCCGACCCGCACACGAGTGAATTCCCCGGTGCCGATCGCCGCGATGATGTCACGCACACCCTTGTGGCCGCCGTGGCCGCCGCCGAATTTGAGCTTGAGGGTGTCGAACGGAATATCGAGCTCGTCTTGCAGCACGATCAAACGGTCCGGCTCCAGCGAATAGAACCGCAGAAGCTGCGCCACCGGGCCGCCAGACACGTTCATGTAGGTGTTCGGCTTCGCCAGCACGAACCGCGGCCCGCCCGGCACCACCCGGCCCTCGGCGACTGTCGCGTTGGTCTTGTGCGACTTGAACCTGGCGGATGCCCTGCTTGCCAATTCCGCCAACACCATCTGCCCGACATTGTGCCGGGTGTTGGCGTATTCGGCCCCCGGGTTGCCCAAGCCGACAACCAGCCAAGTCCGCTCGCTCATGTTTGCTTCATATCGTGACATCGGATCGTCAAGCCAGATCGTGAGACGGCTGCCGGGCCGGAGCGCGTCGCTCCGGCCCGGCATCCGTTCGTTGCTCTGTTCCTGGCTGACTACTACTCCGCGGCCGCCTCGGCCGCTGCGGCAGCACTCGCCTCGCTGGCGGCTTCTGCCACGGCCGCATCCGCAGCCTCGTCCGCAGCGGAGCCTGTCGGCACAGTGATGCCGACGATCAGCAGGTCGGGCTCATCGACCAGCACCGAACCGGCTGGCAGCGGAATGTCCTTGGCCAGCACATGCTGACCCTCTTCGAGACCCTCGATGTTGATGACGATCCGCTCAGGAATGTTCGTGGCCTCGGCCTCAAGACGGAGCGTGTTGACGTCGATCATCGCGATCGTGCCGGGGAAGGACTCGCCCTCCAGGTGCACGGGCACCTCGACGTGAACCTTCTCGCCCTTCTTGACGACGATGAGGTCGAGGTGCTCGATGATCTGGCGCACCGGATCCTTCTGCACATCCTTGACCAGTGCGAGTTGGCTCTTGCCTGCGATGTCCAGTTCAAGCACCGCGTTCGCCTTGCGCAGGATCAGGCCGATCTGGTGGCCGGGAAGAGTCACATGCTGCGGGGCTGTGCCGTGACCGTAGATCACAGCCGGAATCTTGCCAGCGGCCCGGATCTTGCGAGCCGCGCCCTTGCCAAAGTTCTCGCGTAGTTCTGCCGCGACCTTGTTACTGTCGTCACTCATGGTGGTGCACTCCTTGTTACGGGCTTTCAGCCCAGATATTCGATCTGTTGTTCAACTCGAACGCATGTCAGCGTGAGGAATAGCTGCAAAGCCGTACTCCACCGCGTCGATTACGGATGCCTCGATCCGGATGCCCGGAAGTCGCGCGGCAATCCCTCGCCGTAGTCCAAGGATCAAGCTTACACTGCCGCGGGCCGTACGCTCTTCCGCTGGTCGATCGGAGCGTATCGAGACCGCCCGGCGACGCCTCTGGTCTCGATACACTCGCTGGCGCTCGCTACTCGACCGCCAGATGGGTGCGCTTGCGCGCCAGGTCAGGCTTCACGCACGGCGGCGACGGCCGCGGTGACGACCAACTCGATACTCGCGCCGATATCAACGACGACGCTGCGCTCATCCGGCTGCAACGGTTCGAGCGTCGCCAGTTGTGAGTCGAGCAGGCTGGGTGGCATGAAATGACCAGTGCGGCCTTCGAGCCGCCCTGACAACACTTCGCGAGATCCATTCAGCAAAAGAAAAATTGCGCCCGGCGCCTCCGCGCGGATCGCATCACGGTATGCCCGCTTCAATGCAGAACAGGCGACGACCAGTCCCGTCCCTTCTGCGTCGGCGAGCACCCGCCCGACTTTTGCCAGCCACGGCCGCCTGTCGTCATCTGTCAACGGGGTGCCCGCAGCCATCTTCTGAACATTGGCGAGCGGATGCAAGGCATCGCCGTCCACGAAGGCGACGCCGAGGGCATCCGCCACCAAGGCACCGATCGTGCTCTTGCCCGAACCGGACACCCCCATCACGACGACAAGCGGATGCGACGATCTTTCGAACGACGACGCTGCGGCGAACGATGACACGTTTTCGGAAGCCATGCCTGTATTCTGCCGGGTCACCAATCGTGTACGGTGCCGTCGGCGAGACGGTTGTACGGAAGGTAGGCGGTTTCGTACGGGTACTTGCCGGCCTCGTCGACGTCGAACTCGACGCCGAGCCCCGGCTTCTCGCCGGGGTGCAGGTAGCCGTCGATGAACGTCATCGACTGGTCGAACACGGCGTTGGTCTTGTCGCCGTGCTGCATGTACTCCTGGATGCCGTAGTTGTGAATGGCGAGCCCGACGTGCAACTGTGCGGCGAATCCGACCGGCGAGATGTCGGTCGGCCCGTGGAAGCCGGACTTGATCTGGTACATCGCGGCGTAGTCCATGACCTTCTTCAGCGGGGTGATCCCGCCGAAGTGGGTGGATGCCGCCCGAACATAGTCGATCAGCTGCTCTTTGATGAGGTTCTGGAAATCCCACGCGGTGTTGAAGACCTCGCCGATGGCCAGAGGTGTCGTGGTGTGCTGCCGCAGCAGGCGCAGTGCCTCTTGATTCTCGGCGGGTGTGCAGTCCTCTAGCCAGAACAAATCGTAAGGCTCCAGAGACTTGCCGAGCTTCGCGGCCTGAAGCGGGGTCATCCGATGATGTCCATCGTGCAGAAGCGGAAGTTCCGGACCGAACTCGTTACGCACGGCCTCGAAGACGGTGGGAACGTGGCGCAGGTATGCACGCGTGTCCCATTCTTCCTGGGCGGGAAGCGCGCCACGCTGAGCGGGTTCATGGTCGTAGCGCACGCCCTCATTGCCCGGAAGGCCCTTGTTCGAGGCGATCCCGTAGATCGACTCGAGGCCGGGAACGCCGGTCTGCACCCGGATCGAACGGTAGCCGAGCGACTGGTGCTCGCGGATCGAGTCGAACAGCTCGGGCAGCTCCTTGCCGGAGGCATGGCCGTATGCCATCAGCCCGTTGCGGCTCGCACCGCCGAGCAACTGATACACGGGCATTCCGGCCGCCTTGCCCTTGATGTCCCACAACGCCATGTCAACGGCGGCGATCGACGCCATCGTCACCGGGCCGCGGCGCCAGTAGCCGCTGCGGTAAAGGAACTGCCAGGTGTCCTCGATGTTCTGCGGGTCGCGGCCGATCAGCAGCGGAACAACATGTTCACCCAGGTATGCCGCGACCGCGAGCTCACGCCCGTTGAGCGTCGCATCCCCGAGCCCGGTCAGCCCATCGTTGGTCGTGAGCTTGAGCGTCACGAAGTTGCGATCGGGGCTCGTGACGATGACCTCGGCCTTGTCAATTTTCATGTCGGTCCTTGTCCTGTGTTCGCGTTGCGTCGATTCTGCTCATGTTGCGTCGTTCCAGTTCGAGTTGCATCGTTTCTGATTGTGTTGCGTGAACTGCTATCTGAACGACCCCGCCGCTGCCACAACGGTCGCCAGAAAAGCGTCGTCCCGAGCGAGCTCAGGATCGATCAGATCGAGCAGACGCCGCGGGGCGCCGTCGTTGCGCGGCTCCCGTGCGCGTTGAATAGCTGCCGACTGCGCGTCCGCCAGGTCGATGCCGGCGCGCAACGACGCGATCCAGGCGCCGATGGCCACGGCACAGGCCTGCGCGCTACGGCCGGCGTCTCGTTCGGCCCGGGCGACGGCGGCAACGCGCACCCGCAGTTTGGTGGCGCCTTCCTTGCCGATCTGGCTGAGCTGATGCTCGATACGGGTGTTCTCGAAACGAGCCAGCAGCGCTGACCGGTATGCGTCGAGATCAAGTCCCTTCTGAGGCAGGTTTCGCGCGCATTCGTCCCAGAGCGCAGTCACCCAGCCTCGACAGACCGGATCGGTAATCGCATCCGCGACCGTTGTGTGGCCACGCACCAATCCAGCGTATGCCAAGAGACTGTGCGCACCGTTCAACAGCCAGAGCTTGCGTCGCTCGAACGGTGCGATGTCTTCGACGAAGCGGGCCCCCGCAGACTCCCACGCCGGGCGGCCAGCCGGAAACGCGCCCGAAAGCACCCAGTCTGTGAACGGCTCCGTGACCACCGGGGCGCTGTCGGCCCAGCCCGTCAACGCCGTCGCCGTCGCGATGTCGGCTGCGGTGGTCTTCGGGGTGATGCGATCAACGGATGTTGACACGAAGCTGACATTGTGGGCCAGCCACGCCGCCGTTTGCGGACTCACCCTCGCCGCGAGCGCCGTCAGGCCACGCCGAAGAAACTCGCCGTTGTTCGGCACATTGTCACAGGGCACGATCGCGAGCGCACCGGCGCCGGCGCGTCGACGCGCATCCAGCGCCAGGAGCAGTCGCCCGAGCGTCGTGACCGGGCTCACGCCTTGGCTCGCGCCTGGGCCCGTATCGGCGCCCATGCCCGCTGCCTGCAACAACTCGAGGTCTGCGACCACGAGTGGATCGTCGAGGTCCGGCAGCGCGTCAGCTGTCAGACGGTAGCCGGGCTCGGTGATCGTCAGCGTGATCACTGCCGTCGTCGGCGCTGCGACCAGTGCGATCAGCCGGGCAACATCGGCTCCGTCGACCGCCTCGACGATGCTGGAGATCACGGTCGCCGTGTCCTCGGCATCCGACCGCTCGATCAGGGTATAGAGGCCGTCCTGCGGGGCGAGCTGCCGGGCGGCCGCCCGGGAGCGTCCGGTGAATGAGGCAATCCCCCAGTTGTCGCTGTCCCGAGCATTCGCCGTATACCAGGCCTGATGAGCACGGTGAAACGCACCGAGGCCGATATGCACCATTCGCACCGGCGGTGTCACATGCGTGACGCCGCTGCGTCGGTCGTACGACTGCCGGGTGAGCGGGACGGGTGTTGCGGCGGCGGCATTCATAGCTTGAATACGGCACGTGGCATGGTATCGACGAGGTCGTGCGCGATGCGCTCCGCGGTCTTCTGGTCGAGTCGGCCCTCGCGCACGAGCCGCGCCAGGAACGCCGCATCGAGACGCCTGGACATGTCGTGGCGAGCGGGAATCGACATGAATGCACGCGTGTCGTCGATGAAGCCAGAACTTCGATAAAACCCGGCTGTCTCAGTAACCGCCGCGCGGAACCGTTGCACGGAATCGGGCGCATCGAGGAACCACCAGGGTGCGCCGATGTACACGCTCGGATAGAAACCGGCCAGCGGCGCGATCTCCCGGGAGTATGACGTCTCGTCGACGCTGAACAGCACCAGGTGAAAGTCGGGATTGTTGCCGTAGCGATCCAGCAGCGGCTTGAGCGGTGCGACATAGTTGGTGCGAACCGGGATGTCGGCACCCATGTCGGGCCCGAACCGCTCGAAAGTCTCGGTGCTGTGATTGCGATGCACGCCCGGGTGGATCGTCATGACCAGGCCGTCATCGACGCTCATTCGTGCCATCTGAAGCAGCATGTGGCCGCTGAAGGCGCGCGCCTCCTCCGCTGTCAACGTTCCCTCGAGCCCTTTGGCGAACAGCGCGGAGCCCTCGGCGTGGTCGATTTCGACCGCCAGCGGCTGCACGACGGCGTGGTCAGCCGAAACGGCACCGTGCTGGACGAAGTAGCGTCGGCGTCCGGCCAGCGCGTCGAGGTAGCCGGAGAAACTCGAATCCGCAGAACCGTTCCACTGAGCGAGCGCGGCAACGCGCGCGGCCCAGCCGTGCGAGGTCGGGTCGAGATACGCATCCGGTCGAAAAGTCGGAACGACACGGCCATGAAACGTCGGATCGGAACGGAGGGCGCCGTGGGCGGCGAGATCGCTCATGGGGTCATCGGTGGTGGCGAGCACCTCGATGCCGAACCGTTCGAATAGCGCGCGCGGCCGGAACGCGGGGGTGTGCAACGCCGCCTGGATCGTGTCGAAGAGCTCGTCGGCGTTTTGCGAATCGGGCAGTTCGCCGATCTCGAACAGCCGCGCGAAAACATCGCGCAACCAGTAACCGGATGCCGTGCCTGCGAACAAGTGCCAGTTGCGGCAGAACGTGGCCCACACCGCGCGCGGCGGCGCGACGACGCGACCGCGTTCATCTGCCACGCCGAGCTCGGTGAGGTCCACACCGGCCGCGTGCAGCAGCCGCGTCACGTAGTGGTCGTAGCGAATGAACAGCTCGGCCGGGTCGCCGAACGCTTCGTCTGCCACCAGCAGGCGAGGGTCGACATGGCCGTGTGGCGAGATGATCGGCAGAGCTTCGACCGTTTCGTAGAGGCCGCGAGCAATGTCGCGCGTTCGGGGATCGACGGGAAACAGGCGGTCGGGGTCCAACTCTAACGGCGTGCTCACTGCTCCATTCAATCGCCGGCGAAGAGCTTTGTCAACCGGTTGCCAAAATGTGCGTTCGCATCGTTCTGCCCCGGCAGACTGCTCATCGAATAGCGGATGCAGATGCAGATGGAGTTGGTCCGGTTGGAGCTGGACCGGTGGAGCCGCGAACGATCAGCTCCGTTGCAAGCGGCGCAAGCGCGTCCGCTCGGGCGGCGGATGCGTCGTGCTGCGCGCCCGCGACGCGCTCGAGCGTTCGAAGCACCGCGAGTTCGCCGAGGGCTCCGAGCGGTGTACGAATCGTGCTGAGCGGTGGTGCGGTGAAATCAGAGCCGAAGATGTCGTCGCATCCGATGATGCTCAGCCGTTCTGGCACCCGTTGCCCATTCTCCTGCAGCGCCCGGAGTAACCCGATTGCCATCAGATCGTTGTAGGCGAGCACCGCGCTTGCACCGCACGCCATGATCCGCTCGTACGCGTCGCGCCCACCTTCCAGAGTTGGAGCCCCTGGCCCGATTTCGACGATCGTCATGCCGCGCTGCCGCGCCTTGGCTAGGATGAGGCGCCACCGAGCGGTGTTCATCCACGAGTCCGCGGGCCCGGAGAGGTAGGCAAGCGAGCGATGCCCGAAGGTCGCGATCAGATCGAGAGCCTGATCGATCCCGGGCTCGCTGTCGGCGACCAGCGTGTCGACGCCCTCGATTCGACGATTGACGACAACCAGCGGCTTGCGATCAGCCAGTTCACGGATCTGGTTGTCACTCGAACGCGTCGCGACGAGAACGAGCCCGTCGACGGATTGCTCGATGCGCGACGCCGTTTCGATCTCCAACTCGCCGGATTCGTGCGATTCGGCCAACACCAGGGTGTATCCGGCCTGTGCTGCGGCCCGCTCGGCGCCGCGGATGAATGGAAAGAAGACCGGGTTCGTGATATCGGCCACGATCAAGCCCAGAGTGTTGGTGTGCCCGGTTGGTAACGCTCGTGCCATTGGGTTCACCCGATAGTGCAGAGTCTCGGCTGCATCTTGGATGAGCTTCTCCGTCTTGGCGCTGATCCGGCCCGGCTTGCTCAGCGCGCGAGACACCGTCGACGGGTTCACTCCCGCGAGCCGTGCGATGTCGTAGATCGTCGGCGCCTTCGGCGTGTTCGGCCCGTTCGGCGCGTCGCTGTTCTCGTTCATGACTCACGTTCGGGAAAGAGGCCCTCTGCGCGAATACGCCGGTTCAGCAGGGCTAAGAATTCGTCTTCGTCGAAGTCGATCGGTACTTCACGCCCGAGCCAGCTCGACAGGTGGATTGCGTTGGCGAGACGAACTCCGCGAATGCCGTCCGAGCCGGGTGCGATCAGGGCAGTGCCGTGCAGGATGTTCGCGGCGAAGTTCTCGAGCACGCCCACGTGCTGAGCACCCCAGGCCGAGTCGAATGCTAGGGTCTCTTCGGTGTAGAAGTCCTTCGTGTCCAATGCCCCGCTGAATAGTTGCGCCACTTCAGCCGCGCCGATGGAGTCGCTGAGTTCACGTTCGGGGCGTGTCAACCGGGTGATCACCGCCGTCTTGCTGTCTGCCACCACGATTTTGCCCGCATCGCCGAGAATTTCGAAACGATCGGTGCCGGTCAGATCATGTGTTGCCGTGACGAACACGCCGGTAGCTCCCTCACCGTAATCCAGGAGCGCTGTCACCTCGTCTTCGACTCCGATGTTGCGGCGGAAGCCATAGCCGACCTTGGCATACACCGATTTGGGCATCCCGCAGATCCATTGCAGTAGATCGAGCTGGTGCGGGGCCTGATTGACGAGCACCCCGCCGCCCTCGCCACCCCAGGTTGCACGCCAATCGCTCTGGTCGTAGTAGCCCTGTGGGCGCCACCAGGTTGTGATGATCCAATTGGTGCGGCGGATCGCACCGATCTCACCGGCTTCGACGATCTGCTTGATTCGACGGTATAGAGGGTTGTTGCGCTGATTGAACATGACGGCGAATGTCAGGTCCGGCTTCGTCGCGGCGAAGGCGTTCAACCGCGCAACCTGTTTCGTGTACACGCCTGTCGGCTTCTCCACCAGCACGTGGAGGCCGCGACTCAGAGCGTCGATTGCCAACTGGGGATGCAGGTAATGCTGCACGCATGTGACCACCGCGTCCACGCTGTCAGAGTCGAGCAACGCAAGCGGATCGTCGTACAGCGACACATCCGGATACAGTGCGCGCGCCCGATCTCTGGCCGCAGAATCAACGTCCGCAATCGCGGTGAGGGCCATGTTCGGCACCCGGCCCGCCGCCAGGAAACCCGCATAGAGCGCGCCCTGTGTGCCGAATCCGATGATGCCCAGCCGAACCGTCTTCGCCGTGGATTCAGGTGTGGTCATTGCGTGTGCACTCCTAGTTCAGCGATCAAACCTGCGAAGGCGCGGGCCGCTCGGCCGAACTCGGTCGGACCGGAGAACCCGCCGAGCTCGAACGCATCAACGAGGTGCGGTTCGAGTGAGACGAAGCCGTCGTAGCCGTCGTCGCGCAGGGCAGTGAGTGTTTCCCGCAGTTGTCCGTCTCCCTCTCCGGCCGGCACAACGCGCCCCGTTGCAGCGACAGCGTCCTTGACCTGGAGGTAGTCGAGGTAGGGGCGCAGCAGCGCGTAACCGTCGGTGTACGGTTCAACGCCCACCTGGACGAAGTTCGCGCTGTCCCAGGCCAGGCGAAGCGCACTCGACCCGACGGACTCGACCAGGTCGAGCACCCGCTCCGGAACATCGCCATAGATTGCTTTCTCGTTCTCATGCAGCAGGGTGATGTGCTCCTTCTCCGCCTCGTCGGCGAGCAGGCGCATCCGCGTCATGACGTCGTCGCGGATGCGCCCGACAGGAACACCGTCTGCTCGAAAGAAGGAGAACACTCGAATGTTCGCGGTGTCGAGCGCGTGCGCGACGTGGATCACGCGCCGCAATCGCTGGACCTCGAACTCGGCGTCCAGCGAGACATCCACCTTGCCGATCGGCGAAGCGATGGCGGAGACCGCCATCTGCTGCTCGACAAGCAGCGAGCGCAGAGCATTCAGTTGATCATCGTCGAGGTCGACGACGTTCACACCCCACGCGCTGCGCACCTCGAGATGGTTGGCACCCAGTGCGTGAAGCACGGCCATCTGGATGCGCGGGTCCGGGTCGATCTCATCGCCGAACCCGCTCAGGGTCCACGTGAACGCCGATGCCCGGCTCATGTCATTTCTCCTTCTCCGCGAACAGGTTTCCATAGCCGAGCGCGACCAGATTGTCGAAGGAGGTCTGAAGGCACTCGATCGGCGTGCGACCGTATTGTTCGTCCTGTTCGACGAGCAAATACTGCGCACCGATGGCCAGACTGGTCTCGATGATCGACGCGAAGTCGAGGTTGCCCTCGCCGACTTCCGCGAACTGTACGATGCCGGCGAAGGCACGCGAGAACGCGCCGCCGTCCCCTGCGGCCAACGCCGCGAACGCCTCGTCGGGAATTCGGCCGATGCGGTAGTCCTTCAAATGCACCATCGCGACGCGGTCGCCATACTTCTTCAACACCGCAACGGGATCGAGCCCGCCCCGCTGTACCCAGTGCACGTCGATCTCGAGACCCATGAGCGGCGCGCGGTCCGCAATGACATCGAGCAGGTAGCGGCCGTCGTACCTTCCGAAGTCGATGTGGTGATTGTGGTAGTACAGGTCGATGCCGTGGTCTTTCAACCGTGCGGCCAGTTCATTGCTGCGATCGCAGAAGTCGAGGACCTTCGGCAGCGAGGCCATCGCGTCGTACGGCAGCATGCCGATGCGAATCATGGATGCGTCAAGCGCTTTCGCGTCTGCGACGACCTTCTCGAAGTCCTCGTCGAGCGAATCATTGGCGGCCGCGCCGCCGGCTTCGACCACGGCGGACAACGCCGCAATGTTCATGCCGAGCTCTGCGCGTGCACGCTGCAACTCCGCGACGTTCTCCGGCGTCATCGGGATCTGTGAGACCTCAACCGCGTGATAGCCGATCTCACTGACCGCGCGCAGCGTCTCGAACGGACCATCGTGTGCGAAGTTCTGCTTCAGCATCATCGCCTGTACGCCGATCTGCGCCATCCGGACCCCTCGCTTTGTCGTGCTCTTGCATCAGGTCGCCATGTTCTTGGCAAGCGATTGCCAGCACTGCTGACCAGTGTAGCGAAAAGTCCAGCACGCAATCCAGGCCGGTGACCGGGTGAGATGACCCGCTGGGTACACTGGCCCCCATGTCGAGCGAACAGCCGAGAATGCAGAGGCCCCGCGTCGGATTCGTCGGCGTCGGAACCATGGGCGAACCGATGGCGTTGAATCTCCTACGGTCAGGCCGAGTCTCGGCGGTGCTGCTCTACGCTCGTTCGCCACAACGGCTCGAGGGCCTCGTTGCCGCCGGTGCGACTGTGAGCCCGACGCCGCGGCACCTGGCAGAGGCAAGCGACGTGATCGTCTCCATGCTGCCCGATCTGCCCGAATTGCATACGCTGCTGCTCGGCGAGGGCGGCGAACACAGCGAACACAGCGAACACAGCATTCTTGCCGGAATCCGCTCCCCCACGCTCCTCGTGATTTCCTCGACGTCGGCGCCTGAAGGCGTGCGAGAACTTGCCGCGCAGTTGGCAGTCGACACACGCGGATTGCTCCGCGTCATCGACGCGCCGGTCAGTGGCGGGCCCGAGGGCGCAGCATCCGCAGAATTGTCGATCATGGTCGGCGGTGACGCCGCCGACTTCAAGATCGTCGAACCGATCCTGCGTGCGATGGGAACTCCAGTACTGCTCGGTCCGCTCGGGTCAGGGCAGGTCGCGAAGGCATGCAACCAGCTGATCGTCGCCTCCACAATGCTCGCTCTGGCAGAAGCGAGCGTGATTGCAGAACGCAGCGGACTCGACCTCGCACGACTGCTGCCTGTGTTGCAGGGTGGCTACGCCGGCGGTCGGCTGCTCGACACCCGCGCGCAGCGCCTGATTGAGAAGGACTATTCCGTTCTGGGCGCGGCCAAGCTGCTCGTGAAAGACCTCGGCTTCGCCCGGACGCAGGCAGAGGTGACCGGCACCGTCGCACCGCAGTTGACTGCGGCATACGACACGTACTCTGACCTGGTCGATCGAGGCTTCGGCGAGCAGGACATGAGCGTCGCACAGGCATACGTTTCGTCGCTACTGTTTCGTCACAGTGACGCCCATCCGCTGCCACCGTTCTAGGCTGGTCACGTGCGCACGCTGCCGAGCACACCATCGGTCGGGCCCGCCTACCCCACTTTCCCCGTCAGCATCTGTTCCTGAAGGAGTCTTTCCGTGTCAGAAGTAGCAACAGCAAATATCGGCGTCGTCGGCCTGGCGGTGATGGGTTCTAACCTTGCCCGCAACCTTGCGAGCCGTGACGGCAACACGGTTGCCGTGTACAACCGCACGTACGCCCGTACGGAAGAACTGCTGAGCGAACACCCGGAGGCCGGGTTCGTCGCATCCGAGAACGTCGACGAATTCGTCGCGTCGCTGGCGAAGCCGCGCACGGCGATCATCATGGTGCAGGCCGGTGCCGGCACTGACGCGGTCATCACCCAGCTGGCCGAACGGTTCGAACCGGGAGACATCATTGTCGACGGCGGCAACGCGTTGTTCACAGACACGATCCGTCGTGAGAAGGCGATTAGCGCCAGCGGCATCCACTTCGTCGGTGCCGGCATCTCCGGCGGCGAGGAAGGCGCGCTGAAGGGCCCGTCGATCATGCCCGGCGGGTCGGTCGAGTCGTACAAGACTCTCGGGCCGATCCTCGAGTCAATCGCGGCCATTGCCGAGGGCGAGCCCTGTGTCACGCACGTCGGGACCGACGGTGCCGGGCACTTCGTGAAGATGATCCACAACGGCATCGAATATGCGGATATGCAGCTGATCGCGGAAGCCTACGACCTGCTGCGCAACGTTGCCGGGCTCTCGCCCACCGAGATCGCGGATGTCTTCACGCAGTGGAACTCGGGCGCACTCGAGTCGTACCTGATCGAGATCACCGCTGAGGTGTTGCGTCAGGTCGACGCGGAAACCGGCAAACCGTTCGTGGACATCGTTCTCGACCAGGCCGGTTCGAAGGGCACCGGCGTGTGGACCGTGCAGAACGCCCTCGCGCTCGGCGTGCCGGTCGGCGGCATCGCCGAGGCCGTGTTCGCACGGGCCGTCTCCAGCCACCCGGAGCAGCGCGAGGCCGTGCAGGCCACGATCACGCATCGCCCGACGCCGGTCGCGGTCGGCGACGGCTTCGCAGACGACGTGCGCGCCGCCCTGTACGCGTCGAAGGTCGTTGCGTACGCGCAGGGCTTCGATGCGATCATCGCAGGAGCCAAAGAATACGACTGGGACATCAACAAGGGCAATATCGCGAAGATCTGGCGCGGCGGTTGCATCATCCGCGCGCAGTTCCTCAACCGCATTGTGGATGCCTACGCTGCGAACCCGAACATCGCCTCGCTTCTCGAGGACCCCTACTTCGCTCAGGCGGTCGCAGACGGTGGGGATGCCTGGCGCCGGATCGTCTCGACAGCCGCGCTCTCAGGCATCCCGGTTCCGGGATTCGCCTCTGCGCTGAGCTATTACGACTCGCTCGCCTCGAAGCGGCTGCCAGCCGCACTCGTGCAGGGGCAGCGCGACTTCTTCGGGGCGCACACCTACAGGCGCGTCGACAAGCCGGGCGTATTCCACACTCTGTGGGCCGGCGACCGCAGCGAGATCGCGACGGTGCCCTCGACCCACTAGTCGGGTACCCACCCAGAATCACGCCAGCACGGGCACACGGGCCGTTAGTCGGCTACGTCTGTTAGTCGCCCACGTCGTCTGTTAGTCGCCTACATCATCCGGTGGCTTGCGAATGAAGAACGCAGCAACGATCACGAACAGCGACAGGATCGCGCCGACGAAGAATGCGGCACTCATGCCCCCTGCCGCAGCCTGCTGAGCTGTTGATGTACCCGCAAGCGACGCGGCCTGCACCGACATGACCGTGACGAACAGGGCTGTGCCTGCCGCGCCAGCCATCTGCTGCACAGTGCCGACGATCGCGCTGCCGTGCGAGTACAGAGACGGTTTGACCGCGCCCAGCCCGGCCGTGAACAGCGGAGTGAACAAAAGGGCGAGCCCGATGCTCAGTGTGACGTGTGCCGCAAGCACGAAGTACGGTGATGTGGTCGCGCCGACTGTAGTCAAGGCCCACATGCCTGCGCTCACGATGATCGATCCCGGCGCGGCCAACGGCATCGGACCGAACCGGTCGTAGAGCCTGCCGACGAATGGGGCGAGCAGTCCCATCACCAAACCACCGGGCAACAACAGCAGGCCGGTCTCGAGCGGTGCGACTCCCAGCACCTGCTGTAGATAGATCGGGATCAGGATGATCACACCGAAGAGGGTTGCCGTCGCCAACGCCATCATCGCGACCGCGACGGAAAAGATCGGCGCACGGAACGTGCGCAGGTCAAGCAGCGCGCGGTTGCTGCGCTGCAGCGCCAGCTGCCGCACGATGAAACCAACAAGTGCGGCACCGCCGACGCTCAGTGCAATCGCCATCAGGAGGTTCGAGCTCGACGCCTGACTGGCAGAACCCGCCTGGTCGCCGGCCCCGATGAGGCTCAGACCGTAGACGAGCCCGCCGAAGCCGAAGGCGGACAGCACGACCGAGAACACGTCGAGCGGCACTCGCTTGGGCTCAGTGACATTCTTCATCTGCCAGATGCCGAACAGCAGCATGCCGACCGAGATCGGCAAAACAAGCCAGAACATCCAACGCCAGGTCAGGGTGCTGAGGATCACGCCGGAAATAGTCGGGCCGATTGCCGGTGCCACCGAAATGACGATCGACACATTGCCCATGGTCTTGCCACGGCTGGCTGCGGGCACAAGGGTCATCAGTGTCGTCATCAACAACGGCAGCATGATGGCAGTGCCGCACGCCTGCACGATGCGTGCCGCAAGCAGAACCTCGAAATTCGGGGCAAGGGCGGCCAGCAGCGTCCCGAGCGAGAACGAGGTCATTGCCGTGATGTAGACCGGTCGCGTATTGAAGCGCTGCAGCAGAAACCCGGTGATCGGAATGACGACCGCCGTCGTCAACATGAACACCGTGGTCAGCCACTGCCCCGTGCGCGCATCGATGTGCAGGTCGAGCATGATGTCACGCAGAGCGACATTCATGATCGTCTCGTTGAGGATGACCACGAAGGTGGCGCTCAACAGCAGCCAGATCACGCGTGAGTTGCGCTTGGCCGTGGCAGCGCTGGCCACCCCGAGCGCAGATGCGTCGACAGCGTTTACGTCGACGGCGTGTGCGTCGACAGCGTGTGCGTCGACAGGGTGTGCGCCCGCAGTTGTCAGCGGGCCCGGCGCGGATTCTGTCACTGATCAAGCGTACCCGGCACCGCCGACATCCGCAGGGCCAGGCGCCGCCGAGGGCGCGACCGCAATAGGCTACGAGGGTGCCGACGCGCGGGGGCGTCGCATTCGAAATGAGGGATCGATGAGAGAACCGAAGTGGCGCTCAGAAGGGCAGGACCCGGACTACCGATTCTCCCTCGCGAACGAACGCACGTTCCTTGCCTGGATTCGCACGGCGCTGGCGCTGCTCGCCGGCGGCGTTCTGCTCGAGCAGTTCTCCAGCACAATCGGGCCGCACGTCGTGGTCGTGATTCTGGCCGTCATCCTCGCCGTTCTCTCCGCCGCACTGTCGGTCATCGCCTATCGGCGGTGGCGCGCGAACGAGATCGCGATGCGCCACGCCCGGCGACTGCCGCTGACAATCGCCGTTCCGCTGGTCGCCGCGATCCTGCTGCTCGTTGCCGCCGTCATCGCTGTTCTGATTGTGGTGCCATGGCACTGACGCGCGACCCCGGATTGCAAGGTGAACGCACCGCGTTGTCGTGGTCGCGCACCGCACTGGCACTTGCGATCAATGCGCTCCTGGCGCTCCGCAGTGGTTGGGACAGCGGACAGGTTGTGCTCACCGCTGTCGGCGTTGTTCTCCTACTCTGTGCCGGCGCTGCGGTCGTCTATGGCAATATTCGTGCGCGGGCCCTGGCCGGGCACACAGCGAACAGCCCGACGGCCGCGCCTGCCGGAGCGCTCGCGCTGGCGACCACCGCGACGCTGCTCGCGTGCGCGGCCGGCGTCGCATCCGTTCTCGTCCAACGTTAGGCGTTCTCACGACGCGACCCGCGCCCACCGGTTACGGCAACGATGGCCGCGGCCAGCGCGAACATGAGGAGCAACGCAATGGTCGCGGACGTGGGCACAGCACCGGTCGACGCGGCGCCGGCAAACGAGTAGACGGTGCTCGCGGCAGCGACTCCGAACGCGGTGCCGAGACCTCGAGTCATGTTCAAGACGCCGCTGACCATGCCTGCTTGTTCGTCGGCTCCTGCCCCCGCCACCGCGGCATTGTTCGCGGGGGTGAAGATGCCGAGGCCGACTCCGATCACCGCCAACCCGATGACAACCATCGGGCGTGATCCGGCGCTGAAAACCAAAGGCACGATGCCCAGAGCGGTCACGGTCATCCCCACCGATGTAACGACGTGTGTGGAGACACGAGAGGCAAGGAAGGCTGCGGCCGGTGCGGTCACTCCCAGGAAGAGCGGGAGAACTGCCAACTGCAGGCCCGCCGCAGCGGGCGTCGCACCGAATTGCGTCTCGAGCATAATCGGTGTGATGAACAAGAGGCCGAACAGCACCGCGTAGCTGAGCACGCTGGAGAGTATCCCGGCGCTGAAGCCCCAGCGAGCGAACAGCGACAGATCGACTAGCGGATGCTCGCGGCTGCGCTGCAGGCGCAGAAAGATCCAGCCCAACGCGACGCCCGCGACGCCGAGCCCGATTGCCAGCGGCAACTGATCCCCCTGTCCGAAAACAGAGAATGCCAACAGAATCGCCGCCGACGCCGGCAACAGTGTGAGCAGCCCGAACCAGTCCAGCGGAACACGCGGCGCTCTGGCTCGCGTGCGCGGCAGCAGAAACCAGCCCATGGCGAGGCCGAGGATGCCGGCGGGCAGATTGATCCAGAAGATCCACTGCCAGCCGCCGAGCCCGATGAGCACGCCGCCGACCGCAGGGCCGAGCGCCAACCCGAGTGCCTGCGCCGCACCTTGAATGCCGATGGCGCGACGCAACTCCGTGCGCCGAACATTGGTGCGGATCAGCGCGACGCTGTTGGCCTGAAGCATGGCAGCACCGACCGCTTGCAGCACGCGCATGGCCAGCAAAAGCCAGAGTGTCGTGGAGAGGCCGCAGCCGACCGAGGCCGCCGTAAATATCGCGAAACCGTACAAATAGAGCAGCTTCCGACCGACCATATCTGCGATCCGGCCGATGGCGGCGACCATCCCGACCAGCACAAGCAGATAGATCAAGGCCACCCAAGCCACGGCCCCAAGAGACACGCCGAGACTACGATGCATGTCCGGCAGGGCCACCGTGACGATGCTGGCGTCGAGCTGACCCATGAATGCGCCGACGCAGACGGTGCCCACCGCCAGCCAGCGCGCATTCGGCAGTCGACGAATCGCGGCAGGTCGTGCCGGCTCGACGAGGAACATCGCCTTGATGTTGCCCATCAGATGTGCGGGATCCGACGCATTAGCTCTGCCACAGAATTAGTCTATGTCAGATCTTTTATTGCTATCATCGAAGAATGACTGAGCGTCCTACGAACGATGCCAACCTCTCCGATGCCTGGTCGCTGACGCTCATCATCACCCGGCTCAGGCGAACGCTTCGCGCGAGCATCCGCAGCGAGTACTCCTGGGAGTCACTGCCGATGGCTCAGGTCGAGATCTTGCAGGGTCTCGCTGCCCGGCCCGGCCAGCGCGTGAACGAACTCGCCGAGCGTCACCGACTGGCAAAGAACACGGTGAGCACGCTCATTCAGCAGATGGTGCTGGCCGACCTGGTTGTTCGGAGTGCCGACACGCACGACCGTCGAGCTGTCAGGCTCAGCGTGAGCGCCCACGGTTTGTCGGTGCTGGAGGATTGGCTCCACTCTCACGAGCGGCGCTTCGGCGCGGCCCTCGACCGGCTGGGTGCCGCTGATCGGCGCTCGGTGTTGGGCGCGCTGCCCGCGCTCTCCCGTCTTGTCGACGAGCTCGAGGCTTCTGAAGACCAATCCGTCGCCCGGCCGGCGCCCAATTAACCGGTGTCGAAATAGCCGGCAATCGCGCTACGCAGCACCGTCGAACATCGACGTAACCGACCCGTCGGTGAACACTTGCTCGATCGCGCGCGCCAGAAGCGGGGCGATCGACAGCACGGTCAGCGTCGGGAACCGCTTCTCTTCCGGCACGGGCAGGGTGTCCGTGACGACGACGGAGTCGATCACATCCGACTGCAGAAGTTCGATGGCGGGGCCGCTGAACACAGCGTGCGTGGCGGCCACAACACACGCGGTGGCACCGGCCTCCTTGAGCGCCCGAGCAGCATGCACGATGGTGCGCCCAGTGTCGATCAGGTCGTCGACCAGCAGGCAGACGCGGCCCTCGACGTTACCGACGATCTCGTGCACAGAAACCTGGTTCGGCACAAGCGGGTCGCGGCGCTTGTGGATGATGGCCAACGGTGCACCGAGCTTGTCGCTCCAATTGTCTGCCACACGCACCCGGCCCATGTCGGGCGACACCACCGTGAGCTTCGATGCGTCGAGCTTGGCCCTGAAGTGCTCGAGCAGCACCGGCATCGCGAACAGGTGGTCCACCGGTCCGTCGAAGAAACCCTGAATCTGCGCGGCGTGCAGGTCGACGGACATGATCCGGTCTGCGCCGGCCACCTTGAACAGATCCGCGATGAGCCGCGCGGAGATGGGCTCGCGGCCGCGGCCCTTCTTGTCTTGCCGTGCGTACGGGTAGAACGGCGCAACGACCGTGATCCGCTTTGCAGACGCGCGCTTGAGCGCATCCACCATGATCAGGTGTTCCATCAGCCATTCATTGATCGGCGAGGTATGCGACTGGATGACGAACGCGTCACTGCCGCGCACGCTCTCATCGAAGCGCGCATAGATCTCGCCGTTCGCAAAAGTGCGGGAATCAGTCGGCACGAGTTCGCTGCCGAGCTCATCGGCGATCGCCTGCGCAAGCTCGGGATAGGCGCGACCCGAGATGAGGACGAGCCGTTTCTGACCCATGGCTTTGATTCCGGACACTGAGATTCCCCGTTTCTCTCCGGACGCTCGCGCTGCCGGAGCCTACGCCTCGTTTTCTGCCGCCGCTGCCGCGTCCGCCGCAGCGGTGCCCGGCCGGTGGGCCTCGACCCATCCGGTCATGTTCCGCTGCGATGCGACAGTGATCGCGAGTGCGCCGGCCGGCACATCCTTGCGGACGATCGTGCCTGCCCCCGTCTTCGCTCCGTCACCAATTCTAACGGGGGCGACGAACACGTTGTGCGACCCCGCGTGCACATGCGAACCGATCTCGGTGCGATGTTTCGTGAGGTCGTCGTAGTTTGCGGTGATCGCACCCGCGCCCAGATTGGTGTACTCGCCGATGACCGTGTCGCCGACGTAGCTCAGGTGCGGCACCTTGGTGCCGATGCCGATCGTCGAGTTCTTCGTCTCGACGAATGTGCCGATCTTGCCGTCCGCACCGAGAATCGTGCCCGGCCGAAGATAGGAGAACGGACCAACGGATGCGCCCGCGCCGATCACCGCAAGCGTTCCGTCCGTGCGCTTCACCGTCGCGTTCTCGCCGACCTCGCAGTCCACCAACGTGGTGTCCGGGCCGATGGTCGCGCCGCGCTCGATCGCGGTCGCGCCGAGCAATTGCGTTCCCGGCTTCACCGTGACGTCAGGGGCCAGTGTTGTCTTCAGGTCGATCCAGGTGGTCGCCGGGTCTTGCACTGTCACTCCGGCCAGCTGCCAACCCCGAATGATGAGCGCATTGAGCTTTGCAGCAGCGTCGCTGAGCTGCGCACGGTCGTTGATGCCTTCGACCTTCCACGACTCCGCCACCGGCATCGCCGTGACGGAGGCTCCGGCGTCGCGCAGCAGGCGGATCACGTCCGTCAGATATTTTTCGCCCTGCGCGTTGTCAGTACTGAGTGACGCCAGTTGGTCGCGCAGCGCGGACAGCCCGAAGATATAGATGCCCGCGTTGATCTCGCCGATCTCGCGCTGCGCATCCGTCGCATCCTTGTGCTCGACGATTCCGTCGAGGGCTCCGGTCTCTGAGCGCAAGATCCGACCGTAGCCTGCGGGATCGGCGGGGAACGTCGACAGAATCGTCGCGGATGCCGCGCTCGTGCGGTGCGCGACGATGAGGTCGGTCAGCGTCGCGGCATCCAGCAGGGGAACGTCGCCGTTGATGACGAGCACATCGCCGTCGAAATCGGCGGGAAGCGCTGTGAGCGCCTGCTCGACGGCGCGCCCGGTTCCCGGTGTCGCGTCTTGGTCGACGATGATGCTCTCGGGAAGGTCAGCGGCGACGACCTCAGCGAGGAGGTCGCGCTCGAACCGCACGACGGTCACGATGTGCGCGGCATTCAACTGGCGGGCACTGGCGAGCACGTGACTCACGATCGGGATTCCCGCGAGCGGATGCAACAGCTTCGGTGTCGCCGACTTCATTCTGGTGCCCTGGCCTGCCGCCAGGACGATGATGGCGAGTGAGCTGTCTGTCATAGGATGCCTTCCATTGCGACTGCTCCGCCTCCAGGACTCGAACCTAGACCTAACAGCTCCAAAGGCTGTCGTGCTGCCATTACACCAAGGCGGATCGCGCCGACTCTCAATCCACGCGACATCAAGTTTGCCAGATCATCGGCGCCGCGTCGCACACGCCAACGTGTCGGTGGCCGTCCTTGTCGACCACCAGGGGCACGGTACCGGTGGTCGAGTAGAGCATGAGCGCAGCGAATCCGAGTATCGAGACCCGCCTGTGCAGTGCGGACGACCTTGGTCTCGATACGCCTGCTCGCTGCGCTCGCAGACTTCTCGACCAGCGGAGTGCTCGCTGGCTACTCGGCCTGCACACAGGATAATGGGGGGATGGCAAGCGACAGCGACGAGGTGGACCGGATCGTCGACGCCTGGCTACGCGAGCGGCCCGATTTGGACTTCTCACCGTTACAGGTGCTCTCCCGTGTCGGCCGACTGGCCAAACACCTCGATCGCGCCCGCCGCGGGGCATTTGAGCGCTCCGACCTCGAATCGTGGGAGTTCGATGTGCTTTCGGCACTTCGTCGCGCGGGGGCGCCCTACCAGCTCAGCCCGAAGGCGCTACTGCAGCAGACCTTGGTGTCCAGCGGCACGATGACCAATCGCATCGACCGACTCGTCGAACGGAAACTCGTCGAGCGGCAAACCGACCCGCACGACGGCCGCGGCATTCTGGTGAGGATGACCGCGCAGGGACTCACTCGAGTGGATGCCGCGATCACGCGCCTGCTCGACGCGGAAACGGAGCTGCTTTCAACCCTTACCCCGGCCGATCAGCACCGACTCGCTTCGCTGCTGCGCACGCTCAGCCTCGACTTCGATTGAAACCGAGTCGATCGGCTTGCACCCGATTGGCGCACTGCGGATGCTCGCGCGAGCGCTTCGAGAACCGTGACGGTGTCGTCCCAGCCGATGCACGCATCCGTGATGCTCTGTCCGTAGCGCAGGCCGGCCAAGCCGGCGTCAGTCAGCGTTTGCGTGCCCGCCTCGATGAAGCTTTCCAGCATGATTCCAGAAATCGGCTCACCCGCGGCGACCTGGCTGGCGATTTCGTGCGCGACGCGCACCTGACGCAAGTGGTCCTTGCCGCTGTTGGCGTGGCTGGCGTCGATTACGACGCGACCCGGCCGACCGGCGCGAGCCAGTAGCGCGACCGCGCTCGCGACATCAGCAGTGCTGTAGTTGGGTGCGCCCCGGCCGCCGCGCAGGATGACGTGGGTCGCGTCGTTGCCGCTCGTGGACACGATGGCGGCGGTGCCGTCGTCGTCGACCCCGAAGAACACTTGGTGCTGGCTCGCGACCGTGCAGCCGTCGACGGCAACCTGCACATTGCCGTCCGTCGCGTTCTTGAAACCGACCGGCATGGACAGTCCGGATGCGAGCTGCCGATGAATCTGACTCTCGGTCGTGCGCGCGCCGATGGCGCCCCAGCTGACGGCATCCGCGATGTACTGAGGGCTGGTCGGCTCGAGGAATTCACAGCCGACGGGCAGGCCTGTGTCGAGCACGTCCAGAAGCAGGGAGCGCGCCATCCGAAGCCCGTCCGCGACGCGGTGGGTTCCATCGAGGTACGGGTCGTTGATGAGGCCCTTCCAGCCGCCGGTCGAGCGGGGCTTCTCGAAGTACACACGCATGACGATCAGCAATTCGTCGCGGTGCGCTTCGGCGACGGCGGCGAGCCTGCGTGCGTAATCGAGCGCCGCAACCGGGTCATGCACGGAGCACGGGCCGACGACAACGAGCAGCCGGTCGTCCTCGCCGCGGAGGACCTCCTCGATCTCGTGCCGGCTGCGGTCGACCAGCGCTGCGTGGTCGTCGGTGAGCGGCAGTTGCTCCGCCAGATCACGCGGCAACGGCAGCGATTCGATGCAGGTAACCCGCAGGTTCCGTGTTGATGAGTGCCGTGTTGATGAGTGCGGTGTTGAGAACATGACGTCCGACTTTCCGGCGGAGCCCGTTTTTTTCACATCCGGCCAACCCGCCTGTTAATGGCGAAAGGCAGGAACATCATGTTCCTGCCCGTTGGCTCTGAAGGAGAAAGAGGTCTGCGCTTTAGACCGTCGGCTCCTCCAGAGCCAACGCAAAATACGCATACCAACGATTTCCCATAGCCAGAACTCTAACGAGAGAGCGGATGCCGCGTCAAATGACCCAGAGCTCTCTCAAAGTCGACGCGGAGCCAGAGCGCACGCGTCGGTGGTTCGGTAGTGAGCGGCGGCGGTACCGGTGGTCGAGTAACGGCCGAGCGCCAGCGAGGACGTGTATCGAGACCTGACTGTGCGGGTCACGAGAGTCTCGAGATGGGTGCTCGCTGCGCTCGGGGGCTACAGGACCCGCGATAGGGCCACTTGCGGCGATGTGCGTACGGCTCAGCGCTCGAGAGCCTCGGAGAGCTCGAGCCAGCGGGTCTCGAGGTCCGCGACGGCGCGCTCGAGGTCGCGCAAAGCATCCGTCAGCGACCCAAGACCCTCATAGTCGCTCTGATCGTGCTCGGCCAGCCGCACGTGCGCCGCAGTGATCTGAAGGCCAAGCTTCGACAGCTTGCGATCGATCGATGCCAGCTCCTTCTGTGCGCTGCGTCGCTCCGCCCCACCGAGCGACATGCCAGGCAAACCAGCGGATGCCGCGTGATTCGCATTCGCAGACGCCGCCCCGGCAGCAGCATCCGCAGCTACGCCCGCGGCAACAGCCACCCCACGCAGAGCAAGGTATTCGTCGACGCCACCGGGCAGGTGACGGAACGCGCCGTCCATGACCGCGTACTGGTTGTCTGTGACACGTTCGATGAGATAGCGGTCGTGGGAGACGACGAGCAGCGTGCCGGGCCAGGAGTCGAGCAGGTCTTCGATGGCGGCGAGCATGTCCGTGTCCATGTCGTTGGTCGGCTCGTCGAGAATCAACACGTTCGGCTCATCGAGCAGAATCAGCAGCAGTTGCAGCCGACGTTTCTGGCCGCCGGACAGATCCTTGACCGGCGTCGACAGCTGCGCGCTGGAGAAACCGAGTCGCTCCAGAAGCTGCCCGGGAGTCAGTTCCTTCCCCCCGGCGACATACGATCGCTTCTGCATGCCGACGACAGTGCTCACCCGCTCGTCGAGAATGTCCTCGAGTTCGCCGAGTTGCTGGCTCAGTGCGGCGATCTTCACGGTCTTGCCGCGCTTGACGCGCCCGCTGGTCGGCAGAACCGTTCCCGCCACCAGACCGAGCAGTGTAGATTTTCCGGCGCCATTCACGCCGAGGATGCCGGTGCGCTCCCCCGGTGCGATCCGCCATTCGACGTCGCGCAGCACGGTCTTCGGCCCCTGACCCTCGACGGGGAACTCGACCCCGGCTCCGATCAAATCGACGACGTCTTTTCCCAGTCGCGAAACGGCGAGCTGCGACAACGCGACGGAGTCACGGGGCGGCGGTTCGTTCTCGATGAGTTCATACGCGGCATCCATGCGGAACTTCGGCTTCGTGCTGCGCGCCGGCGCACCGCGACGCAACCAGGCCAGCTCTTTGCGCATCAGGTTCTGTCGCTTCGATTCGGATGCCGCGGCCATCCGGTCACGCTCGACCCGCTGCAGAATGTATGCTGCGTAGCCGCCCTCGAATGGCTCGATGATCCGGTCGTGCACCTCCCACGTCGCCGTGGACACCTCATCGAGGAACCAGCGATCGTGGGTGACGACCACCAGACCGCCCGAGTTCGTCGACCAGCGGGTCTTCAGATGCCCGGCAAGCCAGGCGACGCCCTCCATGTCCAGGTGGTTGGTCGGTTCGTCGAGAAAAAGCACATCGTGATCGCCGACCAGCAACGCAGCGAGCGCGACCCGCCTGCGCTGCCCGCCCGACAGGTCGCCGAGGCGCGCATCCCACGCGATGCCTCCCACGAGCCCTGCGAGCACGTCACGCACGCGAGCATCGCCCGCCCAGACGTACTCTGCACGGTCTCCGACGATGGCAGGCCCGACGATGATGTCAGGGTCCAGTTCATCCGCCTGGTCCAGCATGCCGAGCGTGACGCCGCCCCGCCGGGTGACCCGCCCGGAATCCGGCTGGATGCGGCCCGCCAGCAGCGACAGCAGCGTCGACTTGCCATCACCGTTGCGGCCGACAACGCCGACCCGATCGCCCTCGTTCAGCCCGACAGTGACGTCGTCGAAGATGACGCGTGTCGGATATTCGAGGTGGAGCGATTCCGCTCCGAGAAGGTGGGCCACAACGCTCAAGCCTACGGCCCGCGGCGACAGCCCCCGTTACGCGACCGTTCCTACGCGACCGTTCCTACGCGACCATTCCTACGCAACCATTCCTACGCAACCGTTGTCAGGCGACCACGACGGCGGCCGGCTCGATCCGAATCACCACGGACTTCGATGCGGGCGTGTTACTGACCTCTGCTGTGAAGTCCAACGGCACGAGCGGGTTCGCCTCCGGAAAATATGCTGCTGCGCATCCGCGAGCCGAGGGGTAGGAGATCACCCGGAAGTTGCGGCAGACGCGTTCCACGTCGTCGCGGAACTCGCTGTAGATATCGACCATTTGCCCGTCAGTCAGCCCGAGGTCTTCAAGATCCTTCGGGTTGACGAAGATGACCTCGCGCCCCTTCTTCACACCGCGATAGCGATCGTTGAGGCTGTAGATCGTCGTATTGAACTGGTCATGCGCGCGCATCGTCTGCAAAAGCAGTCGCCCGGGCGGGCACTCGATCGCCTCGAGTTCGTTCACGGTCAGCATCGCCTTGCCCGTCGCGGTCGGGAACGTGCGCGAATCCCTCGGCCCGTGTGGCAGGATGAACCCGCCGTCTTGCCTGATCTTCTCGTTGTAGTCCGAACAACCCGGTGCGACATGGCCGATGTGTTCCCTGATGGTGTCGTAGTTGCGCTCGAATCCGGCCCAGTCCACCGGGACTTTGTCCCCGAGAACGGCCCGGGCCATGCGGGAAACGATCGCCACCTCGCTGAGCAGATGCGGTGAGATCGGCTCGACCTTGCCCCACGAGGGGTGTACGGCGCACACCGTGTCTTCAACCGAGACGAACTGCTCTCCGGATGCCTGCCTGTCGATCTCCGTGCGACCCATCGTCGGAAGGATCAGTGCCTCTGTGCCGATCACCGCGTGCGATCGATTCAGCTTGGTTGAAATCTGCACGGTCAACTCTGTGCCCTGCATTGCGGCCTCCGCCGCCCTGGTGTCCGAGATGGCCGCGACGAGATTGCCGCCGAGCGCGATCCAGACCTTGATCTTGCCATCTGCCATCGCGCGAATGCCATCGACACTGTCGACACCGTTCTCGCGCGGCACCGGGAATCCGAATTCCTTTTCCATTGCGTCGAGGAAGGCCGGTGGCATCTTCTCCCAGATACCCATCGTGCGGTCGCCCTGCACGTTGCTATGACCGCGGATCGGAGAGGCTCCGGCGCCCGGCTTGCCGATGTTGCCACGCAAAAGCAAGAGGTTCATGATCTCTTTGATCGTCGGCACGGCCTTCTTGTGCTGGGTCAGGCCCATCGCCCAGGTGATGATGACCTTGTCCGCCTTCAGGTAACGCCCGGCCAGGTCGTCGATCTCCCGTTTGCTCAGCCCGGTTGCATCGAGCACGACCTGTTCGTCGAGGTGCGCAAGGTGCTCCTTCAACTCGTCGAACCCCTGGCAGTACCGGTCGATGAAGTCCTGGTCGAGAACGGTGCCGGGGTGCGCTGCCTCAGCATCGAGCACCCGCTTGCTCACCGCCTGCATCAGCGCCATGTCTCCGCCGAGTCGAATCTGAAGGAACTGGTCTGCCAAGCCGGTGCCTTTGCCGAACCAGCCGCTGACCCGCTGCGGGTTCTTGTACCGCATCAGCCCGGCCTCGGGCAGCGGATTGACCGCTACGATGCTGGCGCCTGCGCGCTTGGCTTCTTCCAGGGCGGTGAGCATCCGAGGATGGTTGGTGCCGGGGTTCTGACCCATGATGATGATCAGGTCGGCCTTCGCGAAATCGTCGTACAACACCGTGCATTTGCCGACGCCGATCACTTCGCCGAGCGCGGCTCCGGTGGACTCGTGGCACATGTTGGAGCAGTCGGGCAGATTGTTGGTGCCAAATGCCCGCACGAATGTCTGATATTCGAATGCGGCCTCGTTCGAGGTGCGCCCACTGGTATAAAACGCAGCTTGATCAGGGGAATCAAGGCCGTTGAGTTTGTCGGCGATGATTCGGAAGGCGTCCTCCCAGCTGACCGGTTCGTAACGGTCACTGTCCGCTCGCTTGTAGACAGGCTCCATCAGCCGGCCTTGCATGCCCAGCCAGTAGTCCGATCGCGTCAGCAGGTCATCGACCGGATGCTCAGCCCAGAAGCTGGTCGGCACGGTCACCGGTGTCGCCTCCCAGGTCACCGCCTTCGCACCGTTCTCGCAGAACTCCGCAACCTTGCGGTGGGAGGGATCCGGCCACGCACAACTCATGCAGTCGAAGCCGTCCTTATGGTTCATCGAGGTGAGCAGCTTCGCGCTACGCGCCACACCCATGTCCTTGACGGCCGGGCCCACCGAGTGCATGATCCCCGGGATGCCCGCGGCCCACGTTTTCGGCTTCGTCACCTCGAGTTGCTCAGCTTCGATGACGTCCAGCTTGCGCTCGTCGATAGTCATGCGGCACTTCCTTCTGTGATGCGCGCGTCGTCTTTGATGCGCGTGCCTTTCTCGATCGTCGCCCTCTGACGCGACCCTTCCTCGACTTCAGGTGCGATCCGCTCGGCTCCCGCGTAGATCACCATCGATTCGCCGCGGAGGAAGCCGACCAGGGTCATCCCTGAATCTGTTGCCAACTCAGCCGCGAGCGATGACGGTGCTGAAACCGCGGCCAACATCGGGATGCCTGCCATAACCGCCTTTTGCACGAGCTCGAAACTTGCCCGTCCAGACACCATCAGCACAGTGGAGCGGAGTGGCAGCAGGCCCTCCTTAGCAGCCCAGCCGACGACTTTGTCGACAGCGTTGTGTCGACCGACGTCCTCGCGAAGCACCAGCAGCTCGCCGGTGTGCCCGTCGAACAGGCCAGCCGCATGCAGCCCGCCTGTTTTGTCGAACACATCCTGGGCCGCACGCAGCGCGTTCGGCAACGTCGTGAGCAGCTGCGCGTCGACCACGAGCGGATCGTTACGCACCTCGTATGCCGACTTCGTGTGCACGGCATCGATACTCGCCTTGCCGCACAACCCGCATGAGCTCGTGGTGTAAAACGCGCGCGCCAGCGCCGGATCCGGTGCGACCACGCCGGGCGCCAGCGTGACGTCGAGCACGTTGTAGGTGTTCTCGGTTGAGCCGTATTCGCCGGCACAGAACCGGGCCGACGCCAGCTGGTCGCCGCGTCGAATTATGCCCTCCGAGACGAGGAACCCTGTCGCCAAATCCAGGTCGTTACCCGGCGTTCGCATGGTCACTGCAAGCGACCGTCCGCCGACTCTGATCTCCAGCGGCTCTTCCGCGGCCAACAAATCTTCTCGCCTAATCGCCGGTGTGCCCACTGTCAATCGGGTGACTCGGCGTCGCGCCGTAACCCTGCCCATACCTCAGGACTATCAGCAAAGGCAGCCAAAGACAAGGAACTCACGGGAGGGTCCTGCGGCGAGTCCGCCGGCCATGTCCAGATTCACAGACTGCACTGATAGCTTTCAGTCATCGGCAGGTCGCCGATTTTCAGGGAAGACTTCTCGTTGACCGCCCCGCCGTTGCAGGCTTGGCCACGATGCCGTCGCCTCCTCTGTTGCGTACAGAAGAAGCGATTACAGAGGAAGACCATGTCCCCAACTGTTTCCAATATGCCCGGCACAGCCGGTGCGACGGCCATCATCTATTGCGAGGGGCTGTTCGGTCGCCCCGATGGCAAGACCGCTAATGGTCTCGTCAGATACTCCGAGCGCTACGAGATCCTCAGCGTCATCGACAGCAGCCAGGCCGGGGCGGATGCCGGCGCGATCCTCGACGGCGTCGCAAACGGCATCCCGGTTCTGGCGAACCTGGCAGAGGCCATCGGCCACGCCGGTCAGGTGCCCGATTACCTCATCTGCGGCCTGGCGCCTGCCAGCGGAATGCTCTCGCAGGCACAACGTGCCGTGCTTCTCGACGGGATCGCCCGCGGCATGCACATCGTGAACGGGCTGCACGAGTTTCTGAACGACGACGCCGAATTCGTCGCAGCAAGCCTCCTGTCCGGCGTGACCATCATCGACATCCGTCGACCGAAGGAGAAGAAGGACCTCCGCGTTTTCTCTGGTCGGATCTTCGACGTGACCTGCCCGCGCATCGCTGTTCTGGGCACGGACGGTTCCATCGGCAAGCGCACCACCGCCACCCTGCTGGTGCAAGCGCTCACCGCACGCGGCATCAAAGCGGTCATGGTGGGCACTGGCCAGACGGCTCTGATCCAGGGCGGCAAGTACGGCGTGGCGCTCGACGCAGTCGTGCCCCAGTTCTGTTCAGGCGAAATGGAAGCCCAAGTTGTGGCCGCGTTTGAATCTGAAGACCCCGATGTCATCGTGATCGAAGGGCAGGGCGCACTCAGTCACCCGGCCTACCTGACCTCCGCATACATCCTGCGTGGTAGCCGACCGGCTGGTGTCATCGTGCAGCACGCGCCGAAGCGGGGGTTCCTCGACGACTTTCCCACGATGCCGATGCCGAGTCTGGCCAGCGAGATCGCACTCATCGAGACGTTCGCAGACACTCAGGTCATCGGCATCACCATCAATCACGAACACATGGCACCCGACGAGATCGGTACGACCATCGACGAGCTCGAACTTGAATTCGGCCTGCCTGCGACCGACCCGTTGACTCGTCCGCTGGACGCCCTCGCGGACATCGTGTTGCTGTCCTTTCCCGAGTTGGAACAACGTGCGCAGGTTACCCTTGGATCGAGGTCATAGCCGGGCACGTAGACTCGATAGCGCGATCACCCGAACGGTGCACTGAGTACCGTGCCCGAGCTGCGAGGGAGGCATCCGTGACTAGTGCCACGTCGACCGAGATCTCGTCACGTGCGGACTCAGCGGTGCGCGCGGGCGTGCCGCCTCTGGTGGCCCCTGGGCCAGCGTTGTCCGCAGCCCGGATGGCGCGCTTCAGTCGGCAGCTGCTGTTGCCTGGCTTCGGCGAACTGGCGCAGCGCAGACTGCAGGCTGCCCGTGTTCTCGTCGTCGGCGCCGGCGGGCTCGGCAGCGCCGCCGTGCCCTACCTGGCCGGCGCAGGAGTCGGCACCATCGGCATTGCCGATCCAGATGTTGTCGAATTGTCCAATCTGCACCGCCAGACCGCGCACTCGATGTCCGATATCGGTCGGCGCAAGGTCGATTCGCTGGCCGACACGATCGCATCGATCGATCCGGAGATCACCGTCGTGCGGCATCCGGTTCGACTGAATTCCGGCAACATCCTGGGCATCCTCGCCGACTACGACCTGATCGTGGACGGCAGCGACAATTTCCCGACACGTTATCTGACGAACGACGCGGCTACCCTCGCGGGGAAACCGCTCGTGTGGGGCGCAATTCTGCGCTACAGCGGGCAGGCGAGCGTGGCCTGGGCCGCGTACGGGCCCACCTACCGCGACTTGTTCCCGACACCGCCCGCTGCCGACGAAGTGCTGTCCTGCGAACTCGGCGGAGTGCTGCCGGGCGTCTGCGCCGCGATCGGCGCGATTCTGGCGACCGAAGTCGTCAAGGTGATCACCGGCACCGGCGAGCCGCTGATTGGCCGCGTCACCACGTTCGACGCTCTGACCGGCCGCTATCGCGAGATCTCCTATCGCGCGATTCCGGATGCTGCGCCCGTCACGACGCTGATCGACTACGAGCAATTCTGCGGTGTGAGCCCGGCGCCGGCAGCTGCCACCGATACACCGGCCGTCGCCCCGGCCGCCACGGCCGCCTCAATGGCCGCCGCGGCCGAGAAGCTTCCAACAGCGATCGGCCCTGGACAGCTCGCCGAACTGCTCCAGGCAGGCACAGCCGTTCAGCTGATCGATGTGCGCGAGCCGATCGAAGCGCAGATCTCCCGGATCCCGAACGACGAACTGATCCCGCTCGGCGACCTCCTCGCGCGCTCCGGCTCCGTGCGCTCTGACATCCCTGTCGTGTTCTACTGTCACGTTGGGCCGCGGTCACTGCAGGCCGTGCGCATGATGCGCAGCCTCGGCCACGACAATGTCTCCTATCTGGCCGGTGGGGTCAATGCGTATGCGATTCTCGACCCGAGCGTTGGCTCGCGGTACTGACGCCGCTTCTGGATGCGGCGCGCTAGAGTCGAAAAACAATGACTGATTCGTCTCCGCTTGCGCTGATCACCACTGGGCCCATCGACGAGGCCGCCATCCGAGCCGCCGTTGAGGCCCCGGACTGCGGCGCCGTCGTGCTGTTCTGCGGGGTCGTACGCAACCACGACGTCGGCCGGTCGGTGCTCGCCCTCGATTACCAGGCGCATCCGGACGCGCAGCGATTCCTCGCCGACTGCTGCACCCGCATCGCCGAAGAGACCGGGCGCGCGGTCTCGGCTGCCCACCGGGTCGGCAGCTTGACGATCGGGGATGTGGCGCTCTACGCCGCGGCGTCTGCACCGCACCGCGCCGAAGCGTTCGATGCGTGCGAGCGACTCGTCGAACTGATCAAGCACACCGTGCCGATCTGGAAACGCCAACGGTTCACCGACGGCACCTCGGAATGGGTCGGACTGTAACTCAGCGCCAATAGTTCAGCGAATCAGCCGCCGATGTAGGACATCTCGATCTTCTTGCGCCGTGCCCGCAACCCGGGCGTGAGTGAACTACGCAACTCGGAATAGCGGTCGGTGCGATTCGACCAGAGGATGGCAATCGCATCGGAAAGCTCCTGATCGGTGCAGCCGCCGCGCATCAGTTCGCGCAGGTCGTGCCCGCTCGAGGCGAACAGGCAGGTGTACACCTTGCCTTCCGTTGAAATCCTCGCCCGATTGCAGGTGGAACAGAACGGATGCGAAACACTCGAGATCACGCCGATCTCGCCACCGCCGTCGCGATAGCGCCAGCGCGCCGCAGTCTCGCCCTCGTAGGTCGGATCGATCGGTTCGAGCGGCAGTTCTGCATTGATCCGACTGATGATCTCATCGGAGTGCACCACCTCGCGCAGTTGCCAACCGTTGGTGGTGCCGACATCCATGTACTCGATGAAGCGCAGCACATACGGTGTGCCCTTGAAGTGCCGGGCCATTGACAGAATGTCCTGGTCGTTTTGGCCCTTTTTCACGACCATGTTGATCTTGATCGGGCCGAGCCCGACATCGTGCGCGACCTCGAGGCCGTGCAGAATCTTCTCGAGCGGAAAATTGACGTCGTTCATGCGGCGGAACGTCGCGTCGTCAAGCGAGTCGACGGAGACGGTGATGCGTTGCAGCCCGGCATCCTTCAGCGACTGCGCCTTGACGGCGAGCGCGGACCCGTTCGTCGTCAGTGCGATGTCGAGCGGATGCCCGTCAAGCGTGCGCAGTTCACTGAGCATGCCGACGAGCTCTTCAAGATTCTTGCGCAGCAACGGCTCACCGCCGGTCAGCCGCACCTTGTGCACACCGTGGCCCATGGCAACCCGCACGATGCGGGTAATCTCCTCGAACGTCAGCAATTCTTCGCGCGGCATGAATGCGTAATCGCGCCCGAAGATCTCCTTCGGCATGCAGTACACGCAACGGAAGTTGCACCGGTCGGTTACCGAGATCCGCAGATCGCGCAACGGCCGGCCCAAACGGTCCACAAGCGTGCCGGTCATGACATGTGCCTCGTGTTTCTCTCTGTCCGGGTCAATCAGAATGCGGTCGGGCGCCTAGATGGATTGGCGATACCCGAAGAATTCGTGGTCTTGGTTGTATCCACCGTAACCCCCGCCGACCTCCGAGTAGTGCTCGACGAACTCGATGCCCTTGATCCACTTGACCATCTTGAAGCCGAGCTGCACTTCGTTGCGCAGGCGCAATGGTGCGCCGTGCCCGAACGAGAGCGGTTCGCCGTTCATGTCGAACGCCAGCATTGTCAGCTGGTAGCTCATCTGCTCGATCGGGTGCGCGTCGTAGTAGATGCCCTTGTCCGGCCCGTCGCCGAACGAGTAGAACACCACCCACTTCGCGTTCGCCGACGGTTTCACCAGGTCGAGGATCGACTGCATCGACACTCCACCCCACTTGGCAACGCCTGACCAACCCTGAATGCAGAAGTGCTGCGTGATCTGCTCATGGAACGCCATGCCGCGTAGCTGTTGCAGGTCGAGTTCGACCGGGTTGTCGACAAGACCGTTGATGACCAGTTTGTAGTCGACGAAGTCGTTCTCGCGCAGCGACTTGTACTCCGCCGAATCGGGGTAGTGGCCGTTGTGCCACAGGTAGGGCGAGATGTCCTTCTCGGTGTATTGCCCCGGTTTCGAGTCGACGTGCTCGAACAGACGCTGTGCCGGTCCGATCAGGGCGTAGCCGATGCTCTGCACCTTGCGCGGGTAACGCAGGGTGAGCGGGGTCGCAGCCACCCAGCCGACGATGATCACGACCATCGACGCTGCGAAGATCCAGAACCCGACCCAGGATTGGTCGTTGCGGCTCGCGTACATGTGGTTCAGATTCTGCAGGGCCCCGGTGGTCAGCACGAGCGTGACGTGCACGACGATGAAGATCAGGAACCAACACAGCACGAGAAAGTGCAGGGATCGCGCGGTCTGGATGCTGAACACCGAGCTGATCTTGCGGAACCGCGTCGACAGCGCAGGTGACATGCCGAGCCCGGTGATCAGCGCGAGCGGCGCAGCGATGAACACCGTGACGAAGTAGGCGATCAACTGCAGGCTGTTGTAGTTGGTCCATCCTGTCTCCAAGGGCCAGTCCAAGGAAAGGTACTGGATGGCGACCGAGATCGCGTTCGGGATGACGTCCCAGTGCAACGGAACCAAACGCATCCACTGCCCGGTGGTGAACAGCAGGATGAAGAAGATGATGCCGTTGGCCAGCCACAGGGTGTCGATGCCGAGGTGCCACCAGCGCGCCAGGCCGATCGAGTGCCGAAGGCCGGGCAGGCCGACCTGTTGCGGCAGGCTGATCGAGTCTTTCTTCGCCGTCCAGAGCGGGTCGGTCGGCACCGGTCGTTGCACGCGGAACCAGTCCTTGCCCGGAGTCGAATGCCGCGTCCAGTACAGGCGCGGGTGGTCTGTGAGGATCTGCACTCCGGAACGGATGATGAAGATCATGAAGAACATGTTCAGGAAGTGCTGCCAGCCCAGCCACGCCGGGAAGCCGACCGGAGCATCCGCGGGTAGCTCTGACGTGCCCGGGTACTGTTTCATGAACGCTTCGACACCGGGCAACTCCCTGATGCCCTTCGCGACCGCGATGCCGATGATCAGCAGAACGAGGCCGATCGGGATCAGCCAGAGCAGATTGAACCACTTGCTTCGACCGACGCGCAGTCGCGGAGCAATGCCTCGATCCTGGGAAATAGATCCGGCGAATGTCTCCGGATTGATTACATCTTCGCCCTCTGTCAACTCGTGACGGAAGCTCCGCGGTGAACGCGACCGCGGGTTACGCGGGGCGTCGGCGGGGAGGGGGGCAGGGCGGTCGGGGGTAACCGATTCTGAAGCGGTGTCCATGGTTTGAGCATAGCCAGCGCGAGGTCAATTCTGGTAGTTTTAGAGCAGACAATTCCTCTAAAAGAAAGTGGGCGTTATGAGCATCGCAGCACGCACGGCTGAAACCGTCTGGACCGGGTCTCTCGCCGCCGGAAGCGGCGTCATTACCGGCGCAACGGGGGGCCTCGGCGAGTTGCCGGTCACCTGGGTTGCGCGCACGGAGCAACCAGGCGGCAAGACCTCCCCGGAGGAGCTCGCGGCCGCGGCCCACTCGTCCTGCTACTCGATGGCGCTGTCTCTGACACTCGGCGAGCACAAGCTCACGCCGACGAAGCTGACCGTATCCTCGACGGTTACGCTCGATGCCGTCGATGGCGTTCCGACCATCGTTTCGTCTAACATCACCGTCGCGGCGGTCGTGCCGGGGGTGGACGACGCGACGTTCCAATCGATCGTGGCCGAGGCATCCGCTCTCTGCCCGATCTCACGCCTGTTCGCGGGCACCGCGATCAGCGTGACAGCGAGCCTCGCGGCCAACTGACAGCGCAACAAGCGCGGCCTGACGGTTCGCAACCGCCGCCATACGACTCCGCTCGCCCCCCTTCGACGAGTCGTATGGCGGCCTGAGCTCAGCTGCGGGTTGCGTGTATGTCGGGCCCGATCGGGCGGATGTTCACGGCGTCCGGATCGATCGACGCGTTCAGTCGCACGCCGGCACTCAATTCGAGCGCCACGGCGCTCGCCGGTGACAGCTCGACGATCAGGTCGGGATCCTCGACCAACCGAACGCGCACGCCGGCCGCCGCCGGCTCGAGCCCAGCAATCGTGACGATGAGTTGATTGGGCTGTTGATCGGCGAGGCCTGTGCCGGAAGTTGGAAGGGCCGCGGCGCGCACGCGCATGGCGGACGGAGCGAACACGGCCGACACCGGATCGCCCGCCGCAATGGGGCCGTCTGCAATCAGTTGCCCCCGCAGGACGCTGCCGTCTGGGCGGCGCACCCCGTCGGCACCGTCCGAGACGCCGGTGACCAGATTGACCCCGGCGAGCGCCGCGATGAACTGGTTCTTCGGGTGCCCGAGAACGCGAGACTTCGGCCCGTCGTCGATGATGCGGCCGTCGTGCAGTATTGCGCAGCGGTCGGCCAGAACGATGGCGTCGAGCACATCGTGGGTGACGAGAATCGTCGTGGTGCCCGATGCCCGCAATCGCTCGGCGAGCAGCCGCCGCACGTGGGCCGCGGTTTGCACGTCAAGTGCCGCGAGCGGCTCGTCCAGAAGCAGAACATCAGGGCGGGCTGCCAGAGCACGCGCGATCGCCACGCGCTGCTGTTGGCCGCCGGAGAGCGCGGCCGGTTTGCGGGTTCCGAACTCGGCGAGGTCGACCGCGGCGAGCCACTCCGCGGCATCTCGTAGCGCCTCGTGGCGTGGCATGCCCTGCACACGCCGCCCGAATGCCACGTTCTCCAGAGCGCTGAGGTGCGGAAACAGTAGCGGCTCTTGGCTGAGCAGCCCGATCCTGCGCCGCTCCGGCGGTACGGCAACGCGGCGAATCGATGCCGCGCTGTCTGCGTGAGCTCGGTCGGTCGTCGTCCTTCTCGTGACCGTTCGCCCGGCGACGGTGACCGTGCCAGAGGCTGGCGCGATCAGTCCGCTCAGCGCGGCGAGCAAAGTGGATTTGCCGGCACCGTTCGGGCCGAGCAGCGCCACGATCTCGCCATCGGCGACGGTCAGCGCAACGTCAAGTGTGAAGCTGCCGCGGGTGACGACGATGTCGGTCTGTAGTGCGGGCGCGCGTTGCTCTGCGAGCGCGGTCCCGATGCTCATCGCGGCACATCCGCTCTCCAGCTGCGCATCACGAGCAGGATCACGATCGCCACGACGACGAGCAGCAGGGACAGAGCGATCGCGGAGTCTTGGCTCACGCCGGCTCCGTTGAACGCGGTGTAGATCGCAAGCGGCATGGTGCGCGTCACACCCTCGGCGTTGCCGGCGAACAGTGCGGTCGCGCCGAACTCGCCGAGAGCGCGTGCGAAGCAGAGCACGGTTCCGGCGATCAGTCCGGGGGCGACCAGCGGCAGCGTGATGCGCCGAAAGGTGATCCAGCGCCCAGCCCCGAGGGTCGCGGCGACCGCCTCGTACCGCGTACCGGCCGTTCGAAGTGCGCCCTCCACCGAGATCACGAGGAACGGCAGTGCGACGAATGACTGTGCGATCACCACGGCAGCGGTCGTGAACGGGATGCGGATGCCAAAGCCCTCCAGCGATGCCCCGATCAACCCGGTGCGACCCAGCAGGTAGAGCAATGCGATGCCGCCGACGAGCGGCGGTAGCACCAAGGGCAACGTCGTCAGTGCGCGCAACACGCCGGCCACTCGAGTGCGGCTGCGGGCGATGACGAGCGCGAGCGGAACTCCGATCACAAAACAGATGATCGTCGCGATGGTCGCGGTGCGCAGCGACAGCGACAGCGCGTCACGCGCAGCCGGGGATGTGATCGCCTGCGGCACCGTCGCCCAGTCGAGCCGGAACAGCAACCCGATGATCGGCAGGATCAGCAGCGTCAGACCGATAATGGCCGGTATGTACAGGAGCCGGGGAACTCTGCCCGTCACGATTGCGCGCCTCTCATGCGCGCACGCTCGTCACGGCTTCGCGAAGCCGTAGGAAGCGAGCACTTTCTGCCCGTCCTTCGACAGCACGAATTTCAGGAACGCGGCCGCGGCACGAGCATTCGGGGCTGCTTTCAGAGTGGCGATCGGATACAGGTTCACGGCCTTGTCCGCATCCGGAATTGTCACTCCGGACACGGCGGAGCCTGCTGCCCTGACATCCGTGACGTAGACAAGCCCGGCATCCGCGTTCCCGGATTCCACTTTGGTGAGCACCGCTGTGACATTCTGCTCCTCGCTGACCGGCTTGACGGTCACACTATCGGCGTCGAGCAGCTTGTGCGATGCGGTGCCGCACGGCACCTGTGGGGCGCACAACACCACCTGCAGGTCGGATTTCGCGAGATCCGCGAGACCGGTGATCTTCTTGGGATTGCCCGGCTGCACGACGATCTCAAGGGTGTTGCTGGCGAACACGGTGGACGTTCCGTCGATCAGGCCGGGGGTGGCTACCTTGTCCATGTTCGCCTGGTCGGCCGAGGCGAAGACGTCTGCCGGCGCGCCCTGAACCAATTGGGTCGCCAGGGTGGACGAGCCGTCATAGTCGATCGGTTTCACCGTCACAGCCGGGTGAGCCTTTTCGAATTCCGCAGCCAGATCGTTGAATGACGCGGTCAGAGACGCGGCCGCGTAGATCGTCAGGTCGCCGCTGAGGGTGTCCGAGCTGGATGAGCCCGTCGCGGTCGAGGCCTGTTCAGAACCGCTCTGACCGGAACCGCTCTGGCCAGAACCGCTCTGACCGGAGGCACAGCCGGCCATCAGCGCGACACCCGCAACGGCGACGAGTACTCGTGCACATTGACCGATCATTCTGTGCTCTCCTTTTGAGCGCTCTGCCTCTGGGTGCTCTGCCCCTCGGTCTCAACGACCACCATCGTCGCCTTGATCACGGCGACGGCGCGGGACCCGACCTCGAGGCCAAGGTCGCGCACTGCCTCGCTCGACATCAGCGAGACGACCCGGTGCGGCCCGCACTGCAGCTCAACCTGGGCCATGACGGCGTCCATGACGATTCCGGTGACGAGCCCGACGAGATGGTTGCGTGCACTGCGGCGCACGCCGCTCGTATCGTCGGCTGCCACCGCGATCTGCTGCGCATGCGCGGCCAGCGCGGCACCGTCGACGACCTGGCGACCGGCATCATCCTTCGTGGCGCGCAGGATGCCGTCGCTCACCCAGCGCCGAACCGTATCGTCACTCACTCCGAGGAGCTCTGCGGCCTCGCTGATCCGATAATGCGTCACAGTGTCCATCATAGTTCCGCAAGTGCGGAACGAAAGGTCGATTGCGCGACTTGCCCTAGTTAGGTCGCCGAGTGGTCCCGGGGAGCGCCTTTCCCAAGCGACTTCAGGGGCGCAACCATGCAAATTCCGGCCTGCATGTCGCGCATCATGATGTGCGCTAGTGCCGTTCTAAGCACGTGCCTGGAGTTCAGGAGTCCCAGATTGGACCGAATGCGGGGATGCCGCGACGTTCGAACTCGCCGACGACTCGGTCGGTGACGGACTTGTTCGCGACGCAGATCACGGCATCCGCCCCGGAGATGACATACGCGTCGTAGGACAGCGTGAACACATCGGGTTTGCCCTGCTCGGAGGTGTTCCAGATCACCGCTTCGGGTTGCGCGGTGGTCACCTCGTGGAGGAGTCCATCGCCGTAGGTCTCTCGCGGGGCCTTGGTGACCCACACCAGTCGGGCACCCTGCGTGTCGGTCAGGAGATGCCCCAGCACGGGACCGATACCGCTTCCGGTGACCACGTACAGTACCCGGGAGAAAAGCCGCTTCGCATTCGCGACCCCGGCGGTGGGAATGCCTCGGACCCACACGTGCGTCGGGGGCTGATCGATGAACTGCGAGGTCCATCCGCCCGCCCGCGATACCACCATGCGATAACCGGAGTCTCCGGATACTGCCGGCACGCACGCGAACGGGTGCCAGCCGAACAACGGATGCCGACTGATCGCACGCGTCGTACCCACCGGCGGAACGGATCCGTGATCCAGCCGCACGATTGCCGCGTGACGAGAGGGGTGTTCGACCGTGATTGCCACCCTCCGCAGCAACAGCCACGGCCATGCCGCGAGCACGGTCGACGCCACGAGCATCCAGAAGATCGGCGAGGTGAACAACGCCTCGCCGAAGGTGCGCGCCGGGGTTTGCAGTTGCGCAAGGAGCAGCGCGTTGATCCACGAAAACAGGAACACCGTCCAGGTGCCGAAACGATGGGACGCCTCGAACAGGTCATGGTGTCGGGTACGCAACCCGGGCGTCGCCAGAACGCAGATGGCGAGCAACAGGACCGCGATCGCCAGCGCGAAACCCACCGAGAAATCGTCGTAGCCCAATTCCCCGTTGGCCCATGCGGGGGCCAGGAGCACAACGTAGAGCACGTACCAGGCCGTGCCGGACAGGGCGCCGCCGACATGCAGGCCGCCGACGTGATAGTACTGCGCGAACCGCCAACGTAACCGCAACGGCCACGACGACGGTGGCCGCGTCGCCGCCCAGGAGATGAAGTTCACCATCCAGTGCTGGCGCGGCAGAACCGCGAACAAGATGTTCAGCTGGGAAATCGCCGCGATGAACTGCAAGCTAGTCGCGTGCGGCTGCCACCATCCAGCCACCATGCCCCACGCGAACACGACCACATTCACGACGAGCACGCCGACGAGCAGTACAACGTAGAGCATGACACGCGCGCGGTCGCGCACATGCGGCTCGGCGGCAGCTGCAGACGTGGTTAGAGGCTCGTTTGTCGCATCCATAGGTTCATTTATTTCCTTATCGTGAGCCGACCCGAAGACCGTGCTCTGCGGAAACCGGCGGGCATTTGTCCCAGTTGAGGCGCACCCAAACGACCCGCATGAGCCAGGAATGCCAGAATATCAGCGGAGCGTCTTTGCACACCTGTTGGACATGCTCGTCTGACGCACTTCTCGGCGCCACCCCTCGTCGAGACGAGAAATAATGAACCACAAGAATTCTCGACACAACCAATTCTGAACGATATGCCGCTTCACGATCTTGACGCCTGGCTCGAGCCCTACCGCGCGGAGTGGTCAGGCCGTCTGAACGCACGTGAACGGCACCTGGAACGCACTTCCCCCGAAATCCACAAAAACACGAAGGAGAACTGATGACCACCGAACTCGCTACCCTCGAGCGCACTGCGGACGGGGGCCTCATTCGGTTCGAGCGACGACTCCCCTACCTCAGCGAGGAGGGATAAGAAATGAGCAGTAGTGAGAACGACACACGTGACACGCGGACTGCGAATGGTTCAGCCGGGGCGACGGAAGTTGCTGTGTGCCCACGTCGTTGCCCGAGGCCATGACCGGCAAGGCAAGCCCTGCGAAGGCGGCTGTCGGAGACAAGCCGGTCTTTGCGTACATCGCCAGTCTTCCGCGGCCGCAGCGTGACATCGCGGAGGCGGTAGACGCGCTGGCGGCCAAGACGCTGCCAAACCTCCAGAGAGCCGTGAAGTGGGGAATGGCGTATTACGGAATCGGCGGCAAGAGGCGGTAGACCCGCATCGCCCGTCTGCCGGGCATGCCCGCATCCCGGCCGATGGCAGTGCGACGTTGGCGCACAACGGCAGCAATACTGCAGACTGCCCGGATAGGGTTTGACCATGAGCGCTACCAAACCGGACCCGGCCAAGCCTCGACCGGTGAAGCGGGAACCGGTATACGCGTCGGCAATCGCCATCGGTCGCTTGTATTTCGGCGGCGTTCTGGCACTCAAGCCGATGGTCGCCGGGCGGGAGAATCTTCCGGACTACGGTGGGGCCGTGCTGGCGATCACTCATTTCGGATACCTGGACTTCGCGCTGACCGAGTGGGTGATCTGGAAACAGAACCGGCGTCGCATCCGTTTTCTTGCACAGAAGGGCGCATTCGACAAACCCGTCATCGGCTGGTTGCTGCGCGGCATGCGGCACATTTCGGTGGACATGCAGGCAGGCAAGGCAGCGTACGCGGAAGCCGTCGATGCGCTGCGCTCCGGCGAACTCCTCGGGATCTTTCCCGAAGCGGGCGTTAGCGCCTCATTCACTGTGCGTGACCTGAAGTCCGGCGCGATCAGAATGGCGGCAGAGGCCGGCGTTCCCGTTGTGCCGATCGCCATCTGGGGTGGCCAGCTGCTGAGGACCAAGAACCACAAATCACGGCTGCGCGAGGCGCGGCGAGCACCCATCGGCGTATCGATCGGCAAGCCGATCACGGTGCAGTCGACGGATGACGTCGGCTCGGCCACCGTGCAGTTGCGGCACACACTGCAGTCGCTGCTCGACGGACTGCAGCGTCGCTATCCCCGCGGCGGCGCCGGCCAGTGGTGGCAGCCCGCCCACCTGGGCGGCACGGCGCCGACGCCCGAAGTCGCCGCGGTCGCGGAGGCGAAGCGGCAGGCGCGCAAGACCGCGTTGCGCGAGGGTCGCGATCCGGGCGCGCCGCCAGAATAGGCGCAACTCAGAACTGGCAGCCGAGTGGCGGCATCCGCTCCGCCTGGGCAAGCGGAATCGCTACAGTCCGGTTGTGCCGAAGATCAACCCGAGAATGTAGGTTGCTGCTGCGGCACCGTAGCCGATTGCCAGTTGCCGCAAGGCGCGTTTCAGCGGCGGCGCACCGGAGAGCAGGCCGACGATCGCTCCGGTCGCCAGAAGCGCAACGCCGACGACCCCCGCGGCAGTCAGCACCGCCGCAGTGCCCTGTAGTCCGAAGAGGTAAGGCAGAACGGGCAGCAATGCGCCCGACGCGAAGAAGAGGAAGCTGGAGACGGCGGCCTGAAGGCCGGTGCCGAGCGCCTCATGCTCATCGGGCGTTTCGACGGCGGTTGCGGACCGACCGTCTGCCACAGCCCGAAGGACTTCGGTCGCGTGCGTCTTGGCGTCGTCTGGGGCCATGCCGCGTGCGCGGTACATGAGGGCGAGCTCGTTTGCGTCGAGGTCGAGGTGCGGCAGTGCGCCTTGCGTGTGCGGGCTGGGTGCGGATGCTTCGAGCAACTCGCGCTGCGACCGCACCGAGACGTACTCCCCCGCCCCCATCGACAGCGCGCCCGCGAGCAGCCCGGCGACGCCCGCCAGCAGCACGACCTGATTGGCAGCGCCGGCCGCTGCGAAGCCGAGCACAAGCGACAGGTTGCTGACCAGTCCGTCATTCATGCCGAAAACTGCGGCGCGGAACGTGCCGGAGAGACGGTTGCGGCCGCGCGCGGCGAGCCCTCGCACGACCTCTTCGTGAATCTGCTCGTCTGCGGCCATCGCCTGCGTTGCGTCGGCATCGTTTCGGTACGGCGACCGGGACTCCGCCCGTTGTGCGAGAGCGAGCACGAACACGGAGCCGAACCGGCGGGCGAGAAAGCCGATCAGCCGGGTGCGAATGTCACCACGGGGCGCTTTTCCCGCATCCGCACCGAGCAGGGTCAGCCAGTGCTGTTCATGCCGGGTTTCGGCATCCGCAAGCGCAAGCAGGATTTCTCGCTCTTCACCGTGGCGTCGCGAGGCAAGGTCACGGTAAACGGCCGCTTCTGCCCGCTCGTTGGCCAGATATTGCCGCCAGCGACGGATGTCGGCGGGCGTGCGAGCGGGGCTCGGCGTTGAGCCTTGTGGTGTTGGGTCTGGTGGTGTTGAGTCTGGTGGTGTTGTCGGCTGAGTCATCGCGGCTCCTTGGCAACTTCCGGCCTCGGCCCGGATGATCACGGAACCTCGATCAGAATCTTCTGACCGAAAGTCTCGCTCGCCCGCTGCGCGGGTGGCGCACCGGGCCGCCTATCCGAGGAGGCCAGTATGTCGACGCGTCGTTACGCCCGCTGTGCGGACGGTGGGAGCTACTCCCTTTCGATCTGTCCAGTGTACGGGAGCGGTGCCCTTGGGTCAGCCGCTATTGGACCAGAGGGTTGGCCGTACGGCTTTCCGTACTGAGCAGCACGATGACCTTGCCGCTGATGTCGCCCAGTCTCGCGCGGATCGCAGCATTGCCGAGCGCAACCCTGAGACCGGCCAGCGCAGCGGCGCCACACGGCCCGGAGTCGACACCGAGACGTTCGAGATCGTGCACGGCCTGCTCATCTTCCTCGTCGGTGACGGCTACAGCGATGTCGATACTCTGCTTCAGAATCGGCCAGGCAATGGTGGACACCGTGCCGCAGTTCATGCCGGCCATCCGTGTCTGCCCTGTTGCGACCGCAACCGGATGCCCCGCACTCAAGGATTCAATCAGACAGGCGGCGTCCCGGGGTTCAACGCTGATCAGCGTCGGCCGAGTCGCATTCGCTCCGCGGTCTGTGCCGCGGTAGTGCGCGGCACAGGCCTGAATCAGGGAACCAACGCCGCACGGCGTGACGACGACATCCGGCCCCGCCACACCGACGTCGGCCAGCTGTGCGTCGATCTCGCGGAAGATCGTGGAATATCCGTCGACGATCCAGGCGGGAATTTGCTCATAGCCATCCCAGGCTGTGTCTTGAACCAAGATTGCTTGCGGATCGGCAGCGGCAGCTGCTCGCGCCTGAGCGACCACATCGTCATATGGCGCATCGCACTCGGTCAGCGTCGCGCCTTCCCCGAGGATCCCGTCTTTTGCCCGTTGACCGATCTGTGCCGGCACGAAGATATGGGCGTCCAGCCGCAGCAGCCTGGCCATGTGGGCAACGGCCCGCCCGTGATTGCCGTCCGTCGCGCAGACCAACGTCAAGCCGGCATCCCCGCCGAATCGCGTTGCAAGCTCGTCGAACGTCCACCCGCGATCCGGATCTTCCGTGCGGGCGACCAGTGTCTGATAGACCGCCCAGGATGCGCCGACCATCTTGAAGGACGGCAGACCGAAGCGTTCAGCTTCCTCCTTGACGAAGACGCGACCGACGCCGAGGCCCGCTGCGAGCTCGGGGCATTCTCGCAATTCGGTCGACTGATACCCAGGCAACTGCACGTGAAAGTCCGTGATCTCTCGCGGAACCGCGGGTGTCACGTAGTCCTGCGTTCGCGCATTTTCCGTGATATACCATTTATCGGTAACAGACGTATCAGTCATACAACTATTATGTCGTGCACCTCAGCGGGTGGCAAGCGGTCGCGGGCTCAGCGCAGCACGACGGTGCGACGGCCCTGAGTAATCACTCGGCCCTCGCAGTGCCACCGCACGGCCATGGTCAGCGCGGCCGTTTCGGCATCTCGGCCGACCTCGGCAATGCCGTTCGGCTCCAGGGTGTGATCCACCGGAATCACCTGCTGGGCGATGATCGGGCCTTCGTCGAGATCGCCTGTGACATAGTGCGCGCTCGCGCCGACCAACTTCACTCCGCGTTCGTAGGCTTGAGCGTATGGCCTGGCGCCTTTGAAACTCGGCAGGAAGGAATGGTGGATGTTGATGCATTTGCCGGCCAGTTCCGCGCACAGCGTGTCGCTGAGCACCTGCATGTAGCGGGCCAGCACGATGAGTTCGACGTTGAAGCTTTCGATCAGTTCCAGCAGTCGACGCTCGGCCTCGGGCTTGGTCTCGGCTGTCACGGCCACATGGAAGAACGGGATGCCGTACCACTGAACCAAGCCCTCATGATCGCGATGATTCGACACGACCGCAACGACCTCGATAGGCAGATCACCGCTACGTGCACGGAACAGGAGGTCGTTCAGGCAGTGCCCGTACTTTGAGACCATGATGAGAACCCGTCGCTTCGTGCCTTGCCTCTCCAGGTTCCACCGCATCGAGAACTGCTCGGCAACGGGGCCGAAACCGCTGCGCAAGACATCCGTCGTCGATTCGTCACCGTCGCTGATGATGTGCACGCGCATGAAGAAGTGCCCGGCCCGGCGATCGCCGAACTGCTTGTTGTCGATGATGTCGCAACCGTGATCGAAAAGATACGCAGAAACAGCGCGGACGATGCCAGGCGCCTCTGGACAGTCCAGCGTCAACACATGCTCGATGGTGGGCTCGGAATCCGTCGCGCCGGGCTGGCGATAGGTGATGGTCATGGTTCACGCCACCTCCGGCTCGGCGAATTCGGCCATCGCGTCCAGCAACCACCGTGCCGTGTAGTCGGCGAACGAGGCTCGCGGGAGCAAACGGTAGGTGGGTGTGTCGTCGGTTTGCCACAGGATCACCGGTGCAGCACCGACCATGGTGACCACGGCCATCCCGGCCGCGAAGGCGCGCGGATGCAGGTCGATGCTGCAACCCTTTTCCAACACATCCCGGGCGCTTGGCCCACTCAACTCCAACGTCGTGCGGTTGGCAGACAGATCCACTACGAGGGCCGGAGATTCACCGAGCGCATCTGTGAGTAGTTGCGTCAGTTGCGTGGCGTCTTGCTCGCTGAACACCAGGAATTCATCGGGGCCAAGCCACAGAACATGGTTCACTGACCCGGCGCTCACGCGCCCGCATGCGGTCGGGATTTCAGCGCCAAGCACGCCCGCCAGGCGCGTGGCCTGCGGTGTTCCTGGGGCGATACGCACGGAGATCATGGTCGCAAAGGGGATCTCGCGCAGCGAAACACCACGGGGGCCCTGAACTGTCGCGCCCGCCATCGCAGACTGCAGGTGCACAAGAGGGCTGCGGGCCATATCCGGCCTGATCATCGCGGTCGGCTCAACCATCTCGTCTCTTTCCTTCCGGGTCGAAGAGCACGGTGGGCGCGACTTCGACTTCCACCAGCGCATCGCCGACGGGTGAGAGCAGGCGCTCGCCGATTCGGTTTCGCCCGTTCTTGATCAGTGCCAGGCCGAACGTGCGACCGAGCGCGACGCTCCGATAGCTCGACGTTACGAATCCTTCCATCGGGACCGGCCCGGCGTCGGGTGTGATCGCTGCCCCGAGTGCAACGAGTTGTGTACCTTCCGGCAGCAGAGTTGTGCGGTCCACCGGCAGTACAGAGACCAGGTGTTTGCGATCTTCACGGGCCGTGTCCGGTCGGCTGAATGAGCGTCGGCCGACGAAATCCTTGACTTTGGAGACCACCCAACCCATGCCGGCATCCTGTGGAGTGGTCGTACCGTCCGTGTCCTGGCCGACGATGACGAAACCCTTCTCGGCACGGAGCACGTCCATGGTCTCCGTGCCATACGGGGTGATGTCGAATTCGGCGCCTGCATCGGCGACGTCCTCCCAGACGGCCCGCCCGTACCAGGCGGAGACGTTGATCTCGAACGCGAGCTCACCGGAAAAGGAGATCCGGCAGATGCGCGCCGGAACTCCGGAGGCCAGCACCGTGGATCGGAAGGTCATGAACGGGAACGCTTCGGCAGAGACATCCAACTCAGGAGCCATCTTCGCGATCACGTTGCGAGCCAGCGGTCCGACCACCGGAATCGTGGTCCACTGTTCCGTGGCAGACGTGAAGTAGACGTCGAGTTCGGGCCACTCCGTCTGCGACCACTCCTCCAACCAGTCGAGGACCTTTGCCGCACCTCCCGTGGTCGTCGTCATGAAGTAGCAGTTCTCGGCAAGACGCAGGGTTGTGCCGTCATCGAAGATCATTCCGTCCGGCTGGCACATCACGCCGTAGCGCACAGAGCCGATCGCCAGCTTCTTGAACGCGTTGGTGTAGATGCGGTTCAAGAATTCGCCGGCGTCCGCACCGCGGATCTCGATCTTGCCGAGTGTGGTGCCGTCCATGAACGCAACGCCCTCGCGAGCGGCGCGACATTCGCGAGCGACGGCGGCAGCCATGTCCTCACCGGGCTGCGGGTAGAACCGAGGCCGCTTCCATTGTCCGACGTTGTCGAACACGGCACCGTGCTCGACGTGCCACGAATGAATCGACGTCTGCCGCGCGGGATCATAGAGTTCGCCGCGCTGCCGGCCCGCCAACGCGACCAACGCTACCGGGGTATACGGGGCACGGTACGTCGTCGTTCCGATCTCGCCCAACGACCGGCCGCCCAACAGGTCGGCGATAACTCCGATCGTATTGACGGCGGAGGTCTTCCCCTGATCGTTGGCCGTACTAATAGAGGTATAGCGTTTGACATGCTCGACGCTGCGCATTCCGGCGTGCGTGGCGCGAGCCACGTCTGCGACCGTCGAGTCACGCTGCAGATCGACGAAGTGGGTGACCCAGTCCTGTGCCTTGCCGGTCAGCCCAGGCACAAGCCAGATCGGCCGCGCTGCTGTGATGGCAACTGCCGATGCTCCAGAGACTGACGCTTGCGGCGCGGATGCAGCGGATGCAGACGCGGCGGGCGCTGCGAATCCCGCAGCGGCCGCTGCCTCGAAACCGGCGGCCGCACCACGGGTCAGGCAGTCGGCCAGCGCATAGTCGCCGTGGGCGGCCCCGACCACCTGCTGATCGCGGACCGCGCCATCCGGTACGAAAGCCGCGAGCTCATCGTCCCACCGCAGCTTGCCCTGCCGCTGACTGTGCAAGTGGACAACAGGGCTGTAGCCGCCGGAGACCGCCAGCACGTCGCACTCCACCGTTTCCACCACACCGTCCAGCGTGTTGTCTGCGTTCAGGCCCCCGATGAGCACACCGGCCAACCGCTTTTCACCGACGCCCGCAACCACGACACTGCCCGTGTACACGCGGGTGGAGGCGGCAGCGACCTCGGCAGCCCGAATGGAAAGCTTTGAGCGCGTGTCCGCGATGGCGACCACGTCGACTCCGGCATGCCTCAGGTCTGACGCGAGATCGTATGCGCAATCGTTGGTGGTCGAAATGACCACGCGAGAGCCTGCGGTCACCCCATAGCGGTTCAGGTAGGTGCGCACGGCAGAGGCGAGCATAATCCCGGGCAGGTCATTGTTCGCGAAGACCAGTGGACGCTCATGCGCCCCGGTGGCCACGATCACCTGCCGGGCGCGGATGTGCCAGATCCTCTGACGCGACACGTTCTGTGGAGCCGCTTCGCCGAGATGGTCGGTGCGGCGCTGGAGGGCGATCAAATAGTTGCTGTCGTAGCTGCCGAACACGGTCGTCCGGCTCAGCAGAGTGCACTCTGAATTCGCGGTCAGTTCCTGCACGGCTTCGTCAACCCATTCGGACGCAGGCACGCCGTCGATCGTCTCTGATCTCGAAGACAACAGCGCGCCGCCGAACTCGGCCTGCTCATCGATGACGATCACGCGCGCTCCACTGCGGGCAGCGGTACGCGCTGCCGACAAACCGGTTGGGCCCGCACCGATCACCAGAACATCGGTGTGAACGTACTTCTTGTCGTAGATCGACTCGTCCTCTGCGGGATCCAGTCGACCAACTCCAGAAAGCGTCTCGGCTTCCAACCCGTCGAACAGTTCAACGGTGGGCGCGGGAAGCATTGATTCCGCACAACGACCGTTGACCCTGATCATGGCGTTCGGCTCCTCGACGCCGGCCGCCACAATGCCGCGCGGTCGCCCGAGATAGATCGAATCCCCGACGGAAATCACCCCGTTTGCCAGCAGCGCAGACGCAACGGTGTCGCCGGGATGCCCGCTGAACGGCCGCCCATCGACCGTGAACCTCAGCTGCGTGCTGCGGTCGATTCTGCCGCCGGTCTGCAACCGCCTCGGCCCGATGTTCGGCTGGTCCGCGTCTGCCTGGTCCGCGTCGGCCTGCTCTGCCCCTGTCTGCTCCGGGCTCATCGGATGCCCCCGCCGGTTTCGAGCGCCGGTCGGTCCTGCCCCATCGGGTAAACGGCGAGGATCTCGTAGGTCACGGTGTCGCGCACAACGTTGAACCAACGTCTGCAGCCCGCCGAGTGCACCCAGCGCTCGGCAAACGGCCCCATCGGGTTGTCTCGATAGAACAGGTACTCTGCCCACTGCGTGTCGGACAGCTCGTCCTCTGCCGCGGGAAACGGGATGTGCGCCTGCCCGCCGTAGTGATATTCGGTTTCGTCACGGGGGCCGCAGTACGGGCACGTGATCAGAAGCATGGTGATTCTCCTAGTGAGCCACGGCAGCAGCGCCGTGTTCGTCGATGAGGGCGCCGGAGACGAATCGCTCCAACCCGTACGCCCGGTTCAGCGGGTGCGGTTCGCCGGTGGCGATGGTGTGGGCGAAGGTCCAGCCGGCCGCCGGTGTCGCCTTGAATCCGCCCGTGCCCCAGCCGCAATTCACAAACAGGTTCTCGACGGGTGTCTTGCTGATCACCGGCGAGGCATCCGGGGTCACATCCACGATGCCGCCCCAGGTGCGCAACACGTGGGCGCGCGCGAAGATCGGAAAGAGTTCGACCGCTGCCGCCATCTGGCTCTCGATCACATGGAACGAGCCGCGTTGCCCGTAACCGTTGAACGAATCGATGCCGGCCCCCATCACCAGTTCGCCCTTGTGCGCCTGCGACACGTAGACGTGCACGTGGTTCGACATCACCACGGTCGGGTGCACCTGCTCGTTCAGTTCAGAGACCAGAGCCTGCAAGGGATGCGATTGGATCGGCAGCCGGAAGCCGGCTTTTTCTGCAAGCACGCTGCTGTGCCCCGCGGCCGCCAGGCCGACCCTGCCCGTATTGATCCGCCCTCGGGTGGTCTCAACGCCGACGACGCGGTTGCCGTCTTTGACGAAGCCGGTGACTTCGCAGTTCTGGATGATGTCCACGCCCATTTCATCGGCCTTGCGCGCGAACGCCCAGGCAACGTGGTCGTGTTTGGCGATGCCGCCTCGCGGCTGATAGGTGCCACCGAGCACGGGGTAACGGATGTTGTCGGAGGTGTTCAGGATCGGGCACACCTCGCGAACCTGGTCGACGTCCAGCCACTCGGCGTCGATCCCGTTGAGCTTGTTGGCGCTGACCCGTCGCACACTTTCCCGTACATCAGACAGCGTGTGCGCCAGGTTCAGCACTCCGCGCTGGCTGAACAGGAAGTCGTATTCGAGCTCTTCCGGCAGCTTCTCCCACAGTTTGAGTGCGAACTCGTAGATCGCCGCGCTCTCGTCCCACAGGTAGTTCGACCGAATGATCGTCGTGTTGCGTGCCATGTTGCCGCCCGCCAGCCAGCCGCGCTCGAGAATGGCGATATTCGTCATGCCATGGTTCTTGGCCAGATAGTATGCGGTCGTCAGACCGTGACCGCCACCGCCGACGATGACGGCATCATAGGAGCGCTTGGGGTCCGGGTTGCGCCAGAGAAAGTCAGGATGCTCGGGAAGCACGTCAACCATAGATTTCCCCTTCGAGTGCGTGATATTTCGCCCTCAATAATCTGATATATCAGCAGTGTCTCCATGTTAGGGTGAATGTTGTATCAAGTCAATCGTCCGGGGGAATTCGCTCGAACGACGAGGCGAAGGAGTTCGATCGTGAGTCTGACCACAGATCTTCCGGGCACTGAGTCACCATCGCTTTCTTTGGCGGATGCCGCGTACCAGCAACTCCGCGACAAGCTGATCATGCTCGACATCCGGCCGGGCGACCCCATCAACGATGGACTCCTGGCGGGGGAATTGCAGATGGGCCGCACCCCTGTGCGTGAAGCACTCAAGCGGTTGGAAAGCGACCACCTGGTCGTCTCATACGCCCGGCGCGGCACGTTCGCCACCACCGTCGACATCACAGAGTTGGCAGACGTGTCTGAGATCCGCGAACTCCTGGAACCCCTCGCTGCCCGCCGCGCAGCCAAGATGTCCACACCATCGATGCGCAGACAGCTGCGCGAGGTCGCTGGAACAATATCCTCCATCGCATCGGCAGCCACCGGCGATCAGCGTGAACTGATGCGCTATGACATCACCGTTCACCGCCTGATCTACCGTGCAGCCGCCAACCGGCACCTCGAAGACGTTCTGGTGCGCTACGACAACCTCGCCACCCGGATCTGGTGCCTGGTGCTCGACAAAGTGCCAACCGTCACAGGACACATTGCCGAGCACGCACAACTCTTGGAGGCGATTGCCGACGGCGACGAAGCACGGGCCGAGCGGCTCGCGCTGGAGCACGTGATCAACTTCGGGGCGACCATCCGCGACGTGCTCTGAGCATTCCGCACGGCTAGGTTCAACAACGCAGTCGAGCGCCCTCCGGGTCGAACGCCGGCTCGACCGCCACCGTCGCCGGTATGCGCCTGCCGAAATACCCGATCTCGACGTGGGTACCAGGCACGGCGTGTTCGGCCGGCAGCCAGGCGTAGGCCAGCGGCGTGCCGAGCGTATACCCGTATCCGGCGGAGGTCACGTAGCCCACGACGCGGTCACCGTGGAACACAGGCTCTGACCCGACTACAACGCCGTTCGGGTCGTCGATGAGAAGAAGGCTGAGTCTCCGTTCGGGCGCGGGCGCGTCAACCAGCGCATCTCGGCCGAGGAATGACGGCTTGTTCATCCGCACCGCGAACTCGAGCCCCGCTTCGGCGGGCGTGTGGTCGTTGTTCATATCCGCGCCGAACGAACGGTAGCCCTTCTCAAGGCGCAATGCATTGAACGCGCCCCTGCCGGCCGCGATGATGCCGTGTTCCGCTCCTGCGCTCATCAGGGTGTCCCAGAGGGTCAGACCAAGGTCGGCGGTGCAATACAACTCCCAACCCAACTCACCGACATAAGACAGTCGCAGCGCCGTCACCTCGACCAGGCCGAGATAGCCGGTCTTGGCCTTGAAGTATCCAAATCCTTGATGCGAGAAGTCGGTGTCCGTCAGAGACTGCACCACCGCACGCGCCTTCGGACCCCAGATGCCGATGCAGCACGTGCCCGGCGTGCTGTCTCTCACCTGCACCGCGCTTGCCGCGGGCAGCCGCCGGCGCATCCAATCCTCATCGATCGCACCGTTCGCTCCGACCTGATAGAACTCCTCCCCGAGCCGCGCGACGGTCACGTCCGAGTGGATGTGCCCGTTCTGATCGAGCATCAAGCAGTACGTGACAGAGCCGATGGCCCGGTCGACGTTGCCAGTGACCAGCTCCTGCAAGAAGGCCGTCGCACCGGGGCCGGTCACCTCGAGTCGCTTGAGCGCGGTCATGTCGTAGATGGCGACATCCGTTCGAGTGATGGCCGCCTCGGCGGCGACGGTTGGCGACCAGAAGCGCGCCGCCCACTCGTCCGGCCTTGGGATATTCCAGCCGGTGTTCCGGTCGCTGCAAACCAACCCATCGTTCGCCGCGTACCACTGCGGGCGCTCCCACCCGTTGGCCTCCAAGAAGACCGCGCCCAGCTCCTGCTGGCGCGGATAGAACGGTGTGGTGCGAAGTGGCCGGGAGTGCTCCTTGGGTTGCAGCGGGTGCAGGATGTCGTATACCTCAACGAAGTTCTGACTATCAGTGGCCTCAACGTAGGTCGGCCCGAGCTGGAACTTCTCGAATCTGTTGATGTCACACGCGTGCAGGTCAAAGGACGTGCACTGCCCGTCGACGATCCATTCGGCCATCGCTCGGCCGACTCCAGCCGAATGCGTGACCCAGACCGCCTCAGCGAACCAGAAGCCGTCGAGGCTCGGGTGCGGCCCGAGCAGCGGCATGTTGTCAACCGTGAAGGAGAACACGCCGTTGATCTCGCCCTCCAACTCCGCTCCCCTTGTTGCCGGCAGGATGCGCGCGCTTTCGGTCAGCGCGAACTCGAAGTCCTCCGGCGTGAACGGCAGCACCGATGGCATCGATCCGGCGCGCTCCACATCCGACCAGTGCGTCAGCTCGTCCACGGCCACCGGCATCGGCCGGTGACGATACGAGCCGATCCCGAGGCCTTGGAAATTCTGCCGGTAGTAAAGGTCGGCGTCCTGATGACGCAGCACAGGCAATATTGCCTCGGCGCTGCCTCGGTTGGACAGTGCAGCGAGCGGTTTCGTCCAGGTGTGCTGGTGCGCCAGCGGCGTCAAGGCGAGTCGCTGGTCGACCAGCGCGGCAATCTTCGGCCCCCAAATACCCGCGCAGCAGACCACGATGTCTGCGTCCAGGTGTCCCCGGTCGGTGTCGATACCGGTCACCTTGCCACCCGAGGTCGTCACCCCGAGCACTTCGTGATGGTCCAGCACCCGAGCACCACGAGACACCGCCCGATCCAGCTGGGCCGCGATACCGCGAACCGATTTGGCGATACCGTCTCCTGGCACATAGAGCCCGGCTTGTACGACAGTCGGGTCCAGCAGATCCCAGGTCGCAGCAGCTTCTGAGGCGTCCATCAGCCTGGCGCCCGTCAGACCCCAGGCCTGGGCGAAGCCCAGGCGCCGTTGCAGTTCTTTGGCCCGTTCCGGCGTCGTCGCAATTTCCAGGCCGCCGACAGGCAGGAAGCACGGCTGACCGTTCCACTGCAAGCCGCCCAGCTTGTCGACGGTGTACTTCGCCAGCTGTGTCATCACCTGTGACCCGTTGGTTTGAAACACGACCCCCGGCGCGTGCGAACTCGAGCCGCCCGCTTCCGGCAACGGCCCAGCATCCACCACAGTGACGTCGCTCCAGCCCTTCGCGGTGATCTCGTCCGCCAGCGCGGCGCCGACCACACCGCCTCCGATGACTATTACTCTCGGCTGAGCCGTTGATGTGACCATTTCGCTTCGCAACGCACTTTCTCTTGAGAGCCGGGCACCCGGTTCCCCGAGTGCCCGGCGCGTACTGTGATGATTGGCCGATCGGATCCGGGCTGCTGCCGGATCTTCTGAACCAGGTGTCCTACCTGAGCAAGCGCCCTACTTCAGCCAGGCGTCGACCTTGCTCTTGTTAGCGTCAACCCATTTCTTAGCGGCAGCCGCCGGCGTCATCTTGTCTGCCGTGATGTACTTCGCAACCAGGTTCTGGTCATCGTTGGTCCAGTGGAAGTTCTTCAACAGGTTGGCTGCCGGCTTGTTATTCTTCTCCAGCTTCACCGACATGATCTTGTTCAGCGGGTCCGTCGGATAGTCGCAGGCGACTGCGGCAGCGACGGCATCACAGCCGGCTGTGTATGCAGGAAGCTTCACATTCTTCAAGGGCACCTCGGAGAGGAACCACTGCGGTGAGTAGAAGTAACCGATCATCCACGTCTTGTTCGTCTCCGCAGAACGGAACGCCTGAATCAGTGCGGCCTCCGAGCCGGAGTACACCACTTTGAAGTTGAGCTTCAAGTTCGTCATGAGCGCCGCGTCGTTTGTGACGAACGAGGGATCACCGTCGAGGAACTGGCCCTGCCCGCCGGATTCCGGCGTCTTGAAGTTCTCCGCGTACTTGTTCAGGTTCTTCCAATCGAGAATATCGGGGTGCGCCTTTGCCAACCACGGCGGAACGAACCAGCCGATCTTTCCGATGTTTCCGGTCAAGCCGGCGTCCACGGCGACTTTCTGATCGGTGATGTACTTCTTCGCCAGGTCTTCGTGACCCCAGTTTTCGATGATCGCGTCGACAGTTCCGTCTCCGAGACCTTGCCAGCCAACCTGCTCGGCGAGAGGCAACTGCTTGATCGTGCATCCCAGCCGCGTTTGCGCGACATAGGTATATACGGCAGCGTCTGCCGTGTAACCGACCCAGTCGCTCATTGCGAGGTTGACGTTGCCGCATTTCGATGCGGCAGCGGTTGAGCCACCGCCGGTATTCAGCGAGCTACTACACCCGGTGATCAGCAGCAGGGCTGTTGTCAGCACGGCTGCGCTACTGAGGTAGCGCTTCCGGCTCACGTTGTTGCGTGCCATGGTTTATTCCTTTCTTGGTGCGTTGAGTGCGTCTTTCCACCGGAGTGTCACCCGCAGCGGCGGGCACCCGGGCATTCCTCTTTGCCGCTGCTTGCGTGATGCGGTCGAGCATGATGCCGAGCATCACGATTGCGATGCCGGCGGCAAGACCCTTGCCGAACAGCGGGAGTTGGACAAAGCCCGCCACAACGTCGTAGCCGAGGGCGCCGGCACCGACGAGGCCGCCGATAACAACCATGGCCAGAACATAGATGAGGCCTTGATTCGTGGCGAGCATGAGAGACGTCTTGGACATCGGAAGCTGCACCTTGGTGATGGTCTGCCATGGGCTGGTGCCGGTGGACTCTGCCGCTTCCACGGTCTCTTTCGAGACCGCCACGACACCGTCGGCGATGATCTTGATCGCGACGGGTGCTGCGTAGATCACTGCGGCAACGATGGCGGTGAACCGTGACGCGCCGAAAAGCCCGAGGAACGGCACAAGGTAAACGAACGACGGCATTGTCTGGGCTGCGTCGAGGCCTGGGCGGATGAACCGATCGATCCGCGCTGACCGCCCCATTGCCACCCCGACCACGATCCCGAGAATCATGGTGGCGATCGTGGCGATGATCGTTGAAGCAAGCGTGATCATGGAGTCTTCCCACAGCCCGACTGCGACGATCACGGCAAGGCAGGCCGCCGAAACAGCGGCCGCTTTGATCCCGCCGAACACCAGTGCAATGGTGAGGATGACCAGTATCACGATCACAAACGGTGTTTGGGTCAGCATGGCCTGGAACGGGTTCAAGATCCAAACGGTAAAGCCCTGATTGAGGCCGATCGTGACTAATGCAAACGTACTCTGCAGCCAGTTGCTGAAAGAGTTGACCGCGTCGCTGAGCCATCCTCCGATGTCAACCCCGGCCGGGAATTGCGCTGCCCACAGAAAGGTGCGCGACAGATATATTGCGATCAGCGTGATGACCAGGCCAATGACGAGCCCGATCCGGCGAGCACGTTTGCGTGCAGGGTTGGCGCTGCGTGCGGCAACCTCGGCCCGGGTACCCGTTGCGGTTGTCACCCGGTCGAGCACAATGGCCATGATGACGATCGCAAGGCCCGCAACGAACGCAATTCCGACGTTGAGGGACTGAAGGCCCTGCAACACCGGTTGGCCCAAGCCGGGTGCCGCGATCAGCGCCGCAATGGTGACCATTGACAGCGCGGCCATCACCGTCTGGTTGATACCGATCACGATTGACCGGCGCGCCAGGGGCAGCAGAACAGTCCAGAGTCGCTGAGACCGCCCGATGCCGAGTGAGTCTGCGGCTTCCGCAATCGTTGGTGGCACGGTCCGGATGCCGTGGGCCGTCAACCGCGTCACCGGCGGCGCCGCGTAAATGACGGTTGCGATCACCGCAGACGCAGGGCCGATCGAGAATAACAGGGCCAAAGGCGCGAGGTAAACGAATGACGGCAGGATCTGCATGAAGTCGAGTACCGGCGTGACCCATCGCTCAACGCGCGTACTGAGCCCTGCAGCGATGCCGACGGGTATCCCGATCAAAAGGGAGAAGAACACAGCGGCGAAGGTCAGAGCGAGCGTCGCCATCGACTCGGTCCACAGTCCGAGTAGCCCAAGCATCAGGAACCCGACCGCCGTGAGGATGGCGACCTTGTAGTTTCCGAGCAGCCATGCAAGCCAGGTGACGAGCGCGACGACGCCGAGCCAGCCAATCTGTGGGAGCTGTAATCCGACATTGGTTTGAACGAAGAGTTGCGTGAACACCGAAGCGACCCAGCCGACGGTATCGCGGATCGCGTCGAAGAAGTACACGAAAAGCGGGCTGCTGTCGCGGTTGTTCCCGACCCAGGCGTTGACTTCGTTCAGCCACAATTGGAAGGGTGTCGATTGCGCGGTCTGCAATGGCAAGTTCAACATGTTGTTGAACACACGCCACGCGATCAGCCACACCACGACCACGATCGCGACGATGATCACCCAGCGAGGTAGCTTGCCGCGCTGTTGTGGTTTGATCGCGCTATCCGACACGATTTCACTCGCCGACATTAGAAGCTTTTCACTCCGGCGACTTCGCGCAGAACCGCGTCACGATCGACGACGCCGATCACCGTGCCGTTCTGGACGACGCGCACCGGAATCGGCGAGCCGAGCACCGCTGGGATCGCGTCGACGATCACGGTGTCCGACGCGACGCTCGGTCCATCACCTGGGAGCCCGTCTGGGACCGGTTGGACCACCCACTTGACGGTGAGCACTTGCGCTCGCGAAACATCAGAGACGAAGTCCGCGACGTAGTCGTTGGCCGGTGCCCCGACCAACTCGTCACCGGTGCCGATTTGAACCAATTCCCCGTGCCCCATGATCAGAATGCGATCGCCGAGCTTGAGCGCCTCAGACAAATCATGGGTGACGAAGACCATGGTCTTGCCCATGTCGCGGTGCAGCCGGATGACCTCAGCCTGCATGTCGCGCCGAATCAACGGGTCCAGCGCGGAGAAGGGCTCATCGAACAGCAAGACGTCCGGGTCGGACGCAAGCGCCCTGGCCAACCCGACGCGCTGCTGCATGCCGCCAGAAAGCTGATCGGGAAAACGCTCCTCGTAACCATGCAACCCGACGAGCTCGATCACCTCATGCGCACGGGCACGGCGGGCTGCCTTGGCGATCCCCCGCACCTCCAAGCCGAATGACACATTGTCTATCACGGAGCGAAAAGGGAGCAAACCGAAGTGCTGAAAAACCATCGAGACCTTGCGGCGCCGCACGTCGCGCAAGTCCTTGGTGCCGAGCCCGAGGACGTCCCGGCCACCCATGAGAACTTGACCTGAGGTCGGCTCGATCAACCGTGTGAAGCACCGGACCAGCGTCGATTTGCCCGATCCGGAAAGCCCCATGATCACGAACACTTCGCCTCGCCCGACGTCGAAGCTGACGTTGCGCACGGCTGCTACGCAACCGGTCTTCTCCAGGATGTCCGCTGCGCTCAGTTCTGCCAGTGAGCTGTCGGCAGCGATCTTCGCCGCATCGGAGCCGAAGACTTTCCACAGGTTCTTGATGGAGAAGTCTGCGCCTTCCGACGCAGCATCGCTCTCCGTCGCTGTTGCTGCCGGTGCAATTGTGCTCATCATCGTTCCCTGCGTCATCGAAGGTCTGCGCTATCGAAGGTCTACGTCATCGAAGGCGCGCGTTACGGACTGTTTGTGTCACTCGCCGAGCTCACCCGTCAAACCACCGCTGCGGTTTGGGGTTGATGTTCTGCCAAATGTGTTTCGTCTCGCGATATTCGGCTAATCCGGATGGCCCGAGTTCGCGGCCGTTGCCGGACTGTCCGAAGCCGCCCCACTCCGCCTGCGGCACGTAGGGGTGGTAATCGTTGATCCAGACCGTCCCACAACGAAGCGCGCCCGCCACGCGCTGCGCTCGCGACGCATCCGAGGTCCACACCGCGCCGGCGAGCCCATAGTCGGTGTCATTCGCGAGGCGCACAGCCTCTGCCTCGCTGCGGAAGGTCTCGACGGTGAGCACGGGACCGAAGGATTCGTCTCGGGTCACGGACATGCCCGCATCGCAGCCGTCGAGCACCGTCGGTGGGTAGAAAAAACCACCGGCCAGTGCCGGATCGTCGGGAACGATACCGCCGCAGCGCAGAATTGCTCCTTCTGCGACGCCGCGCTGCACGTACGCGTGCACCTTCTGCCGATGCTCGTTTGAGATCAACGGACCGGCCTCTGCAGTCTGGTCGAACGGGCCACCCAAGCGAATGCGACCTGCACGGCGCACGACCTCGTTCAGCACGTCATCGTGCGTTTCTTCCGCGATCAAGAGCCGGGCACCAGCCGAGCAGACCTGGCCGGAATGCAGAAAAACAGCGGTCAGTATGTGATCCACGACGGTCTCGAAATCGGCATCCGCGAAGACGATATTCGGATTCTTCCCGCCGAGTTCCAGCGCGACCCGCTTCACCGTCGCGGCTCCCGCCGCCATAATCGTTTTGCCGGTATTCAAGCCGCCGGTGAACGAGACCAGGTCGACCCGTGGATCCGAAGTGAGTACCGAACCAACCTCGACTCCGGTGCCGGTGACCAGGTTGGCCACGCCTGCCGGCAGACCGGCCTCTGTGAGCGTGTTCATCAAGAGGATCGCCGTCGACGGCGTCAACTCGCTCGGTTTCAGCACGAACGTGTTTCCCGCCAGCAGAGCCGGCGCGACCTTCCACGACACCTGCAACAGTGGATAGTTCCACGGCGTGATCAAGGAGCAGACCCCCACGGGGGCATACACGATCCTGCTGATCGCATCCGGGTTACCGGTCTCGACAACCCGACCTGCGTCCGTGCCTGCAACATCGCCGAAATACCGGAAGCAGGCGATGATGTCGTCCATGTCGTATTCGGACTCGACCAGTCGCTTGCCGGTGTCCAATGATTCTGCCCGCGCGTACACCTGCTTGTCCCGAGCCAGCAGTTCGGCAACGCGATGAAGCAGAGCACCGCGCTCTTTCTCGCTGACGGATGCCCACACTCCGTTGTCGAACGCTGCCCTCGCCGCCGCTATCGCTCGCTCGGCGTCCGCTCGGCTGCCGCGAACCACAGTGGCGACGGGGGTGCCGTCTGCCGGACAACGGATCTCCGTGACTCCGCCGCCTGCCGATGTCACCCACTGGCCCCCGATGTAGAGACCTCCGACGCTGAGTTCCGCTTCAGCGTTGGCGGGTGCGGGTGACAAACTACTCACGTTCTACGTCCTTCGGGTTTTGCTCAGCCTGGTGTTTCATCGCTGAGCGTTGCTGTGGAAGCGCCTCAGGCAAGCGATATGCCGGAAAAATTCGAACTGTTGCATATTCCGCATCACGTCGCTGTGTCTGCAACATTCTCTGGCGGAAGCGGCAACGATGTCAAGCAATGCGGCAAAGTCGGCAATGCCCGCGATTTCGGATGCCGCGCTAGCGCCGGTAGAACGGCGCGGCACTTGGAGACAGCGGCGCACGCCCGAGAATCATGTCCGAGGCCTTCTCTGCCAGCATCATCACCGGTGCGTAGATGTTGCCGTTCGTGATGTACGGCATGGCCGACGCGTCGACGACTCGCAACCCTTCCGCACCGTGCACTCGCATCGACAGCGGATCTACGACCGCCATCGGATCGCTGGACGGTCCCATCTTCGCGGTGCACGACGGGTGAAGCGCCGTCTCGGCATCCCGTGCCACCCAGTCAAGGATTTCCTGGTCTGTCGCAACGGCTGCGCCGGGGGACGTCTCGCCTCCGTTGTACGGATTCATCGCGGGTTGGCCGAGGATGTCCCTGGCGACCCGCACCGCCTCGACCCATTCGCGTCGATCCTGATCAGTGGACAGATAGTTGAACCGGATCGACGGATGCTTGCGCGGATTGCGCGACGTAACCCTCACAGAGCCTCTGGCGTCCGAGTACATCGGGCCGACGTGCACCTGATACCCGTGGTTGCGATCCATCCCGCTGCCGTCGTAGCGAACGGAGATCGGCAGAAAGTGGAACATCAGATTCGGGTAGGCGACCTCGTCGTTCGACCGAACGAAACCGCCGCCCTCGAAGTGGTTGGATGCAGCGGGTCCGTTCCGCAGCAGCATCCATTGAAGACCGATCATGGGGTAGCGCCATTTCGCCAGGTAGGGCTGCATGGTGACCGGCTCCAGGCAGGCGTGCTGAATGTACACCTCGAGGTGATCCTGCAGGTTCTCGCCGACGCCCGGCAAATCGACAACAGAGCGGATGCCGAGCTTGGCGAGCTCAGCAGCGTTGCCGACTCCGGAGAGTTGCAGCAGTTGCGGCGTGTTGATCGCGCCACCGCACAGGATGACCTCTCCAGCGGCGACGTGCTCGGTCTGGTTGCGGTGCCGAAAGCGCACACCGGTCGCCCGGGTGCCGGAAAACGTGATCTCGGTGACCAGAGCCCGAGTTCGAACGGTCAGGTTCGGGCGATGCCGATTCGGCCGGAGATATGCGCGTGCCGCGGACAGACGCCTGCCGTTGTGCACATTGCGGTCGAATGCAGCGAAACCCTCTTGCCGGTAGCCGTTGACGTCATCCGTGCGTGGATAGCCCGCCTCGACGGCGGCGTCGAAGAACGCCCCGAACAGTGGATTGGTCGCGGGCCCTCGCTCGAGCACGAGTGGTCCACCCTTGCCGCGCAATTCGTCGTCGCGGTCGGCCGCCAGAGCGTTCTCCATTCGACGAAAATAGGGCAGGCAATTCGCGAACGACCAACTCTCCATACCTGGATCTGCGCCCCATCGCTCGAAGTCCAGCGGGTTGCCGCGCTGGAAGATCATGCCGTTGATCGAACTCGATCCTCCAAGAACTTTGCCGCGCGCGTGTGCAATCCTGCGGCCGTTCATGTGCGGTTCCGGGTCGGACTCGTAACGCCAGTCGTAGAACGGATTCCCGCTCGGGAACATCAGTGCCGCCGGCATCTGGATGAACAGATCCCACGGGTAGTCGCTGCGACCCGCTTCCAAAACGAGTACGCTCCGAGTGCCGTCGGCGCTGAGCCGGTCGGCCAGCACGCAGCCGGCGCTGCCACCGCCCACGATGACGTAGTCAAAGGTTGTTGTGATCATCAGTCGAGTCTTCCTTGTGGCGTAGGGTGGCACATCGAATGTAGGTTAGGCGCACCATGAGCAACGAGAACAGCGATGTAACCGGCGCACAGTCCGTCGATCGAGCCGTAACAGTTCTGGAGATCATCGCCAGGCACGGCGAGGCGAGTGTCTCTGAAGTCGCGGTCGAACTCGGAGTGCACCGATCGACGGTGTCTCGGTTGCTCGCCGTGCTGAGGCTTCGCGGGGTGGTGGACATTGCAGGAGCTCGAGGACGCTATCGGCTTGGACCCACCGTGCTGCGCCTTGCCAGTTCCATCCATTCGCGACTCGAGGTCACCGTGCAGGGTGCAGAGATCTGCGACCGACTCGCCGCCGACCTCGGTGAGACGGTGAATATTGCCATCCTTCAAGACGACTTCGCCGTCAACGTGTATCAGGCCGATGGCAAAGGCGCTGTAACCGTCAACAATTGGATCGGTCGTTCCACACCGCTGCATGCCACCAGTTCCGGCAAGATATTGCTCGCTTGGCAGCCGGAGGCGTTCAAGTCGGACCTGCTGAGCGGGCCCCTGGCTTCGTTCACGCAGGACACCATCACCGACCCAGACGTGCTCGTGAACGAACTGGCCAATGCCGTCGCGGACGGATTCGCCACAAGTCACAGCGAACTCGAGGTCGGCCTGGATGCCATTGCGGCACCGATCCGCGGTGTCGGCGGTGTTGTTGTCGCGGCACTTTCCGTTTCGGGTCCGAGCTACCGGATGCAACCCCAACAACCTCGGGAACGCACCGCCAGCACGATGGCGGCGAACGGGGGTGCCGCCATCACGGTGGCCGCCCCTGCGATGGCGGCCACTGTGATGGCAGCCGCCACGGAAATCAGCGCGCGAATGGGTTACCTGCGCTGACCCACAGCGACCCGTCATGACGCCATGAGGTTCCGATGCCACTCGTGGAAGATGCCAATGTGGTGCTCGGCCGGAACCAGCACGCCGCCATTTTCATAGATCCGCGATGACATCGCCGGCTGGGTCTCCTGGCAGGCTTTGAAGTCCTGACGGTTGACCCGATCGAACAGCTCGACGGACTTGGTGAGGTCCACGCCACTTTCTACAACACTCGGCAGGTACAGCCAATCGCATTCGATCACCGTGCGATCAGCAGCCATCGGGAACATCCTGTGGAAGATGATGTGGTCCGGCACCATGTTGATGAAGACCTGCGGTTTGATCGTAATGGCGTAGTACCGGCGCGCTTGATCCTCGGCGACGCCCGGCAGCAGATCTACGCCGGCAGACCCGTCGACCGTGAATCCCTGGATGTCTTCGCCGAACTCGGCGCCATGGTTCACGTAGTATTGCGCGGAAAGCCCGTTGGCGAACTCGGGCAGCACTTCGGTCAGTTCCGGGTGGATGGTTGCGCAGTGATAGCACTCCATGAAGTTCTCGATGATCAGCTTCCAGTTCGCTGCGACATCGTAGGTGATCCGCTTGCCGACGGACAGGCTCTCGACCTGGTAGTGGTCCAAGTTTGAGACCTCACCGAGCCTGGTGACAACCTCGCCGAGCACGGTCTCTTCGAACGAGGGAGGCTCGTCGGCGAGGCAGACCCAGATGTAGCCCAGCCACTCGCGCACATGAACCGGGATCAGCCCTCGTTCGTGTCGATCGATGTCCGGCATGTCTGTGAGGTTCGGGGCAGCGATGAGCTTGCCGTCGAGATCGTAGGTCCAAGCGTGATATCCGCACTGGAATGACCGCTGAGCATCCTCACTTTCACCAAGGAGCACCTGCTTGCCACGGTGGCGACACACGTTGTAGAACGCCCTGGCCTCGCCTTTGCGATTGCGGCTCACGATGAGTCGCTCGCGGCCGACCTGAACGGTCTTGAATGCGCCGGGCTTTGCGACCTCGCTGCTTCTGACCACGCAGAACCAGCACTTCTCGAACAGTTTTTCCTGCTCCATCGCGAAGACTTCAGGGTCCGAGTATGCGGATCCCGGCAACGTCGGCATCAGCGAGCCGGCAAGCGGCTCCTCGATTTGTTCAATGATCATGGTAGGTCCTGCTCCTGTTCAGTCGTGCCGGAGAGGCGGGCAGCCTCTCCCTTTCCTGCCGGTTCATGCCAGAGCTTGCTCAGGCATACGCTGGGTTCGTGCTGCTGCAGCCGCGAGGCGTTTCGTCCACGTCGCAACAAGATGCTGTTGGTTGATCCCGACAACCGCCACCGGCTCGCCGGCGCGCCGGAAGACTTGGAACAGATCGCCGCTCTCCAGGCTGCCCGCCTCGGTGACGGGCTCTTCTCCACCCAGAAGCCGGCCCGCGAATTGGATCCTCGAGCCGCACTGATCCGACCACACGTAGCTTGGCCGCAACGGGCGGGCGGGCGGCTGCCCGGTGAGCAAGGCGTGAACAGCCGCGACCGGGCGTTCCCGAGAGTCGGTCCAGTGCGCCACTCTGTGGTGGCGGCCCCGGATCGGATCGAACCAGGCGCAGCAGTCACCGACGGCGATGACTCCCGGTGCGCTTGTCGCTCCGAACTCGCCGCAAGCGACGCCATCGGGCAACTCCAGCCCTGAGCCGGCCAACCAGCTCACCGAAGGAATGGATCCGATTCCAACGACGACCACGTCAGCCGGCACTACTTCACCAGAGACCAACTCCACGCCGGTCACGCGCTCGGACCCGCGAATCGCAGCGACCGGCGCGTTGTTCCTGATCACGATTCCGTGACTGCGCTGAAGCTGCTGGACGGCGACGCCGACGTCATGGCCGAGCGTGCGACACAGCGGCGTGTCTGAGGACCCCAACACTGTGACATCGAGTCCGAGGCCGCGCGCTGTCGAAGCGACTTCGAGGCCGATAAAGCCTGAACCGACGACGACAAGCCGCGCGCCCGGAACAAGCTCAGCCTTCAGCGCGGTTGCTTCCTCGAGGGTGCGCAGGATATGTGCACCGGGTGGCAGTTCCGAGAAAGTACGTGCGGAGGAGCCGGTCGCGAGAATCACGACATCCGATCGAAGGGTCGCACCGCCGGCCAGGGTGACCAAGCGCTGGGCGGGGTCGAGCCCGATTGCTCGGGTTCCGAGAAGCCAGTCTGCGCCAAGGTCTTCCCCTTCGGCTTCGAGCGAGAGCTCCTCCTCGTCGATCGCTCCCGCAAGGAATTCCTTGGTCAACGGCGGCCGATCGTAAGGGCGGTGCGCCTCGTCGCCGATGATCGTGATGGCTCCGTCGAAGCCCTGCCGTCGTAGTGCACGGGCGCTCGCGTGTCCGGCCAATCCTGCGCCGACGATCGTGACGGTCTTGATGCCACGCATTTCGCGCGCCCTAGTAGCTCGTGCCTGGCGGCAGGTTGGGTACGGCTTCCGAGATCGACACGTGGACGTCACCGTCGATGATCGTAACCGTGTGCGCACGCACGGGCCTCTTGGCGGGCGGAGCGTCGACTGCTCCGGTTCTCAGATCGAACCTCGAAGCGTGCAACGGACACTCCACGCTGCCGTCTTCGACCCAGCCGTCGGCCAGCGACGCGTTCTGATGAGTACACGTGTCGTCGAGGGCGAAGAACTCGTCCTCCTCAGTGTGGAAGATTGCGATCGGCGGAGTGACCGCATCGACCCTCATCGCCTCGCCGAGGGGAATGTCTTCGAGAGCGCAGATCCTCATCGAACTCCTTCGTTCGCATCACACACAGTTCGCACCATGTACAACATGACTCAATATATGCAACATCATGTTCCTCATCGCGCTCGGCTGTCAAGCGAAACGATCAAGTCCGTGCGCGGGTTAGCGCGCTCCGCCGAGTTCCAGCAGGGCGACCCCGCCAAGAACGAGTGCAATTCCCGCCAGTTGTGCAAGCGTCATCGCTTCGTGGAAAACCAGCCAGCTGATGATCGCGACCATCACGACACCGACTCCGGCCCAGATCGCGTATGCAATTCCAAGGGGGATGCCGTGCGCCAACGAAGCGGACAAACTCGCGAAAGCGCCTATGTAGCCGACCACCACGACGAGATATGCCCACCATCGAAAGCCTTCGCCAGAGGTGAGTTTGAGGAAGGTCGTCGCAATGACCTCGGCGGCGATCGCAATGCCGAGAAAGAGATAGCCCATGTGCGCCCGTCTTCGGCCGCAGCGAGTGGCACGAATGTGATGTGTGTCCGGTCCAATCTAGCGCCGAGCGCCGCCGGGCCGCTCGTGCGGGCTCCGCGCCTCAAAACAGGCATCCTGACGCGTTCGCACGGGACCAGCCGATTTCGGCCTGCTGTGACGCCAACCTCCTGTTTTCCGGCGGCGGCGCTACTGGTATGTCTCAGTTTGGTTGATGGTTTGGAGGGTGATGCGTCTGCGGGCGAGCTTCTCTAGGATGCTCTTGGCGCTCGCGGTCCAGACGAGCGCTTTGGGCTTCCCGTTGTGGGCGGCCATATAGTCCTCGATCGCGTCGATCAGGGAGGGTGCCGAACGGAACTCCGCCACGTCTTAACGCTTTGTCTGTTAGTTCGCGGAACCAGCGCTCAACGAGGTTCAACCAAGGCGATGATGTCCGCGTCAAATGCAGACGAAACCACGGATGTTTGGCCAGCCAAGCCTTCACGTTCGCGTGCTTATGGCTGGCATAGTTTTCCAGGATCAGGTGGATCTCCAACGCTACCGGCACGTTCCTCTGGATCGTTGTCAAGAACTTCAAGAACTCAATGTGACGATGCTTGGCCAAGCACGAACCGGTCACACGCTCGGCAGCCACCTCCAACGCCGCGAATAGAGTGGTCGTGGCATTGCGGTTGTAGTCGTGAGTCATCGTTGCCCCGCGCCCTTTCATCATCGGCAATGACGGGTGGGTGCGATCCAACGCCTGGATCGAGCACTTCTCGTCCATGCCCAACATGATCGCCTGCTCCGGCGGATTCAAGTACAGGCCGACGACGTCAATGAGATTCTCCTCGAAGGCCGGATCGTTGGAGAGCTTGAACGAGTCGACCAGGTGCGGTTCCAATCCGCGCGCCGCCCAAATGCGTTGCACCTGCGCCGGGGACACCCCTGCCCTGACCGCCATCGTCCGCACCGACCAGCGAGTATGCCCCCGGGCTTGGAGCTCCATGTCAAATCAACGATCTCGTCAATCTTCGACCGCGGAATGACCGGCTGACCGCCCCGCCCAGTACGCACCCCGCGTGAACTTCGCCAACCCCTCCTGCTCGAACCAGCTACGCCAAGCGAGCACCGTGGCCGGCGCCACCTACACTGTCCGAGCAATCGTGGAATTGGCAACCCCATCGGCCGCCAACTACAAAACACGCGACCGTTTCGCCTCACGACGCGCCGCCGTCTGCGACTTCGACAACACGACCAGCATCGCACGCTGACCACCGGACATCACCAAAGCAGGCGCCGGACTCCCCAACCACCAACAATAACAACCAAAACACTAATCATTTCGCAGACATACCACTAGTGTTATTTTGTTTGGCGAGACCGCAACTGAGTATGCCTTTGAGTCGCCTTGCTGCGGCATGAGCCGAATCGATCGAGCAGCCAGCGCCAGTAGCTGTTGTCAAGGCATTGCACGACACAGTGGCGGCAAAGCTGGCAGAAACGACCTGACCCGAAAATTTCGGGAGAAAAGCTCAACCGCATGGGACGGAGTGCGATGCCGGAGTATGGCCCGTTCTCAGTTGACCCTGCGAGGATCGGAGCTCTGGGTGGGGCGAACTTCGGTCGAACAATCAATCGTCTTTTGGCCACCGAGGTTGCGGCTCATGGAATGGCTGGCGCGGCACTCGAGACAACGTATCTAGAAAATCTAGGTGACGGAGGCGTCGATGCAGGTTTGCACGGCGCACTTGGAACGGAATGGATTCCGGCCGGAGAGAGCGCTTGGCAATTCAAGGCTGGAGACCTACCACCAGCGGAATGCAAGACAGAATTGCGTGGGGCGAACCGGGCGAAAGAGATATTGGCTGCTGGCGGGAGTTACCGCTTGGTTCTGGGCGCCACGCGGACCTCTCAGATGATTGCTAGTCGCAGGGCAGCGCTCGTTGAGGTAGCCCGTGAACTTGGTGTGGCTGACCCTGAAAGCAAGATCCTGGTCATCGCTGCTGATGCCCTCGCCCGATGGATCGAAACGTACCCGGCCCTTGCCGCCAGCCCGCTGTTTGGGGGAATTGGCCGCGGGGTCCTAACTTTCGACGAATGGAGCGGGTCACACCCACATAACACGACCTGGACGTCGTCGCCTGGACGTGATGCTGAGATCGAGGGTCTTCGAAACTCGATTGAGTCCACCGCCTCGTTTGCTTCTCGTATCGAAGGAGTCAGCGGACTCGGCAAGAGCCGCATGGTACTCGAGGCGATGCGATCTCAGACGTACGAGGCGCTTGTCGTTTACTCCCCAGCAGCAGATCATTTCCCACTTGACGTGCTTATCCAGCTTAGGTCTCAGGGCCGCGTTGCCGTGGTCGTCATCGACGAGTGCGACCGCAATGAGCACGAAGTTTTCGCCTCGGCTTTGGCCGCGGTCGATTCACGAATTCACGTTGTGACTATTGGGGAACCGGCCGCGGGATCAACACGATCGCCGATCTTTGATCTGTCAGACTTCACCGACGAAGCGATGCAGGAAATGCTTCGCGCGAATCGCCCGAGTCTCTCGCCCGAGGCCGAGCGAGTAGTCGTTCAGATTGCGGCTGGCAACATTGACTACGCACTAAAACTCGCGCAGGTGGCCGTCGACCGCGGTCCGGGCGCTGCAGGCGCGTTCATTACAGAGGACGACCTTCGTGCGTTCTTTGTCCAGGAGCTTCCTGAAGGCCAACTTTTTTTAGCCAGCTGCGCGCTCGCGCTATTTAGCAGGTTTGGAGTTGACGGAGACGTCGGGGAAGAACTCGACAAGATCGCAGCCGGGGTTGGCCTTTCGCCAGATGACCTCCGCGGCGCTCTAGTGGAATTGGAGCGACTTGGGCTCCTGTCGAGGCAAGGCAGATACCGAACCGTGAGTCCGCATCCCGTGGCAATATTCTTGGCTGCCAAAGGATGGCAACAGTTCGGAGAGGTAATCATCACCGATTTGCTCCAAACGATCGATGCTGACCTGGCCGAGCGTCTATTTAGGCGCGCCGCCGACATCGGGGAACTCGAGGCTGGTAGCCCAGCTATGGAAGCAGTCCTTGGTACCGGTGGACCGTTAAACTCACTCTCATCGATGGTCGAGGGAAACAACGCCAGTTTGCTCGTCCACTTCGCGGTGCTCTCGCCGGAACTCCTGACCGATCACCTCGCCGAGCTCATAGCTGACGCCTCGGAGGCCGAATTGCAGCGGACTCTGGGCATACGGCGAGACTTGGTTTGGTCGCTGGAGAAGCTCGCGTGGCACTCCAGCACCTTTTCCACTGCCGCTGATGCACTGCTTAGGCTCGCCATTGCCGAGAACGAGTCGTACAGCAATAATGCCTCAGGCACTTGGACAGAATTCTTTGGCACCATGCTGCCCGCTACCGCGGCGCCACCAACCCTGCGAATGGGCTACTTGGAAGCGTACGCCGCGTCCAGCGATCCGCGGGTTCGGCTCTTAGTCGCGCGGGCCGCAGGTGGGGCGCTCGACCCGCACGAGTCCATTATGATCTCGGGCGAAGTTCAGGGTGGCGTCGTGGTCGAACCCCGAGGTCGTCCAGATAGCTGGCCCGAAGTCTGGGCATATCGAAACTCTGCAATAGACATACTTGCCCATCTCACAGTGGATGTCGATCCAGGCGTCGCCGAAGAAGCGCAGAAGCGCTTGATCGGATCTATCCACGGGCTTCTCGAATACGACATCAATCGAAGTCACCTCGGTCAGGCCGTTGGGCAACTCTCTCCGGAGGTCGTCGCCCGTACGCGTATCGAGGTAGATGGGTTGCGCACATTGTTTGCTCGGGCTGACGTCCAAGACGCGCGCCCCAGCGATTTGGCTGAGTTCGAAGCGTTGTTGCCGGTCGAGACGCCAGGTGAGCGGCTCATCGTTCTTGCAAACACCCGCACCTGGGACCGAGAAGCGGCCGACGTAGTTCCTGAACTGATTGAGGTAGCACAACAGGTCGATCCACACAATCCGCTGGAAGCGCTTGTTGGACTCCTGGAGTCGTCGCCGGAACTGCCGGCGGCGTTTGCAATCGGTCGTGCCATCGGATCCTTGGATATCGACCGGGGTATAAGGCTACGTGCGCTGGGCAAGTTCGCAGGACTGCCAAACGGCGAAGCCTTGATCGCCTACCTGCATTCACTCGTCGACGCCGGCGACAGCGAAGCCTTTGATCGGTATCTTGATGAAACTAGTCTGCCAGCCTTAGTCATTCTGCAATACTCGGCCCGTGGAGCAAGAACCCCGGCAGCAATCGCGCGGGTAGAGCGATACATCAATCAAGTCACTGTCGCCGAAGCTGCTCGTCTTCTGTCCTACTGGCTTCACGATGCTGAGCAGGCTGAGGCTGCTCGGTATCTAAGTCAGTGGAACACGCGTATTCAAAGCCAAACGGACTACAACGCTGCAATCGACTTTGCCGCGATGCAGGTGTTCAGGAAAGAGGGTCAACTTCCCGACCTCGACCGTGCTGTTGCAGAGCTTGTTGCGCGGAGGACCGAATTTCCTAACGTCGGGAACGAGAGTTATGACTGGTCGGTTCTGGTTGCCCGGCAAGTCGAGGCGAACCCCTTGGGAGTAGCACAGCTGATTGCGGACCTAATTGACGTAGGCGCGCTCAGTGCTTTCGCGGGCAGCACCGAAGTGGGGCTCCTGCAGGATGCAGTGAGGCTGGGAGGGGAGCCGGCCTGGGTAGACCTGATGGATCGGCTCGACAAAGGCCAATGGAGGCTTTCTGTGTCAATCGACAATTGGCTGGGAAACGCCTTGAGCGTGGAAATTGCAGAACGGTGGGTAGGGGCAAGCGTCGAACGCGCTCGTGCATTGGCCGGAGTAACAAAGCCCGGCGGCAGACCGCTCTCCCCCGTCGCCCGCTTCTTGATAGACAAATATGGAAACGATCCACAAGTTGAATCGCGTCTGCGGGGCCAGTTCATCAGCGGAATGTGGACCGGAAACATTTCAGATCACCTCGGAAGACAGATCGCCGATGTTCGTAGCTGGCTAAGCGAACCTAAACAGTCCCGGGCAGTCAGATTGTGGGCTCGAACACTAGTGACAGGTCTCGAGGAGGGCCGCCAGCAAGCACTATTAGAGGAGGAAGAGCAAGGCTTGTAGGGGTCGAAGCATAGGGGCGGCCGCGGCGAACGACGACCATTCGGACAAATCAAGTCCGCGCCACAAGCTAATAGATCAGCGTATCTACGCGACGGGGTAGCAGAAAGGTCTGTGCCTTTCAGAGTTGATGGCATCTACAGTCTCCTGAAGGCACAATGGAACTATGGGCTTTGAGGCGCCACGACCGCTGCTATGCGGTGCGTCCAACGGGCAAGCAATCCGCCCTTGCTGTGATTCGATGATGTATCTGGGTGCCGTCGATGTCGTAGAAGCTTCGCGCGAGGCTCGGCGACTTGTGACCTACACAGTCGAAAGTATCTAGCATGGATCGACAACGGACGTGGGAACCTCAGGTCTGCTTTGGTAGTTCACCCAGCGTCGGTTTCATCAAAAGACGAGCGTCAGGCGTTGGTTTTTTCGGGCAGCAGCGACCATTGCACCCCGATGATGAGTTGTACCCATTGCACTTCGGCCACAATGGTTCCTCCAATACCTACCACGGACGCCGTTAGAAGCGCACCTGTCCGTGACGAGATCGAGGCAAAATCGATCTCCGACCACGAGCACAAAGTGGTCGTGGCATTGCGGTTGTAGTCGTGAGTCATCGTTGCCCCGCGCCCTTTCATCATCGGCAATGACGGGTGGGTGCGATCCAACGCCTGGATCGAGCACTTCTCGTCCATGCCCAACATGATCGCCTGCTCCGGCGGATTCAAGTACAGGCCGACGACGTCAATGAGATTCTCCTCGAAGGCCGGATCGTTGGAGAGCTTGAACGAGTCGACCAGGTGCGGTTCCAATCCGCGCACCGCCCAAATGCGTTGCACCTGCGCCGGGGACACCCCTGCCCTGACCGCCATCGTCCGCACCGACCACCGAGTATGCCCCCGGGCTTGGAGCTCCATGTCAAATCAACGATCTCGTCAATCTTCGACCGCGGAATGACCGGCTGACCGCCCCGCCCAGTACGCACCCCGCGTGAACTTCGCCAACCCCTCCTGCTCGAACCAGCTACGCCAAGCGAGCACCGTGGCCGGCGCCACCTACACTGTCCGAGCAATCGTGGAATTGGCAACCCCATCGGCCGCCAACTACAAAACACGCGACCGTTTCGCCTCACGACGCGCCGCCGTCTGCGACTTCGACAACACGACCAGCATCGCACGCTGACCACCGGACATCACCAAAGCAGGCGCCGGACTCCCCAACCACCAACAATAACAACCAAAACACTAATCATTTCGCAGACATACCACTAGCGGATCTCCGTAGCGAAGGTCGCAAACCCGGCCCGGCGCATCGCCGCCGCGACCGCAGCCGTATTGTCCAGCTCCGCGAGCGCGATCATCGCGCCGCCCCCGCCCCCGCCGGTCAGTTTGGCGCCGAGCGCGCCGGCGCGCCGCGCGACGTCCACCAGCATTTCCAGTTCTGGGCTCGAAACTTGCAGCGCGTTCAGAAGCCCGTGGTTGATGTTCATCAGATCGCCGAGCTGCGCAATGTCACCGCGACCCAGGGCATCCGCGCCGGCACGTGCAATCGTGTCGATCTGCGCGAAGATTGCATCATAGAGGGATGACCATCGGTCGCGACCCGCGCGTACGTTCTCGACGGTGCGCGACGTCAGCGAACGCACGCCGCTCAGCCCGATGATCACCGGAATCGGATGCGGTGGCACCACCGGCACGATCTGCGGCGCGCGCTCGGCATCCGCTCGCCGAAACAGAATCGGCTTGCCGAAGGTCGCGACCGTATTGTCGATGCCGGATGGCGTGCCATGCACGATCCTTTCGCACTCGAAGGCGATCGCGTTCACGGCGGCGTCGTCGATGGGAATTCCGCAGCAGTCGGCGACGGCGCGGATCAGCGCGACCGCCTGCGCTGCGGATGCGCCAAGCCCGCTCGCGCGCGGCAGATCTGCGAATACCTCGACCCGGATGCCCTCGCCTCCAACACCCAACTGCTGCGCGACCAGTGCGAGTACCCGAGAGGACAGCTCCGCTACGGCAGGAGTCGGTGAGCCGGGCTCCTCCTGGGGGAAAGACAATTCGACCACGCCTCGCTGCCGCACCGCGCGCGCGTGGATCCCCAGGGCGATCGGCGCTGCAACCGCGTGCGCACCGTAGACCACGGCATGCTCGCCGAACAGAATGATCTTGCCGAAACCGGAGTGCATGACAGCTGCGGACATTGCTGCAGCGCTCGCGCCCGGATCGGATGCTGCCGTCTCGCCGGCGACCGATTCCGCGTCACCAGAAGCCGATTCGGTCACCTCGGCAACGGATGCCGATGACCCCGCATCGCGCGTTGCCGACTGGCCCTTCTCACTCGCACTCGCCGCCTCGGCACGCGCCCGCTCAACCTGCACCCCCTCGAGGATGCGCCGCGCCTTCCACACCTTGATGTCACCGCCGGCGACCAGCCGGTCAACCACCGTGTCGAATAGGGCTCCCGTCGCACCGGCTGCGACCGCGACACTGCGCGCGTGCAACCGCATGTGCCCAGGCTGGATCCCCTCGGTCGACAGCGCCTTGAGCGCCGCCAGATTCTGCGCCAGCCCGACGGCGGCCATCACCTCAGCGAGCTCCGCCGCAGTCTCAACCCCGAGGATCGAATTCGCGATCCGCACGACCGGATTCGACTCGACCTGCCCGCCGACGGTGCCGACCTTCAAAGGAATCGTGAGCTCCCCGACGAGGTTGCCATCGGCATCCGTCTGCCACGCGGTCAGCGGCGCATAGACCCCGCCCCGCGCCGCATATGCGTGAGCGGACGCCTCGATCGCGCGCCAATCGTTGCCGGTGGCGATCGCAACGGCGTCGATGCCGTTCATGATGCCCTTGTTGTGGGTGGTGGCACGATAGCGGTCCATCGCGGCGAACTCATTCGCCCGCACAACCCCGTCGCGCACCTGTTCGCCGGTGAACTGGCCCGATTCCAATCGCTGGGCCGGAATGACCGCTCGGGCGTGCACCAGTGCACGGTCGGCAAGGTTCGACAGGATCCGCAGAAACACCCGCCCGCCGCTGATCTGCTCGATCAGCGGCGCGACGGCCTCGCACATGGTGTTGACCAAGTTGGCGCCCATCGCGTCACGACTGTCGACGATCAGGTGCACGACGAGCAATTCGCCGTCATGCGCGGTTGCGCCATGGAGAAGCACCTCGATGCCGGTTGCGCCTCCACCGCGTGCCACCATGTTCGGATGCTGCCGGTTCGCCAGCTCGAGAATCTCGCCTGCACGTTCGAGCAGCCGCTCCCGCGCCGCCGCGGGGTCGGGCACGCTCAACACTTGAACCTGCCCGAGGATCATCGGTGTCTGCGCGATGCTGGTGAATCCGCCTGCCCGCCGAACGAGTCGTGCCGCCGAACTGACCGCGGCAATGATCGAGGGTTCCTCGACCACCATGGGCACCAGGTAGTCCCGCCCGTTGATTTGAAAGTTCAGGCCGAGCCCAAGCGGCATCGAGAACACGCCGATGACGTTCTCGGTCAGGCGATCGGCCTGTTCCGTGTCGAGTCGATAGCTGCCATCGGCCAATGCCTCGAAGTCCGCGTCGTTGACGATCCCGCGCTCATGGAGCACGCGCCACCGCTCCGCGACGCTGAGTTGGTAGAACTTCGGGATGCGGGAGTCAGTCACAATGCGCCCTCCGTTTCACTGCGGCGGCCGCGGCCGAACGAGCCGGCGGCGGGCGCGTCCGCACGTGGCGACTGCTCGACCCGCACTCCGGGCGCACCGAATCCGAGCGGGACCGTCTGAATCCCCGCCTCCCGAAGAGCGGATGCGACGGCCGTCGCATTCACGCCCCTGCTGGCGAAGACCAGCCCGACGTCGCCGCCACCGGCACCAGACGTCTTGAACACGCCACCGCTCGCGGCGACCAGGCTGCGCAGCCGGAGGTGCTCGTCCGTGATGATCCCAGCGTCGGCATGCGAGTCGAGCGCGATCAGAGCATCGCAATACCGATCGGCGAGCGTGAGAAATGCGTCAGCCGAGGACAGCGCCGCAGCAGCTTGGCCCGCCAGACCGGCCAGCCGGTCAAGGTCGGCGGCGTGGCCGGCTGGATCACGGCGACCGTATTCCGCGACCCGTCCAACCAGCTCGGTGCTGCTACTGCCGGTTCCGGTCGTCACCACTCGCAGTTCGAGGTCGTCCGGCCACCGTTGCCGGATCACCTCCGCGCCAGGAGCTGCTCCCGACGTGCCGGTGAATGTGATCAACCCCCCGCTGCAACTGGCCGCGACGTCGCCGCCGCTGCCTGCGCCGCCCTGCGCCGCGCGGTGGCTGGTCGTCGCGCAGTCGAGAAGCTCGCTCGGAGTCAGGCGCAACCGGTGAGCAGCAGCCAGCGCCGTCGTCAACGCTGCGGCAACAGCGGCGCTCGAGCCGAGACCGAGCTTGTGGCTCCGATGCCAGAACGCTGCGGTGTCAATGGTCACCGTCAACCCGGTCGGAGACTCGACCGCCATTGCTGCGGCAGTGCGTCTCACCGCGTCGAAGACGCGCAACCGCTCGCGGGTGGCCGCGTCCAGGGCGATCGGCAGCGACCCGTCGGCTTCCAAGACACACCCGGCGATGCCGATTGCTGGGGCGATGACTCGCCAACGCTCGGGTTCCGCGGCCCCGCTGGGCGCAGCATCCGCCGTGGTCACAGTCACGTGCGCCCGCCGATCAACGGCCGTCAACAGCGCCGGCGCGCCATGCAAGACGGCGTATTCACCGAGCAGAAAGAGCTTGCCCGGCGCCGATGCCGTGATCCTGCCGCTGGCGCTGCCGCTGCCGCTGGCGCTTGCGGTCGCGGCCGTCATCATGTCTCCACCAGCTGGGCGGCGCCGCCCAGCCCGCTGACGCGCACGTCAGCAACACCGGGAACTGCCGCGAGCGCTGCGGCGACGGTCGCGGCATCCGCTGGAGCGCAGACCGCCTTGACCTGTGGCCCTGCGTCGATCGTGAAGTAGGTCGGCACCCCGTCTGCGCGCAGCCGTCGCACGGTGTGCATGGCCGCAACGGTGGCGGCGTTCCAGTAGATGAGTGCAGGGCGCGTCGTCAACATGAGTGCGTGCAACTTGAGGCAGCTGTACTCGGAGAGCTCGCCGAGCGCGCCGAAGTCGCGAGCCGCGATCGCAGCGCGCATGCCGGCCAGATCGTCTTCTGCACGCTCGACCCATGCGCCGAAGAACGGCGACGTCGCAGAGCTCGCACCCATGCCGGCGCCCGATGACACGGATTTTGCCGCGTGGTCTGTAATTGCGACGACGACGCTCAGCGGCCAGGTTTCAGCATCCAGCAGGGGTTCTGCGAAAGCATCGGAGCCGTCTGCCGCGCTTCCGACGTGCATTTCGACGTAGCCGCCGAAGATCGATCGAGCCGCCGACCCCGACCCCTGTCGTGCGAGGATCGACAGTTCGCGGTCGTGCAACTCCAGGCCGGCCGCGTGCGACGCGGCCACGGCGAGTGCCGCAAATCCGGATGCCGACGAGGCCAACCCTGCCCCCGTCGGAAAGTCGTTCGACGAGCTGACCGACGCGCTGGCGTTCAGTCCAGCGCGTTCGCGCACGCGCTCGAGCACACGCCAAACCCTGCTGTCAACGCCGACCTCGCCGGGCTGACCGTTGAGAATGAACGTGTCGGCGCGGCGCATGCGCGGATCGGGCACGCCCGCATCGAACGTGACCCACGTGTCGGTGCTGAGCGCATCCAACGTGATCGAGATCGACCCGACGGCGGGGAGGTTCAGGGCGCGCTCCCGCTTGCCCCAGTACTTGATCAGGGCGATATTGCTGTGCGCACGCGCGTGTGCGGTGGTCTCACCGCCGATGGTTTTGACCACAGAGGTGCTCCGATCGCCTACGGTGAATTCTAGCGACCGGTGCGCGGCACGGCGGAATCTCGATGATCAGTGCCGCGAAACCACGGCGACGTCAAAGGGCGCGCTGATCGATTGCTAAAATTGGCCAAGCAATTGGGCTCCCGTTGTGGGGGCATCCCAGCACGAGACCGGGAATGATAACCGTTGACATCAGGAATTAGTGGGCTGTCGCTGTACCTCCCTTCTTATCGGGTGCAGTTGGAGGACTGGTGTCGCTGGAATGACGAGCCGTGGAACAAGGTGCGCAGCGTCGTTGGACGCTCGTTCCGCATGCGCGGCCCCCACCAGAGCGTTTACACGATGGCGGCGAACGCCGTCTGGCGCCTGATCCGCGACTACGACGTCGACCCGCGCCGGGTCGGCTTCCTTGCGCTTGGTACGGAGTCCTCTAGTGACAACTCCGCAGGCGCGGTAATCATCAAGGGCATGATCAACGATGCACTGCGTGCGAACGGCATGCCCGAACTCGGCAGGGACTGCGAGGTGCCCGAGTTCAAACAGGCCTGCTTGGGCGGCGTTTACGGGCTGAAGGGCGCGCTGCGCTATCTTGCCACGGACGGGGTGGGCCGGCAGGCCATCGTGGTCGGCGCCGACGTCGCAGAGTATGCGATCGGGTCGAGCGGCGAACCGACGCAGGGTGCTGGCGCCGTTGCGATGCTCGTCGAAGGTGACGCGAAACTGCTTGAGATCGATCTGGCGGGTGCCGGCAGTGATTCCGACTACCGGGTGGTCGACTTCCGCAAACCGTTCGCCCGCTTCCGCCAGCCGCCGCGCGACGACGGCCAGATGCAGGATCTACCGGTCTTCAACGGCCGCTATTCGACCAGCTGCTACATCGATGCGACCCACCATGCCATGGCGATGATGCTCGGCAAGCGCCCCGGTCGCGCCGTCGACTATTTCGACGAGGTCGATGCGGTATTCATGCACCGGCCTTATCACCGGATGCCCGCAACCGGCTGGGTGATGTCCTATCTGTTTGCGCTCGCCGCCGACGGCGAAGCAGGTCAGGCCACGCTGCGCGGCTACTGCGCAGACGCCGGCGTGGATGCGGACGGCCTGATCGCCGAGTTGCTGGCACCGTCGCCGTTCCGTCACGATGACGCGCACATCGGCGAAGACACCGGTGAGGTGTTCCCGCTTTCTCGGAAGCTGCGTCAGTACCTGGTGCGCACCGAGGCCTGGAAGCGTCTCGTCGACGACAAGCTCGGGCTCGGCTCCGACCTGATGCGCGATCTCGGCAATCTGTACACGGCCGCGCTGCCCGCCTGGCTGGCCGCTGGTTTGTGGCAGGCGCAGGCAGACGACGTCGAAGTCGGCGGGCAGGAGTGGCTCGCCCTCGGCTATGGCAGCGGCGACGCTGCCGAGGCGCTGCCGATGCGAGTGGCGGCCGACTGGCGGGATGCCGCGCGTCGTATCAACATCGACACGGCACTGGCTGCCCCAACGGTCGATCTCACCGAAGAGCAGTATTTGTCGCTGCACGAGGGTCGCACGGCCGGCTTCGTCGCAGCACCCACCACGGCGGGTTTCGTCGTCGACCATGTCGGCGCCACGAACACCCCCGAATTCGCCGACCTCGGCATCGAGTACTACCGGTTCGTCGAAGCCCCCGCCGTGCGCACCCCGTCGGTCGAGTAGCGCGCGAGCACACCTCGTCGGTCGAGTAGCGCGCGAGCACACCTCGTCGGTCGAGTAGCCCGCGAGCGCAGCGAGCAGGCGTATCAAGACCCCGCGACCCGTGGTGTGAGGTCTCGATACACTCGCTGGCGCTCGCTACTCGACCACCAAGCTCGTTGGTCGAGTAGCCCGCGAGCGCAGCGAGCAGGCGTATCGAGACCCGTTACCAGGTCTCGATACGCTCGTTCCTCGCTACTCGACCACCGAGACGCGCTGAAGCCGGCCGCTCCTCGCACTGACGGGCTGCAACCGGCAGAATTGGGCACATGTCGCATACGCCGCCCTCGCTCCACGAAGATCGTCGTCGCACGTTGAAAGCAGACTGCTCACAGTGCGTTGGGTTGTGTTGTGTTGCCCTGGCCTACGCGAAATCGGCCGACTTCGGCTACGACAAGCCCGCGGGCGAGCCGTGCGTGAACCTGCAGGATGACTTTCGTTGCGGCATCCACCCGAACCTGCGGGAACGCGGATTCAAGGGCTGCACCACCTTCGACTGCTTCGGAGCCGGTCAGAAAGTCACTCAGACAACGTTCGGCGGTCGCAACTGGCGCGATGCGGCAGAGACCCGCGGGCCTATGTTCGCGGTGTTCCCGGTCATGCGACAGTTGCACGAGATGCTCTGGTATCTCGAGGCCGCGCGGGCGGCACCGCAGGCGGCGCCCCTTTACGACGAGCTCGACCGGGTGCGAACCGCGACCGAACTGCTGACCACGGGCTCGGCAGAATCAATCCTCGCCCTTGACGTGGCTGCGCACCGGCAGAGCGTCAACGCCGTCCTCGCGCGGGGTAGCGAACTCGTACGTGCCGGCGCTCACAGCGTCGGCACACCTCCGGTGCCGAAGAAGTTCCATCCCGGTGCAGACCTCATCGGGGCCTCTGCTCGGGGCATCGATCTGCGCGGTGCGAACCTCCGTGGCGCGCTATTCATCGCGACTGACCTGCGTGATACGGATCTCAGCAGAGCGGATGTGCTCGGCGCGGATTTCAGAGACGCTCGCGTCGGCGGCTCAAACCTTTCCGAGACCCTGTATCTGACGCAATTCCAGGTGAATGCGGCGATCGGCGACGCCGCAACGCGACTACCGTTCTGGGCTGACCGTCCGGCGCACTGGGCGGATGCCGCATGAGGATCGTTTTCGCGCTCCTCCGAGCGATCGCCGGGATCGCAATCATTGCTGCGATCATCGCACAGCTCAGTACGAGCATCAGCTTCTGGCTGGGCAGCGGGGTCACCGACTTGACGACACAAATCACCAACTACTTCAGCTTCTTCACCATTGACTCGAACGCGCTGGCCGCTATCGTGCTCCTGATCGGAGCCGTGATCCTGGTGACCAGCAGGGGCGCTGACCCGAAATGGTTCACGCTGGTGCGGGCATCCGTCGTCACCTATATGGTCGTGACCGGCATCGTGTACAACCTGCTGCTGCGCGGCATCGAACTGCCGCAGGGTGTGACGGTGCAGTGGTCGAACGAGATTCTGCACGTGATTGCGCCGATCTATCTGCTGCTGGACTGGCTGCTGGCCCCGGGCCGCAGCCCGCTGCGGGGCGGCGCCGTGCTGAAGATCTTGATCTTCCCTCTGGTCTGGGTGGCGTACACCATGCTGCGTGCGCCAGTGACCGAAGACCCGATCCGCCACCAGGCCTACTGGTACCCCTACCCGTTCCTGGATCCGCACAACTCGGCGGAAGGCTTCCTCAGCGTCGCTTTCTACATTGTGCTGATCGCGGCCGTGATCGGGTTGGTCGCTGCCGGGATCGCGTGGATCTCGCGGCGCCGCAGGATCGGCGCCCGAACGCGTTGACACTCCAGCCGGTAGAAATGACACTCCCGCGCTGAGATAATCAGCGCCCGTGACCGGCGTGACCGCCGCCGAGCTGGTCTAGCACGTGATCCAGGATGCCGTCGAGCACGTCAAGGCCGTCCCGCACGCCACCGCTCGACCCGGGCAGGTTGACGACGAAGCTCCTGCCGGCGATGCCTGCGTGCCCTCGCGTCAGGATCGCGGTCGGCGTCACTGCCGCACCCCGGCGACGCAGTTCCTCCATGAACCCGGGGATCTCGCGCTGCAGCAGCGGCGCTGTCGCCTCAGGAGTGCTGTCGGTCGGTGAGATTCCGGTGCCGCCGGTGGTGATGATCAGCGCTGGGCGGGCGGCCACGGCCGTTTCGAGCGCATCGGCCACGGCGCGGCCATCCGCAACGACGATCGGATTCTCCACGTTCCAGCCACGTTCACGCAGCCATGCGGTGATCACCGGACCGGTGCGATCCTCGTAGACACCGGCCGCCGCCCGCGTGGATGCGACGATGACGACCGCCTGCCAGTGCCCGGTACCGGCGCTCACTGTTGAATCCTCACGGTTGAATCCTCCACTGTTGAATCCTCACGGTTGAATCCTCACTGGCGACTCCAATCGCCGCTTTTGCCGCCCTGCTTTTCCAGCACCATGATGTCTGTGATGACGGCACGGTTGTCAACCGCTTTGATCATGTCGTAGAGGGTCAACGCGGAGATGCTCGCCGCCGTCAGCGCTTCCATCTCCACACCGGTCACGGCGACGGTTGTTGCGGTCGCGATGACCAGAACGTGATCTCCCTGCGGCTGGATGTCGACGGCGAGCTCGGTCAGCGGCAGCGGATGGCACAGCGGGATCAGCGACGACGTCTGCTTTGCGCCCATGATGCCGGCGATGCGGGCCGTGCCGATCGCTTCGCCCTTGGGCAGACTTCCGTCGGAGATTGCTGCGACGACATCCGGCCGGGTGATTACGACGGCCTGTGCGCGCGCCGTGCGTTTGGTGGGCGCCTTGTCCGTCACGTCGACCATGTGGGCGGAGCCGTCGGCTCGCAGGTGGGTGAGCCCCGCTCCTGTGCGTTGCGCGTCAGTGCTTGCCTCTTCAGGCATCGATCCTCCAGATTTCAACGAGCTCGCCCGCTTCCACGCGCGTCACACCGACCGGAAAGTGCACGAGAACGCTCGACAGTGCGTAGGAGTGCAGCAGATGCGAACTGGCGCCGCCGATCAATTCGACCGCACCAGAGGCGTTCAGGATGCCGCGCCTCACTTGATGCTTTCCAGCCATCGACTCGACCGCTTGCGCAAGTGGCAACCGGGCGACCGTTCGGTGCTCGGGCAGTCCGGCCAGCCGGCGTAGCACGGGCCTCAAGAACATCTCAAAGGACACCAGCGTGCTGACCGGGTTGCCGGGGAATGCAACGACCGGCACCGAGAACGCCTCGCGTCCGTTGGCCGCATCGAACTGTGCGACACCGAGACCCTGCGGGCCGCCAGGCTGCATCGCAACGGGGCCGAAGACCACGCCTGCCGGCGCGAGCGCTTCACGTACGACCTCGAATGCCCCGGCACTGACACCACCGGTCGTGACGACGAGGTCGGTCTCGGCCGCATTGGCTGCCAACGCGGAGACGACATCCGCTGGATTATCGGGGAGCATGGCGGCTCGCACGGTCGCGCCGCACTCGGCGAGCGCGACCGCCAGTACGGTCGAGTTGCCGTCGTAGATCTGCCCAGACTCGAGTGGTTCGCCCGGCTTCTTCAATTCGTGGCCGGTGGAGAGCACGAGCACGCGCAGGCGTGGCCGCACCGGCACCGTGACGACCCCGCCCGAGCTGAGCACGCCCCACTGCGCGGGACCGAGACGCGAACCCGCAGCCAGCAATGTTGCTCCCACCGGCAGATCACTGCCCACGGTGCGCACGAACGCTCCCGGGGTGGGCTGTTCTGCGAAGCCGACGGTCTGCGTGCTCGCGGCGGCAGTGCCGTCGGCTGCAGCGCCGTCGACTGAACTGCCGTCGGCTGCAACGAAGTAAGGCGGGTCGCTCCTCTCGATGGGGACGATCGCATCCGCCCCCGCCGGAATCGGGGCACCGGTCATGATCGGCGCGGCAGTACCCGGGGCCAAAACCCCAACTGGGTCGCCCGCCGCTATCGTCATGCCGACGCGAATACGCACCGACGTCTCAGGCGCCGCACCGGCGAGTTCGGCTGCGCGCACCGCGTATCCGTCCATCTGCGAGTTGTCGAAAGGCGGAAGAGCGAGCGCCGCGGCAACGTCTCTCGCCAGAACGCGGTCCCGATACAGCTGCGGTTGCGCGATCAGGCCATCGACGGTCAGTTCGAGCTTTTCGGCAGACTGCGGGTCGCGCAAGGCAAGCGCCAGCGGCTCGAGGAGCGCTTCGACGGCGGCCTGGTGCTCAGCAACGGTGGTCATGTAGCCCTCTCCCGGCAAGATCTCGACTTCTCCATCATCTCGCATGACCCACCTCGTCACGCGCCGGCCCGCACCGAGGATTGGCAGCACCGAGGATTGGGGGCGCCGGCGACCGCGGCCGGGCAGGATCGCCGCAGAACTAAGGTGGAAGCATGCGGATGGATGCGGTCGTGCTCGCGGGCGGGCGGTCTTCCCGTTTGGCCGGCGCAGACAAGGCCCAACTCCTCTACCGCGGAACCAGCCTGCTCGATCGTGCGATCGCGGCTGCTATCGACGCCGGAGCGCGTCGAATCGCCATCGTCGGCAGCGACTCGCTCGTGCCCGAGCACGCCGACCCAGGACAACTGGTCTTCGCGCGGGAGGATCCGCCGTTCGGCGGCCCCGCCGCCGGGCTTGCCGCTGGGATCGCCGCATTAGACAACGCGGAACTGAACGATGCAGCGCGGCATGCCGAAGGGCAGGCCGACGCTGCCGCCGCGCTTCTGCTGGTTCTTGCCTGCGACCTGCCGCAGGTCGCTCGAGCTGTGCCGTCGCTGCTTGCGGCACTCCCGCTTTCGGACGGCACAGACGGCGTGATGCTCGTCGATGCTGACGAACGCACTCAGCCGTTGACTGCGGTCTACCGCTGGTCATCGTTGCATACCGCGGCCGCCGACCGACGCACTCGCAACGACCTCGATGGGCTGCCCATGCGCAGGCTGATCGGCGCCCTGAACCTCGTCACCGTTGCGGCGCCGACCGGATCGACCGACGACATCGATACGCCGGCGGACGCCGCGCGATTCGGCATAGCGCTGCACACGCGGGGCGACACGAACGCCAGGGCGACGGGAACAACAGAGCAACAGGAACGACAGACCAACAGGAACAACAGACCAACAGGAACACGACCGAGGAGCACTCCATGCCCGATAGACACGATGACGACGAACTGCTGGAAGCCTGGAGTGCCCGACTGACCGACGCGCTCGAGGTGCAGGGGCTGACCGTGGACGTGCAGTCCGTGCTCGGCCTCGCCGGCCGGGCCGCTCATGCCGTCGCCCGTCCTGCCGCACCGTTGACCACGTTCATTGTCGGTTACGCCGCAGGGCTCGCGAGCGCGGCCGGCACGGACGTAACGTCTGCCGTTCAGTCAGCGATCGCCACGGCTGGGCGCGTGTGTCGCGAGGAGCAGTCCGCTGCGCACCCTGCAGACGCGAACGAATAGTAGCCATGACCCGGCACGCCGACGGCACACTCGCTGCCAGCGCAATCCCCGCCGAGCCAGACGCGCCCATGCGCTCGGCCGACTGGCACGCAGCGCGCTCACTGGCTTACCGGCTGCCCTCGCCACTCGGTTCGGAGACCGTGCCGCTGGCACAGGCGATCGGCAGGCGTTCTGCCGACGCAATCACCGCGCTCTGCGACGTTCCGCACTACGCGTCAAGCGCGATGGACGGCTGGGCTGTTGCCGGCGATGCACCATGGCTGTTGATCGAGTCCGGCCCGTCGCCGTTGCGCACTCTACAGCCCGGCGAGGCGACCCGCATCGTGACGGGCGGACTGATTCCCGTCGGCGCGCGCGCCGTGCTGCGCAGCGAGAACGGCGCGGTCAGAGACGCGGACCGCGCGACGGGACGCATCCTCGAGCCCGGGCCGAACGCATCCGTCGGAGAACCAGCGGACGGCATGCACATTCGTCCACCGGGCGAAGAAGCACGGCAGGGCGAACAGGTGGCTCCGGCCGGAATCGTGTTGAACCCTGCGCACATCGCCGTCGCAGCGGTGTGCGGCAACGACACTTTGGAGGTCGTGCGGCAGGTGCGCGCCGGCCTGATCTTCACCGGCGACGAGGTTGTGACGGCGGGCATCCCCGCCCCGGGTCATGTGCGCGACTCGTTCGGCCCCCAGTTTCCTGCGCTGCTCGGCATGTTCGGAGTCGTCGTCACTTCCGAGCAGCGCCTGCCGGATCGGCTCGATGCTCTGGTCGACGCACTATCGCACCGGCCGACCGGCACCGCCGGCGGCGAGGTTGTCGTGACCACAGGCGGAACGGGCCACTCCCATGCCGATCACCTGCACGACGCGCTTGCGCGGCTCGGCGCTCGCATGGTGATCGACGGGATCGCGATGCGACCCGGCGGTCCGAGTCTTCTCGCCCAGCTCGCTGACGGCCGCTATCTGATCGGCTTGCCGGGCAACCCACTGGCGGCGATGATGGGCCTGTTCACTCTTCTGCCTCCGCTGGTGGCCGGACTGCTCGACCTGCCGGAGCCGGAGCAGGAACACGTCACCGCCGGCCAGACGTTGATAGAGCGCAGTGGCCGTGTGCGCCTGATGCCGTATGCGAACGTTCAAGGCACGGTGGTTCCCACCAGTTGGCACGGCTCCGGCATGCTGCGCGGGCTCGCGGACGCAGCGGGCGTGCTCGTCTGCCCGGGCACCGGTGCCGCGGAGGGAGACGTGCTCGAAGCCCTTCGCCTGCCATGGAGTTGACCGCGTGCGTGCTCATGTCCGCATAGCGAACAGGAATCTTCCAGCAAACGTGACGGTCTCTTGCATTTTCACCGATTAAGGGAAACGATGAAAATCTGATATAAGCCACTTCAAAAGAAGGCGCATTATGAATTTCGCAGTTTCAGCGTATGTTCCACTCGCCCTCGGTTTCTTCGGTTTGGGAACCGGCTATCTCATCTACGGTCCGCAAGAACTGTTCGGCTGGCCGAAACGTGATGAGAAGGTCGATCGGGCCACCGGCACGTGGGGCATCTGGCTCCCCGGCTTCTTCCAATTCGTCACCGGCATCATCCTGTTCGTCGGCCTCACCTGGTTTCAGGTGTTCAAGGGCGCCCCGCTGTATATGGCAGCTTTGGCGTTCACCGCATATGGAATTCACTGGTTTGCGCTCGGCTGGAACCGGTATCGCGGCAACGACGCCCGCCCGAACGCCGGCATGTGCGTGGCGTTCTTCATCCTGTCTGTCGTCGGAGCCATCATCTTCTTCGTCGCAGGTGACTGGCCGGTCGGGCTTCTTTTCGTCGGTCTGGCGCTGATCTACTTCAGTGACTTCTTCGCGTCGATCGGCAACAAGCTCGGTGAGCGCGCGCTCGGGTTCTGGCACTTGGTCACCGGCCTGTGGCTGATGTACCTGATGGTCGCCACCGCATTCAACATCGCGCTGGGCTGGCACCTGGCCTTGTAGCACCCGGATACAACACCGAACGATCAGCCGCCCGCGAACGGCGGCAGAATATCGACCGTTGCGGAAAGCGGATGCTGCTGGTCGCGTCGCACGACTCCGTCCACAAGGAAGGAGCCGGACTTCAAGACCGCGCCCATCGGCTCGCCGTAACGCTCGACCAAGAGCGTCGCCAACTCACCGACGGTTGCCCCGTCGGTGAGTTCGACGTGCTCTTCCTCGCATCCGGATGCCTCGGCTGCCGCCGCGAAATACCGCACCGCCACATTCATTCGACTCGTACCTCCGCTATCACCCGTGCACCGTGCACCGGTCCTGTTGCTCGGATCGCGTGCAGTCCTGCCGCGCTCAACGCAACCTGCAGATCGAGCGCACTGTCTGGATCTGTCGCCAGGAATGCGACCGTCGGCCCCGACCCTGACACCAGCCCAGCGAGAGCCCCGGCACGTTCCCCCAACTCGAGGATGTCGCCGAGGTCGGGGTTCAGATGGATTGCAGGAGCCTGGAGATCGTTCGAAAGCGACTCCGCGAGCATCCGCGGATCGCCGGCGCGCAACGCCTGCAGCACGTTGGAATCGACCACGGGGCGCGTTGCCGCCGGGAAGATGTCGCGCACGTGACGCTGCCGATGACGATCCAGTTCCCGGTAGACATCTGGGGTGCTCAGCTGCGTGGCCGGGATCACGAGCACCCAGTGGAACGTTCCCTGCGCGAGGGCAGGACTGAGTCTGTCGCCACGCCCCGTGCCGATCGCCGTGCCGCCGGCCAGCGCGAAGGGAACATCTGCCCCGAGGCGTGCGGCCAGCGCGTGCAGTTCCTCGCGACTGCGCTGGGTGCCCCACAGTGCGTCGCATGCGAGCAGCGTTGCTGCTGCGTCGGCGGAACCGCCGCCCATCCCGCCTGCGACCGGCACGTTTTTCTCGATCTCCAGGCGCACCCCACCTCTGAAATCGGCTTTACGGGCGAGCAGTCGTGCGGCCTTGATCGCGAGATTGGAACCGTCCGTCGCCAGCGCGGATGTATCGATCGGGCCGGTGAACCGGACGGAGAAATCGGGCGCCGGGAAGGCACGGACGTCTTCGTACAGTGACAGGGCTTGATAGGCCGTGGCGATCTCGTGGTAGCCGTCGTCCATCACGGCGCCGACCCCGAGGAAAACGTTGACCTTTCCCGGGGCTCGCACCTGCACCATCGTTTCGGTGGCCTGGACGGTCATGTTTCCAACCTAACGCAGGCGCGGGCGCCCGGCGCACCGCGGCCAGCTCGATGGCAGTACCGCTAGCTCGAGGGCAGCGCCCGTGCAATGCGCATGAACTGCTCGACGGTCAACTCTTCGCCGCGCGCGGTCGGCGCGAGGCCGGCCGCCTCGAGAGCAACGGATGCCTCGGTCGAGGAGCCAGCGAGCGCCGACAACGATTGCCGAAGCATCTTGCGGCGCTGCTGGAAGGCTGCGTCGACGAGTTCGAAGGTGCGCCGTCGCAACGGCTCATCGCCCGGCTCGGTTTCGTGCCGCTGAAAGGCCACGAGAATCGAGTCGACGTTCGGAACCGGCCAGAACACCTGGCGGCTGACGGTGCCTGCCGTGCGCCAGGCGCCATACCAGGCCGCCTTCACGCTGGGGCCGCCGTAGATTTTCGAGCCAGGCACAGCGGCCAAGCGTTGGCCGACCTCGGACTGCACCATGACGACGCCGGAACGGATCGACGCGAAGCTGTCCAGTAGATGCAGCAGCACGGGCACAGAAATGTTGTACGGCAGGTTCGCCACCAGCCGAGTGGGCTGTCCCGGCAGTTCCGTCAGCCGGAGCGCGTCCGCGCGGATCACGGTGAGCTGGTCGCCCATCGACAAGCTCACAGACCGGGGCTCCTCAGAACAGCGCTCAGCGACCGTGACGGGCAGTTGGGCGGCGAGTCGTTTGTCGATCTCGACGGCGATGACCGCGGCATCTGCTTCGAGCAGTCCGAGCGTCAGCGAGCCCAGGCCGGGGCCGACCTCCACCACCGTGTCGCCGGGCTGCACACCGGCGACACGCACAATGCGGCGAACGGTGTTCGCGTCGATCACGAAGTTCTGACCGAGCTTTTTCGTGGGTGTCACGCCGAGCAGGTCGGCAAGATCGCGCACCTCGGCCGGCCCGAGCAGCCTGACGGTGCTCATCCTCTTCCTCTGCCCGCTCGTCGCTCGGGGAGCGCAGCATCCGTTTGCGGGCTACTCACGCGACACGCCCGATCGGGCCGGTTGGCGTCGCGACGGGCGGCTCCGCGTCCCACCTGCCGTACACCAGCTCGGTGTTCGAGGAGATCTGCGCGGCGAGCATCGACGCATCCGTTCCGAGCACCGCGGCCATCGCGCGGAGTGTGTGCGGAATCAGGTAGGGCGCGTTCGGTCGCCCGCGGAACGGTGTGGGCGTGAGGAACGGCGCATCCGTCTCGATCAGCAGCAGGGCACGCGGCACGACCGCAAGCGCGTCCCGCAACGGCTGCGCGTTCTTGAACGTCACGTTGCCTGCGAAGGACATGTACCAGCCGTTGTCTGCGCACATTCGCGCCATGGCAGCATCGCCCGAGAAGCAGTGAAAGACCGTTTTTTCGGGCGCACCGACACGCTTCAGGGTCGCGATCACGTCGGCGTGCGCATCCCGATCGTGAATCTGCATCGCCAGATCGTTCTGTTTCGCGATCTCGATATGCGCCTCGAATGAGCGGAACTGAGCGGCGCGGCCGCCCTCATCGGTGCGGTAGAAATCGAGCCCGGTCTCGCCCACCGCACGCACCCGTGGGCGGGTGGCCAGCTCTGCGATGACAGCGAGGCCGTCATCGAGGGTGCCGCGCGCCTCGTACTCGGGCGCATCATTCGGGTGGATGGCTACGGCCGCCAGCATGCGCGGCTCGATCGCCGCCGTCTCCGCCGACCAGATCGAGGTCGGCACGTCGTTTCCGACCTGAACCACCCCCCGGATGCCGACACTCGACGCGCGGTCCAGTTGCGTTCTGTAGTCCAACGGCTGATCACCATCAGCGATCTCCAGGTGGGTGTGGTTGTCGTACACGGGCACCACGAGGGCCTCCGGCAGCGGAGGGTAGGACAGATCCCGCCCCTCTTTCTGACGGCGTTCCCGAACGTGCCCGGTATCACTCATCGCGCGCCCCCGGTGGTCGAGTAGCGAGCGCCAGCGAGCGTATCGAGACCTCGCAAGCCGCTCGCCACGTGTTGGCCGGGGTCTCGATACGCTCGCCCTTCGACAAGCTCAGGGACCGGCTCGCTACTCGACCAGCGAGCGTCGACGCTACTCGACCAGCAGGCGGCGTGACTACGCAACGGTCGCTTCGATCCGGGGGAACAGTGCCTCGAGGGCACCGATCTGCGTTCCTGCGGGCAATTGCCCCCAAACGCCGGCCTCGCGCAGAGGCTGCTCGGTCAACGCGCCGAGGGCATCCGTGACACCGAGCGCAGCCCAAAGCTTGTGGGTGGCCTGCGGAATCACGGGCGAGAGCAGCACGGCGAGAGCGCGCAAGCCCTCGGTCGCCGTGTACAGCACAGTTGCCAGTCGGTCACGTTGCGCGTCGACTTTCGCGAGCGACCACGGCTCCTGCACCGTGATGTAACCGTTGAGCTCGTCGACGATCGTCCAAATCGCCGCGATCGCGTCGTGGATGGCCAGTGATTCGATTGCGGCATCGGCGGCGATCGCCGCCTCCGCCACGATGCGCTGCACTGTCAACTCCGCGTCGAGTGCCTCGCCGGGCTGGGGCACGACTCCGTCGAAGTACCGTGCGACCATCGCGATCACACGCGAGGCGAGGTTGCCGAAGCCGTTCGCGAGTTCCGACTGATAGCGGGCCGAGAGGTCCTCCCAGCTGAACGAACCGTCCTGACCGAAGCTGATCGCCCGCAGAAAGTAGTAGCGGAACGCATCCGAACCGAACGTGTCTGTGATCTGATTCGGTGCGATGCCGGTGAGCTTGGATTTGGACATCTTCTCACCGCCGACCAGCAGCCAGCCGTGCCCGAACACCTTATGCGGCACCTCAAGGCCCGCCGCCATCAGCATGGCAGGCCAGATCACTGCATGGAAACGCAGGATGTCTTTGCCCACGACGTGCAGAGCGGGCCAACGGCGATCGAATTGGCCGTCGTTTTCAGCTGCGTCGACGCCGTATCCTATGGCGGTGATGTAGTTGAGCAGTGCGTCGATCCAGACGTAGAGCACGTGCGAGTCATCCCACGGGATCGAGATTCCCCAGTCGAAGCTCGACCGGGAGATCGACAGGTCGTTGAGGCCTTGCGACACGAATGCCACGACCTCGTTGCGGGCGCTCTCCGGCTGCACGAAATCGGGCCGATCGCGATACAGCGCCAACAGGCGCTCACCGAAGTCGCTCATCTTGAAGAAGTAGTTCTTCTCGTGCAGCAACTCGAGCGGTTTCGAATGGATGGCGCAGACCTTTTGACCCTCGTACTCCCCCGTGCCCTCGAGGATCTCACTTTCTGGCTTGAACTCCTCGCAGCCGACGCAATACAAGCCCTCGTATTCGGCATCGTAAATGAACCCGCCGTCGTGCAGCCGCTGCAGAAACAGCTTGACAGCGTCTTCGTGGCGGGCATCCGTCGTTCGGATGAAATCATCGTTAGCGATGTCCAGGGTGTGCAGCAGCGGCTTCCACGCTTCGGAGACGAGCTTGTCGGCCCAGGCACGCGGCGTTGTGCCGTTTGCCGTCGCGGTGCGCAGGATCTTCTGGCCGTGCTCGTCCGTGCCGGTCAACAACCAGGTGTCATCGCCGGACTGACGGTGCCACCGCGCGAGCACATCGCTGGCCACCTCGGTGTATGCGTGCCCGATGTGTGGAACATCATTCACGTAGAAGATTGGCGTGGTGATGTAGAAGGAAGAGCCAGCGCGCATGGTTCCCATCCTAAATGGCGCGGGGACGGCCCCTTTCCGTATGACGGAGCTGCTACCGGCGCGCACTCACGCCCTGACCCGGTCGGCTTATGCTCAGGGCATGAGACAGCGCAAAATCGGCGACCTTGACGTCAGTGCGATCGGACTCGGCGGGATGCCGATGTCCATTCAGGGCCGCAAGTCACCCGAAACCTCGATCGCAACGATCCACGCGGCACTTGATGTCGGCATCACGTTCATCGACACGGCGGATTCATACACGCTCGATGAAGACGGTCACGGCCATAACGAGCTGCTCATCGCGGAGGCGTTGCGCAGCTACGGGTCGGACACCTCGCATGTGCTCGTCGCGACGAAGGGCGGACTGATTCACCGCGATGAGGGCAAGTGGGCCAACGACGGCCGACCGGAGTACATCATCCGGGCCGCGAAGGAGTCTGCCCAGCGCCTGGGTGTCGACACGATCGGGCTGTATCAGTTTCACCAACCGGACCCCGCTGTGCCGTTCGCAGAGTCCGTGGGTGCGCTCCGCGCCCTCTACGAGGCGGGCATCGTGCGCTATGTCGGCGTCTCCAACGTGACCGTCGCGCAAATCCGTGAGGCTCACCGTATTCTCGCTCACGCGTTCGTGTCAGTGCAGAATCGGTTCTCCCCCGCCTGGCGGCACAGCGCACCGGAACTCGAGGCGTGCATCGAGTTGGACCTGGCGTTTCTGCCGTGGAGCCCGCTCGGCGGCATCGGGGCCGCAGGCAAGGTCGGCAAGCACAACGCTGCATTCGGCGAGATCGCGTTGGAGTTGGGCGTCAGCCCACAGCAGGTTGCGCTCGCCTGGGAGCTGCATCTCTCGCACCTGGTCATCCCGATCCCGGGGGCAAGCAGACCGCAGAGCATCCGTGATTCCGCGCTGGCCGCCGACCTGGACCTGAGTCCGGAGACGATGTCGTACCTGAGCGCATCGACGTAGGTCGCGCGCCACTGTCGTTCCCTGAGCGGAGCCGAAGGGCCACTGCCGTTCCCTGAGCGGAGCCGAAGGGCCGCTGTGTACCGCGTGCTCGTGTGGCAGTGCAGGCTCGCGCTTCGGCTCCGCTCAGCGACCGGTGAGGCTGGCGCTTCCGCGACCGGTGTCTTTCGGCTGCCGGGTGGCACGTGCCTTCAGCGCAGCCTCGTAGAGGTCGCGTTTCGAGAGGCCGGTGGCCTCGGCGACGGATGCAACGGAATCCTTCAGCCGCTCCCCCGCGGCCGTGAGCAGCAGCACCTCGCTCACACCCTCAGCGAGATCGACCGTTCGTACCGGTGCACCGTCGACGACAAGGCAGATCTCACCGCGCACGCCCTCGGCCGCCCATCCGGCCAATTCGGCCGCAGTGCCGCGACGCACCTCCTCGTGCAGTTTGGTCAGTTCACGGCAGACGACGACGCGACGATCGGCGCCGAACGCGTCGGCGAGATCGACCAACGACGCGGCCAATCGGTTCGGCGACTCGAAGAAGACCATCGTGCGACGCTCGCCGGAAAGGGCGCGCAGGGTGGACATCCGCTCGCCTTGCTTGCGGGGGAGAAAGCCCTCGAAGCTGAAACGGTCGGTCGGCAGGCCCGAGACGGCGAGCGCTGCGAGCACAGCCGACGGACCGGGCAAAACCGTCACGGTCACCCCTGCGGCAGCAGCCGCCTCGACCAAGTGGAAGCCGGGGTCGGAGACGGTCGGCATGCCGGCGTCACTGAGCACCAAGACGTCATCGTCCCGCGCGAGCTCAACCAGTTCGGCCGCCTTATCGCGTTCATTGTGGTCGTGCATGCTGATCAGCCGCGGCCGCGCGTCGATGTGCAGCCCGGCGAGCAACCGCTGTGTCACGCGCGTGTCTTCGGATGCCACGATCGGCACGGTGCTCAGTGCCTGCACGAGGCGAGCGGATGCATCCCCGAGGTTGCCGATCGGGGTTGCGGCCAGGATGATCATGGCTCCAGTCTGCCCCGTCGCGCGCCTGTGCGCCGCTCGCGTCTGCGCCGCACGCCCCACCGGCCCCGCCGGCCTGCGCTGGAGCGGTGCTTACACCTCGACGGAGAGTTCGTACACCTGCTCGGTCGGGTGACCGGCTTTCTCGTGCACGCGCATGACCGCGTCCTTCGATGGCCCGGTCGAAAGGCAGAAGACTTTGCCCGATTCGGGGTCCAGCCAGGCCCGCTCGAAGTGCACGCCCTCCTCACCTTCCACCGCAAGGTCCGCGGCATGGGCTTCAGCCAACTGATCCTCCGTGACTCCGACGAATCCGTCGTGCACGTCCATGAATTGTGCCATCGCGGCACCTCTCTTCTTCACACGCACGCGACGCGTGCGTCACCCAAGGACGGTCGAGAACCTCGACGTGGTGCGATTCTCCTCCTGGTATGCGCCGGCCGAAAGAGTCGCTTTATCGTCGTCGGTCGCCCAGACTGATTGCATGGATGAGAAAGTCACAGGGCCCGCGTCGTACTTCCCATCGGTCGTTCAGAAATACGGGCAACCGATCGAGCACTGGATGCAGGAACTTGAAAAGGTGAGCAACCTCAAGCACATGGAGATGGTCGCCTATCTCAAGAAAGAGTTCAACATCGGCCACGGTCACGCGAATGCTTTGGTTGGCTGGTTCCGTCAGCACCAGGACGCCTGATCGCGAGATCGGCTGTCAGCGAACGTGTGAGCGATGGCGGCCCCGGTGCATCACAGTGAGCGTATGGCAGCAATCACAATCGGAGTGCAGGCTGAGCCGCATGACCTCGACTCGTGGCTGGCGCTCGCGCGTCGGCTCGAGCGTGCGAACTTCCATTCGCTCGTGGTGAGCGACCATCCGGGCAACGGCGCGTCTCCGTGGCCCGCACTCGGCGCCGCCGCCGCGGTAACCGAAACGCTGAACCTGGGCACTTACGTGCTGCAGGCCGGCGTCAGAGACCCCGTTCAGGCGGCTGCGGATGCAGCGACTCTCGACATTCTCGCGCCCGGACGGGTGCTGTTCGGGCTCGGCGCCGGGCACACTTATCGGGAGTGGGAGGTGACGGGGCGGCAGCGGCCATCGCCGACCGATCGAGCGGCTCGTTTGGTTTACTACGTCGACGCCGTTGCGCGTTTGCTTTCCGGGGAGTCTGTCACCGTCGAGTCTCGTCACCTGCGATTGGTCAATGCACGGCTCGAGGGCCTTCCGGTCGGTGCTGACCGCGTCAAACTCGTAGTCGGCGGCGGCCATCGCGAGATCCTGCGCGTGGCGGCGGAGCGTGCTGATGTCGTCGCGCTCAGCGGGCTCGGGCGCACGAAGCCGGATGGTCACCGTCACGAGGTCCGCTGGGGGCCCGCTGACCTGCGCGGGCAGCTCGAGGTGATTCGCGAGGCGAGCGAGCGGCGTGGCACCGCACCTGAGATCGAGGCGCTCATCCAAATGGTGACAGAGACCGATAGTAGGTCTAACGCCCTCGCAGAGTTGGGTAAGGACCTGACGGATGCCGCCGCGAGCGACCTCGCGTCGACTCCATTCCTGCTCGTGGGCACCGTTCATGAAATGGCCGCCCAGCTGACGCGCCAGGCCGAGCAATTCGGAATCACCCGCTACGTTGTGCGGGAGCCCGCCGTTTCGATCATGGAGCGCGTTCTGCCGCTGCTCGGTATCGAAGCTCGTTCATAGGGTTGGGACGCATCCACCCCCTAACATGGGCAGGTGACCGATCGACCCGCTGCGCACGCATCAGGCGCCCGCGCGGTCCAGGAACCGAGCGATGACGACGAGCCGACCGGCAGTCGACTCGACGATTGGTGGCTACGGCTGGTCAGCACGCCCACCCGACGCCGGCTGTGGTACTGGGGCGGGCCGTTGGTGGTCGCGATACTCGCCGCGATCCTGCGGCTCTGGGACCTCGGCAACCCGCATTCACTCGTGTTCGATGAGACCTTCTATGTAAAGGACTCCTGGACGATCATGCACCTCGGCTACGAGGGCTCCTGGCCGACCGGCGCCGACAAGCATTTCAACGCCGGCGACGTCAACATCTTCACGAGCGACCCGGAGTTCGTCGCCCATCCTCCGCTCGGCAAATGGATCATCTCACTGGGTCTGGCCGTGTTCGGCGCCCAGAACAGCTTCGGCTGGCGAGTCAGCACCGCGGTGGTCGGCATCCTCGCCGTTGTCGTTGTGATGCTTCTGACGCGCAAAATGTTCCGCTCGACGCTGATCGCCGTGATCGCCGGCTTTCTGATGGCGATCGACGGCAACGCCATCGTGATGAGCCGCGTTGCCATCCTCGACAACTCGGTCATGTTCGTGGCGCTGCTCGGCTTCGGTTGCATCCTTCTCGATCGCGACTGGCAGGAGAAGCGGTTGGCCGCGTGGATGGCGCGAGCACGCGCATCCGGAATCGAGCCGAGCTGGGGGCCGACGCTGTGGTGGCGGCCGTGGCTGATCGGCGCAGGCATCCTGTTCGGCCTGGATGCGGGCGTCAAATGGTCCGGCTTCTACTTTCTCGCGTTCTTCGCCGTCTACATCGTCCTAACGGATGCGCTGAATCGCCGCCGCGTCGGCCTGCCGTTCTGGATCAGCGCGAGCGTTCTCAAGCAGGCGCCCGCGACGTTCGTGCTGATGGTTCCGATCGCGCTGGCCAGTTATATCGCCACCTGGTCGGGCTGGCTGCTGACGAGCGGCGGCTACTATCGCAATTTCGTGCAGACGACCGGCAACGCGTGGACCGGCGCACTCAGCTGGATGCCGCACTGGGTGCAGAACCTGTGGCAGTACCAGACAGCGATGTACAACTACAGCATCAACCTGCACGTCTCGCATCCGTACCAGTCGAACCCGCTGACCTGGTTGTTCATGACCCGGCCGACGAGCATGTACTACCAAGGATCCAGCATCGGCCAGAACGGGTGCACCTCCAGTGCCTGCTCGTCGGCGATCACCGATCTGGCGAACCCGTTGATCTGGTGGGCAGCCGCTGCAGCTGTGTTCTATCTGGTGTATCGGCTGATCCGCTACCGCGAGTGGCGGGTCGGCCTGATCCTGACCGGCTTGGCCGCCGGCTACCTGCCGTGGATGCTGTACATCAACCGAACGATCTTCACGTTCTATTCGATCGCATTCGAGCCGTACACGATCATGGCGCTCGCCCTCGTGATCGGGCTGATCCTCGGCAAACGCAGCGATCCACGGTGGCGAAGAGTGCGCGGCATCGCCGTTGTGGCGGTGTTCCTCGGCGTCGCCACGCTGGTGAGCGTGTTCTTCTATCCGATCTGGAGCGGCCAGCAGATTCCGTTCTGGTTTTGGCAGATCCACATGTGGCTGCCGAGCTGGGTCTGAACGAGTAGACGAAATTCGCATGCTTTGTCGCCGCTCCGTGCTACTCCTGAGGTATGAGCAGTCAACATGAGGACCGAACGCCACTGCAGGGCAGCGAGCGGATGCCGGCGCCGCACACCGTTTCGATCGAACCGCCCGTCGGTGCAGGCGACGTCGAGATCACACTGATCCTACGTCGGAAGGCGCCGGTGCCGGAGGCCTTGCTTGCCGAAAACTCCTTCGGTGAGCGGATGACCCCTGCGGAGTTCGCGGAACGCTACGGCGCCGATCCAGCGGATGCCGTGACAGTGGAGGATGCCGTTCGAGCCATCGGTGCGCGCGTCGTGTCGACCGATCTCGCATCGCGGCACCTGCGCATTGCGGGTCCGGCCGATGTGCTCGCGGACGCATTCGGCACCTCACTCTCGTGGGTGTCCAGCCCCGACCACAGAGGCGCCGCGATTGCGCACCGCGAGCGCACAGGGCCGTTGCATGTGCCAGCCGCGATGGCTGGTCGAGTAACGGCGGTTTTGGGCCTCGACGACCGCCCGCAAGCACGCGCGAACTTTCGAATCGCGTCCGCCGCAACGGTCCTGACCAGTTACACGCCGCCTCAACTCGGCGAGATCTACGCGTTTCCGGCAGCCACGGACGGAGCCGGCCACACGGTGGCGATCATCGAGCTGGGCGGCGGGTTCGCGGCATCCGACCTCGACGTGTACTTCGCCGGGCTGGGCATCGCGACCCCATCGGTCACGGCGGTGGGCGTTGACGGCGCGGTCAACGTGCCGGGCGGTGACCCGAACGGGGCGGACGGCGAGGTGCTGCTCGACATCGAGGTCGTCGGGGCGCTCGCCCCTGCCGCGAAGATCGTGGTCTACTTCGCGCCGAACACTGACGCGGGCTTCGTGGATGCCGTCGCAACGGCCGCGCACGCGACCCCGACACCGACCGCGATCAGCATCAGCTGGGGCCAAAGCGAAGACAGCTGGACCGCGCAAGCCCGCAACGCACTCGACCAGGCGTTCGTCGACGCCGTCGCGCTCGGTGCGACGGTGACGGTCGCTGCGGGCGATGACGGCAGCACGGATCGCGTGGCTGGCGGCGGCGCACACGTGGACTTTCCCGCGTCGAGCCCGCACGCTGTGGCCTGCGGCGGCACGCGACTGCAGGCGAATGCGACGACTAGTGTCGTGACCAGCGAGACAGTCTGGAACAATGGGGTCGGGCGCGGCGCCACCGGCGGCGGTGTCAGCGACGTGTTCCCGCTTCCCACCTGGCAGGCGGATGCCGGCGTGCCAGCCGGAAGCACGGGCGGCGGTCGCGGAGTTCCCGACGTCTCAGCGAACGCTGACCCGCAGACCGGCTATCAGGTGCGGGTCGACGGAACGGACCTCGTGATCGGCGGCACCAGCGCGGTGGCGCCGCTCTGGGCCGCGCTGATCACCCGCATCGCGCAAGCAACCGGGCGTCCGCCAGGGTTTGTGCAACCGGCGCTTTACGGCACCGTGCCGGCCGGCACCGTCGCGCCGGGGTTTCGCGACGTGACACAGGGCAATAACGGTGCATTCGCCGCAAGGCCCGGCTGGGATGCCTGCACCGGCCTCGGCGTGCCGGTCGGCACGGCGCTGCTGCCCGTGCTCAGCTGACGAGCTTGAGGCCGATGACGCAGCCGACCAGTCCGAGGATCAGCAGAATCTTGACGACTGACAACGGCTCGCCGCCGAAAATCATCGCGTAAAGCACGGTCAACGACGCCCCGATGCCGACCCAGACTGCGTAAGCGGTGCCCGTTGAAATCTCGCGCATGGCGATTGCAAGACCGCCCATGCTGACAATAAGGGCTGCACCGAAGACGACGGATGGCCAGAGCTTGGTGAAGCCCTCGGATTTGCCGAGTGCGGTCGCCCAGACCGCTTCGAGCACGCCGGAGGCAATGAGGATGATCCACGACACGTTCAGTCACTCCCGTGGCCAGTCTTGTCGCGTTCCGGGTACTGATCCGTCGTCCGGGGCCGCCTCACGCGGCCTGCGGCCAGGCTACAAGGGGGCCCTGATCAGGACCTGTGCACATGGATCTTTTTCTGCACTAAGCCAGGTCGAGCGTTCGTCGGTGAATGTTCATGGCGTTCACGTCAAATTCCAATTGGGTTGATCCTCTTGCCCGAACCTGAAGCTCGATGTTTTTCATTGCAAGGTTGTTGATCCTGGCGTGAGCTGTCCCTTGGCATCGGTGTCGTCTGATCGGGCGTTTGTCAGACTGTCGTCATCTCCGAAGGTCTCGATCTGCGTCACCCGACTTGTCCAAATCTTGCGGATCGGTCATCGCCAACGGCCGTCATGATCAGTGAGATGAGGCCGGGGACACCGTGTCCGGCCCGCGTCGTTGGATGGTCCCGTAGACCGTTGTCCTGGATATGCCGAGCAGGTGCGCTATTTCAGCCTGATTGTGCTCGCCGGCGTCATGAAGCTCGAGAAGGTGTCGTTGTTGCAGTGCGGTGAGCTGAGGTTGTCCGCCGCGCAGGCGACCCTTTGCTTTGGCCAGGGCCAGGCCTTCGCGAGTGCGCATCCGCATCATGTCGCCCTCGAACTCGGCCGCCAACTCCAGTGTGTCGAAGAAGATCCGCCCGGTTCGGTCGGCCGGGTCGTAGAGCGTCCCACTCAGGCTGAGTGAGATCCGTTTGGCCGCGAGCGTGTTGCCGATGTCTGCCGCGTCGGATATCGAGCGGGCAAGCCGGTGAAGCTTGGTCACCACCAGGATGTCATCGGCCCGGCTTGCGGCCATCGCTTCCCGAAGCCCAGGACGAGGCCGGTTCGCATCGGTCAGACCACGATCGATGAAGAGACGGTTGGGCTCAACACCGAGGCCTAACAGAGCCTTTCGTTCCGCCGGGAGGTCGTGTTCGTCGGTGGCAACACGGGTGTAACCGATCTTGATTCCATCCATCCCGTCAGTGTTGCAGTTGGACCCCCGTCACCGGGCTTAATATCGTTCTGGTCATACGTGCATCTGCCGCCAGAGACTGCCGGCTCCTCCGGTCTAGCCGATCACGCCGCGATCAGCGTCCGTCTAACGAGACGCTTTGACCTCACTCAGCCGGGATCGGGCGTTCGAGGATCAGCTCGTAAATGAGGTCGGTGGTCACGGTGCCGAGTTCCGCAAGTTGGAGTGTGATCCGTTCCAGTTCGGCCATGTCGGTTGCGACGATCTCGAGCATAAAACAGATCTCGCCAGTAACTCGAAGGCACCGGACAATCCGATGCTCACGTTCAAGGATCTCGAACACCATTGAGTCTTGGACGCCTTCGACCCTGAGCCTGACGACCGCGCGAAGGGCGAGCCCGAGACGGGCAGCGTTGACTCTGGCGGTGTAGGACGTGATAACGCCTCGTTGCTCCAATGTCTGCATTCGGATCCGGGTTGCCGAAATGCCGAGGTGCACGGCCTCTGCCAGGTTGGTGAGGGAGATGCGTCCGTCGTTTTGAACCGCCGTCACAATATGACGATCTGTTGAATCGAGGGGAGTCTGCAGTCGAGGGCCAGTCACCCCCTAACTGTGCCGCAATTTTTGCGGTATGGGTTCCCGAATTCGAACAGATGGCTATTTTCTTCGCACCAGCTGCTCCGTAGCGTCGTAGTGACCGCAGTGTGTGCGCTCCGGTTACAGAAAGAAGACAGAGATTACGATGCCAATAACGATTCCATTTCACTTCGTCGACGTATTTGCGGATGGTCCACTCCGCGGTAATCCCGTGTCGCTGGTCGATGACGCTGACAATCTCGATGACGCGACAATGCGGGCGATTGCTCGGGAGTTCAACCAGTCCGAAACCACGTTCATCCTCACACCAACGGAATCAGCCGCAACAGTGCGGCTCAGATCGTTCACTCCAAACGGTGCCGAAGTTTTCGGCGCGGGGCACAACGCCTTAGGCACATGGTTGTGGCTCATCGAGACAAAGCTCGGACATGAAGCCCCAGCCGGAGGATTCGCACAGCAGATAGGCGATGAGATCCTCCCTGTTGAGGTAACCAGGGAACCAGGCGGCCAGACCGCGGTCTCGATGTCACAATCCGCGCCGACGTTCGGCAAGAAGTTCACCGATCGGAGCCGGCTCGCCGGCTCGCTGGGGCTCGGTCGCTCCGCAATCAGTGCAGGTTTCGATGCCCAAGTAGTCTCCACCGGTGCCGGCCACCTCCTCGTGCCCCTCATCGACAAAACGGCAGTTGACGGCGCGGTTCCTGACGCGAGAAAGCTCACGGCGATTCTTGAAGAAGTCGGTGGTGAAGGTTGCCTCCTCTACAGTCTCGACCCGAACAGCGCGGATGCCCTCGCATACGCTCGGTTCTTCAACCCCATCATGGGCATCTCGGAAGATCCGGCCACCGGTACTGCAGCAGGTCCCCTGGTCGCCCTCCTCATCTCACGAGGACAAGCCCTCGGCGGAATCACAGCCATCATTGAGCAGGGCTATTTGCTGGGGCGGCCGAGTCGAATCCGCGTCACCGTGAACGGGACAGACGTTCGGGTCAGCGGCTCCGGTGTCGTCGTGGCAGACGGAGTTCTCCACCTATGAATGAGGCATCCTTGATTTACCCGGCCGATCCTCTGAGCGAACGATATCTCCTGAAGGCGATCGAACTTGCCAAGCGTTCCAGGGCAGCCGGCGATCCACCCTTCGGTTCTGTCCTCGTCAATACGGACGGAGCCGTAATCCGAAGCGAGCGAAATACCACTACCAGCGCGCGGGACATAACCGCACATCCAGAACTCAAGCTGGCGAGATGGGCAGCCCAGACCTTCGAGCCTGAACTTTGTCGTACCTTCACTATGTACACCAGCTGCCAACCATGCCTAATGTGCACCAACGTCATAGCCCGCGCCGGAATCGGATCGGTCGTCTACGCCCTCTCAACGGAACAACTCCAAGACCTGAAGCCGCACGGACACATCGACCCCGGCTCCGCAATTGTCGAATACAAAGGTCCGACGCTATACACCGCCGCGACCACACGAACGCGTCGGCCGACGCCGGCAGCCACTGCAACCGGCCCGAGCCCTTGCGGCGCACCCCGATCCGCTGCTCGCCGGGGTCCACCCGATCCACCGTGACGCCCAGCAGCTCCGAAGCGCGCGCTCCGGTCGAGACGTAAGACGCCAACAGCGTCCGATCCCGATCCGAGCCCATCACCGCGAACAACGCATCGAACAAGTGGCCCGGCAGACTTCGCGGCAGCCGCGCGGGCAGCTTCTGCCGCAACGGCCCCCGCGCCCCGGCCGCGAACGGGTGCATCGGATTGTGATGGGCCTGAAGCCGCCGCCCGACGCGGTGCCCGGCATCCGGGACAGGGTTGACCAGCGGCCCCTCGCCGGCGGTGGCGCGGCCGGCGTAGAACGTCTTCATAACCGCCAGAGCGTGGTTGATCGTCGCCGGCGCATACCCGGCTGACCTGCCTGCTGGGCCAACCAGCCGCATCCACAGTACAAAGTCCCGCGCCTCAATATGAGACGCTCGCTCCCACGGCACGTCGACAGCGGCCAGGAACCGCCACCACCGCAACAATGCCAGCCCGTACGAACGCAACGAGCTTATGCTGGCACCCGAGGCGAGCATCGTGCGGAAGAACTCGCTCACCTGCGCCACCGGCGCGCCGTATCCGCACACCGCGCCCAAAACTCCGTGAACCCGAGGAGGTAGTGCGGTCAACAGATCGCGCACATGGACCTGTGCGCATGGACCTGCGCGCAACAGCCGGCCACGGTCAAATCTGCTTCGGATGGAGTAGTCCGCGATCGTATCCCTGGGCAACGGCTGCGGCTCGGTCACCGACGCCCAGTTTGGCGTAGATGTTCAGCAGGTAGGTCTTGATCGTCGCTTCACTGACGAAGAGTTTTGCCGCGGCTTCGCGGTTGGTGTTCCCGGCTGCGACAAGCTCCAGTACGCGGAGTTCGCGGTCGCTGAGCAGCTGCGAGCCAGGGTTGCGAATACGGGCGATGAGACGCGACGCCGCCTGGGCAGAGAGCGCGGGCCGTCCGAGGGCGACCGCCCGAACGGCATCCAGGAGGCCGGCACGAGGCGTGTCCTTGAGAAGGTAGCCGGTCGCGCCGGCGTCGATCGCGGAGATGATTTCGGTATCCGTTTCATATGTGGTCAACACCAGTATTCGTGCGGGATTGTTGAGGCGCGACAGTTCGGCGATTGCGTCGACACCGCTCATGCCGGGCATGCGCAGATCCATCAGAATCACGTCGGGATTACGGTCGGTCGCGATTCGCACGGCGTCGCTTCCGTTACCGGCCTGCCCGACGATCTCGATGTCCGGCTCGGAGGCGAACATGCCAGACAGGCCGTCGCGTACGACGGGGTGGTCGTCAACAAGCAACAGCCGGATCGGTGCGGCCTGACTCGGTTCACTCATTGTGTTCCCACCTGTCTCATGCTGTTTGATCCGCCAGCGGGATGCGCGCGGAGACGGCAGTGCCTTCACCGGGCGCGGATTCGATGTCGAGTTCGCCCGCCAGTTCCTCCACCCGCTCACGCATGGCGCCCAGTCCGAAGCCTCCCCGCGTGTAGAGATTCGGCTCTGGCGCGGCTTTCGACTCGTACCCGGCGGCAGGCGAGGCGGGGTCGAATCCGATGCCGTCATCCCGAATGTCGAGAACGACTTCGTGGTCGAGATACGACAGTGTCAGACCGATTCTGGATGCGTGGGCATGCTTGGCGACGTTGGCGAGCGCTTCCTGCGCGGTTCGCAACAGCGCAGTCTCAGTGCTTGGGGCGAGTGTTGTTGCCGTGCCGGTGATCGTCAGTTCGACGGGCGTCAGTTGCAGCGCGGACCATTGTTCGCAAACGTCCCGAAGCGCAGCATCCAGGTGTTGTGCTCGAAGCGGTTCGGGCAGGAGCGCCTGCACCGAGCGCCGTGCGTCGGTCAGGCTCTCCCTCGCCAGCCGGTCCGCCGCTTCCAGATGCTTGCGCCGCGCCGCAGCGTCTGAGCCGGCTTGTTCTGCAGCCTGGAGTTGGGTGATGATCCCAATCAGTCCTTGCGCGAGCGTGTCATGGATTTCGCGCGCCATTCGCTGGCGCTCCTCCAGCACGCCGGCCTGCCGAGCGTGTTCGACCAGCTGGTCGTGCAAGACAGCGTTTTCGGCGAGCGCGATTTCCAGACGCCGGTTCGACTCGCGCACGCTTGCGAGCATGAGCTGGCGCTGATGGCCCAGCGCCTGGTTGCTCCAGTTGATCCAGGAGAAACCCGCCATCACCACGACGTTGACGACGATCACCGCAAGGTAGGCAAGCAGACCTTGCCCCGTGTTCTTGTCGATGCCGCTCGTTTGCGCAGTGGCGCCGATAACTCCCAACGCCACAATCGCGATGAGCTGCCACGGCCAGCGAATGAGTGCGAAAACGTACAGATATCCGGCAATCACAAGGAATCCGAACCATGGGGCCTGGAGCACGAGAACTGCCATGATCAGAATCAAGCCGCCCACAAACACACCCATCACGACCGGGCGATCCTGCCAACGAGGCCGGAGTGTGAACACTCCCAGCATCCAGGCCGCGGCCAGCGCGCAGGTGGCCAGTTGGGTGATCACTGCGGCATCGACGGTGTGTGCGCTCACGAGGGTATACGCAACCACCGCGGCCAGGATCACGTACGGACCGACCGCGAGCAACGGATACAGGTCCGACCCGCGGGCCAATCGCGATCGCGGCCGTGACGCTGCGATCGCGGACCCCGTCTCCCCCGCGTTCACCGGAAAACGCACACCGTCTATTGTGCGCTTGCTGCTTCGAGAGCGCGGAACGCGGACCGCAGGGATTTACGATTCGCGAGGATGACGATTCCGAAGAGGATGAGTCCACACAGTGCCTGCTCAAGCCTCATCCACCGCGGGAAAGGTAACGGGATGACCAGGATGGCCACGATCGCAACGAGCACGATCGCCGAGACAATCCTGGTGCGAAGCAACCCTCGGGGGCTGCCCGACCGAGCTTGCAGTGCGTAAATCAGCAGCAGCACGGATGTCGCCGCCACGATCGTGCCACGAATCCAGACCGCCGTGTTCACGACTGACGTATCGCCTCGCGTCAGCACGATCGCAACGAATGTCACGACGCTCACCGCCACGTATCCCCACGCGAGCGTGAGAAGCCAGCCCAATGTGGTGGGCGCACCCGACCGGTTCAAGTTTTCTCGTGCGACCTCTCGAATGTTCATTGTCGTTCTCCTGTTCCAGTGCGTCGATGGCGTTGCCACGCGGCCGCCGACTGAAGCGGCCCGGGAACCTCACGTGACACGTCTTGCATACGTGAGGTTCTCCTCAGGATCACAGCTGGCGCCGGGCGGGCACATCGACCAATCGGCTATACCCGAGGCACCATTCGGCCAGAGCCGGCACTTCCTGATCAACGATCGGGGAAACCGGCGCGATGCGCTTTCGACCCGATGCGACTCACGATCATTGCCGCACCAATGACGATTCCCCACACCAGAAACCGCGGATCCCACAGGTAGGCGTGCCAACGAAGCGCGAGGTGGTCGGCGCTCGGAGGAACACCGATCACATTAAGCTGCACCAAGACGCCGACCACGGTCAGGACGAGTCCGTATGCGCTCAGGATCGCGGCCTCTGCCCAGGTGAGAACACGCGCGCCCTTACGCACAAGTGACTCTCTCGATGCCTGAACAGCCACAACGGGAAGGACCGCGGCCACGCCTTTGACGACGACTGCGAACCAAACCGCAACAACGAGCGCAACCTGGCCGGAGGCATCGGCCCGGGCCAATCCGACACCGACGGTGCTGAGTAGCCACGTGCCGCCGACTGCCCAATAGACGCTGATAGCGGCGTAGGTGATACCGATCACAAACGCCGCCCAGGCGAGCACTACTGCCCGAGCGCGAGCCTCAACGCGGCCATTCACGACGATTCACCTGGCACCCCTCGAAATCGCTGAAATCCGGCTGCCCCGTACCACTTGCGGAAGACGGGAGCCGGACCAAGCCAAAGAAGCTGTCGCACACATCTCACCACCGCGACCCGCTGAGCACATCGGCCAACCGGCCATTTCCGGCCAACCACTCGGGTGCTACGCAGCCGGATCGCTTCGTGGGACGTGCTAGCCACCGCCGTTTCAACGCAATCCGCGGCCTGTGCGGACAGACGGTCAACTGCGCAACACGGATTGAGTTCGCATGACCTGGCACGTAATCGACGGCCACGAAGACCACGAGGCACTATCTCTATACAACGCACCGTTCACTATCGAAAGGACAAAGCAAATGACAACATTCGATACCGCTCTACAGGCCTACCTCGCGATTTGGAACGAGGGAGATGATGACGCCCGAACTCGCATGGCACAGGAGTTGTTCACGGCCGATGCCGCATACGTTGATCCAGTTGTCGCGGCGGTTGGGGCCGAGAACATCGCACAGACGGTCGCTGCCGTGCGCGGCCAGTTTCCCGGCTGGACGTTCCGGCAACTCGGCGAGACGGACGCGCACAACACCTATGCGCGGTTCCGTTGGGCACTTGGTCCTGATGCAACAAGTACACCTGAAGATGCACCGATCATCGGTTTCGACGTCGCAAGCTTCACCGAGGACGGTCGGATCGAACACGTCACAGGGTTCCTGGACCGCGTTCCGATTGGGTGACGGCCGAGCATCGATGACGGAGATCTGAATCAGCTTCATACGTAGATTCGGCTGAGCGCCGGGGGCGGCGTCGAGGTGCCCACACGCACCTTGCCGCTGTCACAGATCGTAGAGGCCTGGACGGCGGATGAGGGCGCTGGGCGCATCGTCATCATCCCTGACTGACCGGCCTCGTCATCTCGATTTGTGCGACGCCGCCGACACCGTTGCCGTCGACACCATCGATGAATTCCCGCGCCCCGGTGCGTTCGAAGCCGGTTCTTGTGTATGCCGCGATTGCGGCCGCGTTGCTTTCCACAACCCAGAGGGTCAGCACGTGTGCGCCGTAGGCAGCCGCCCACGACGCGACGCACGAGATGAGCTCGCGCGCCACCCCCGATCCACGGGCGGCAGGATCGACCCACATACCGACAAGCTCAAGCGCTCCGGCTCGATCGCTGACGATGCCGGCAGCCAGACCGATGTCCTGACCCTGGCAGCTTGCGACAAGCCAGTGACTCTGCGTGAGGCGGGCACGCCATTCTTGCGGTGTGAGGCTTGCTTCTCGTTCGAGTGTGGACGCGAACGCCTCCGGCGCGTCGGCAAGAGCGCGCATTCTCAGCGACCGTGCTCGCCGCCAATCCTCGGGCTCGATCGTGCAAATCTTCAGTTCGCGCTCATCGCTTCGGGCATGCCGACTCGTGCCCATGTCATGACCCTTCCGACTGGACAGTCTGGGCAGACTGGGCTGTCTGGACAATCTGGGCAGTTTGAGCAACCTGGGCAATCTGGCGAAGGTAGTCGGCGGTATCCGTGTCGGCCGGGTAGAAGCACTCGACAGCGAGTTCATCTGTCGTCACATCGATCGGCGCCCCGAGGACCATCGTGGTCGAGATAAACGACAGCACGCGATCGGCTGTGTGGTAGAGCAGGGGCACGACCACACCACTTGTCGAGCGATGCCGCACCGTTCCTCCGGCCCGATGCGGAATCTCGAGCAGCTCCTTCTGCAGGCGCACGAGTTCGATGTCTGCCGAGACCGCAATCTGGCGACTCAACCGGTGAAGAAGGTGCTCGCACCACTCATCGAAGTTGGGAATTCGGGGTGCCATCCCGCGCGGATCGAGTGTGAGCTTCAAAACGTTGGCTGGCGGTTCAAGCAGGTCTGGCGCGACGCCTTCCAGGAACAAAGCGACTGCCGCGTTTGCGTCGATCAGGTTCCAGTGCCGATCGATGAGCACCGCTGGGTAGGGGCTGTGCGCGTCCAGTGTCGCGCGCAGCGCCGTCAGTGCCGGAGCAAGCCGGGTCGACGCCATCGGCGTTTCGCGGTATTCCGGGGCGTAGCCGGCCACCAGCAGCAATTGGTTGCGTTCCCGAAGAGGGAGGTCGAGTTCATCGCTCAATCGGGCGAGGACGGCACGGCTCGGCTGAGAGCGACCCGTCTCGACGAAGCTGAGGTGTCTCGTCGAAACTTCCGCCTGATTTGCCAGTTCCAGTTGGGTGAGGGTCCGTCGTTGTCGCCAGAGCCGTAGCAGGCTGCCGACCGATTCATCCGGATCTTCGAGGGGCTCCGACGCCGCGTTCATGCAGACACACCTCGTTTCGAGTGCGGGAGAAACTGAATCGAGAATACGACAGCAACCGCGAACGCCGCGAGCAGTTCCAGGCTGTGCTCGAAGCCGGTGGCCACGTTGCTCGTTCCGTAGAAAACGATTCCGACGAGCGTGACGCCGAGCGCCCCGCCGACTTGATTGATTGCCGAGAAGACTCCGGATGCTGATCCGAGCACGTGCGGCTCGACTTCGGCGAGCACGAGCGAGACCATGGGAGCGAGAACGAATCCCATTCCGGCGCCATCGATTGCCAGACCCACGAACAGGAGTGGGAACGGTGCTGTGTGCGTCGACCACAGCAGTACTGCGAGGCCGATCGCCATCAGAGCGGCGCCTGCTGCGATCGTCTGCTTTCCCAGTCGTCGCCCCACCGTGGGCGAGAGCAGCAAAGCGATCAGGTACGCAGCCCCCAACGTGGCGAAGACCTCGCCCGAGCCGATTGCCGTGAACTCCAATCCATCCTGCAGATAGATCGCCAGGACGAGAAAGAATGACGCTTGTCCGATCCACGAAAAGAGCAGTGCGACCGATCCGCTTGTAAACGCGCGGTCGGCGAACAGGACCGGATCGACCAACGGCGTGCGGCCCAGTGCCGCCTTCCGTCTCATCAGCAGCACGAAACTCCACAAAAGCGCTCCGCTGACGGTGAGTGAGATCCACGTCCAAGTCGGCCACCCAGCCTGTCTGCCATTGATCAGCGGCAGCACCAGTGCGAAGAGTGCGACGGCGATGACGGCGACTCCCGCGAAGTCCAAATGCGACCGCTGTTCAGTGCTGACGAGAACTGGGCGGCCTTCTCGAATCACCCGCATGGCGAACGCGACCGCGACAACGCCGAGCGGAATGTTGACGAGGAAGCAACTGCGCCATCCCCAGCCGAACAGGTCTGCCTGAATCAGGACTCCCCCGATCAGCTGGCCGAAAACGGCGGCAACGCCCAATGCCAGCCCGTAACCCGTGAAGGCGTGAACGCGATCCCTGCCGGTGTACGTTGCGGCGATGATGGCGAGCACTTGCGGGGCCATCACGGCAGCAGCCACGCCTTGGAATACGCTGGAAGCGACAAGCAAGTCCGCGTTCGGCGATAACCCGCAGGCCGCCGATGTGACGACGAACGCAACCAGCCCGATGACGAACAGTCGGCGCCTGCCGTAGAGATCGCCCATTCGACCGGCCGTGATGACGCCGCAGGCGATCGCGACCGCGAATCCCGCAATGATCCACTGCACCTGTGCCGGGTCGGCATGAAGGCTGGACGTCATGGACGGCACTGCAACATTGACGATGAAGAAGTCGAGCGTGGTGACGAACGTCGCGCATAGCACGATCATGAGCGTTGCCCAGCCTGCTCGACTCGGCACGTTCCCGTCGCCGGTCCCGTGCGACCACGCTGTTGTGGCCTGAGTTGGTGTGGCCTGAGTGTCGTTTCCTCTTCTCATCGGAGGCTCCTCTTCGCATCGGTTGATTGATCAGTAGTTCACACATCGGCGCACGACGCGATTACCCGTGAGGTCATGCGCTGAGTCGGATGTTCTAGCCGATCGGTGGTGAATCACAAGCCGGTCGGCGGATGCGCCCCCAGCGCCGCGTTGAAAAGCTCGCTCTGTGAATTCCCACACCCTCGCCTGCATCTGCACAACGACGCGGGCGATGACCCCCGGCGTAATGGACGACAACGACGCCAGGTTGCAGAGTCAGCACTCGAAGCAGTTGTTGACGGACACGGATGTTAGCGAACACGGAAGGAAGAGAATATGTCTGGATTGTTAGCTCGACTGGGCGGCTTCAGCGCACGACACAAATGGTGGGTCATCGGGGCTTGGGTTGTGATTCTGTTCGTTTCCATCGCCGGCGAATCCGCACTCTCGCAGCCGATGACGACGACGTTCACGGTCAATTCTCTCCAGTCGGTGCGCACCCTCCACCAGGTTGAGCACGAATTCAACGGCTTCGGGAGCACCAACGGCGTCACCGTCGCATTTGCGGCGCCATCCGGCCAGCGGCTCACTGCTGCCGACCAGAGGACGATCGCTCAACTCAGCTCTGCACTGAAAACGCTGCCGGGCGTGAAGAGTGCTCCCGATCCGTTCGCTTCCGCAGTTAAGACACTCTCTCCGGATGGCCGAGTCGGTTACATTCCGGTGGCTGCGACCGGGAGCACGCCCAGCAGCGCGACGATCAACGGCATCACGAACGCGGTACAGCATGCGAATAGCGCACAGTTGCAGGTCGCGACATCGGATGCGACGGCGCCGCCGGCCGGGAGCAGCCAGCTGGTCGGCATCATTCTGGCGCTGATCATCCTGCTCATCACGTTCGGATCGTTCATGGCAGCGGGTCTTCCTCTGCTGGCCGCGCTCCTGGGGCTCGTCATCAGTCTGGCCGGAATCTCGATGGCCACGGCGTTCGTCAGTCTCAACTCCATCACGCCCGCGCTTGCACAGCTGCTCGCCCTGGCCGTCGGCATCGACTACTCGCTCTTCATCGTCAATCGGCACAGCACCCAGCTCCGTGCCGGAATGGACAGACGCACCTCTATTGTCCGGGCGACCGGCACAGCGGGAACCGCGGTGTTCTTCGCCGCCGCCACCGTGATCGTCGCGCTTGTAGGGCTGTCGGTCGCCAACATCGATTTCCTGACGGACATGGGTGTCGCCGCGGCGGCGGGTGTTGCGATCGCCATGCTCGTGGCCCTCACCCTCACACCAGCGCTGCTCGATCTCATCGGAAGGTTCGCACTCAGTCGACGCGCCCGCCGCAGAGTCGCGACCGGAACCACTCCACGGACAGGGCGCGCGTCACAGCGTTGGATGCGTGCGATCGGTCGCCACCCCGCCTTATTCACGGTCGCGGGGCTCGCGCTGTTGGCAATCCTTGCGGTGCCGGTATTCAGCATGCGACTGGGGCTGGCCAATGGCGGCACCCAACCTTCCGGGTCTTCCGAACGCACCGAATTCCAGCTCATGTCAGAAGGGTTCGGCACGGGAGTCAACGGCCCGATTCTCGTCTCGGCGCACTTTCCCAGCACGACGGTGTCGCCTGGCGGCGTCGCCGCACTGACGACCACGCTGGAGCACACCCGTGACGTTTCGCGAGTCATCCCGGTCGCCGCGCATGACAGCGACGTTCTGTTGACAGTCCTCCCTTCGAGCGGTCCATCGGACGACGCCACCGTGGCACTCGTGAATGCGCTGCGACACCTCTCGACCTCGACGATCAGTGGACAACCGAGCCTGCAGGTCACCGGGGAAACCGCCGTGCAGATCGACATCTCGCAAGACCTCCTCGGAGTCCTCCCGCTCTACCTCGCCATCGTCGCGGGGTTCGCCTTCATCCTCTTGCTCGTCGTCTTCCGTTCCGTGCTCATCCCACTCAAAGCGGCCGTCGGATTCCTCCTCAGCCTCGGGGCTACTCTGGGCTGCACCGTTGCCGTGTATCAGTGGGGCTGGCTCGGCACCGTGTTCGGAGTAGACCCCGCCGCGCCACTCCTGAGCCTCCTGCCGATCATTGTCATCGCGGTGCTCTTCGGGCTGTCGATGGACTATGAGATGTTCCTCATCTCCGGAATGCACGAGCAACACGACGCCAAAAACGCCGGACCACAGCAATCGGTCGTGCTGGGCTTCAGTCAGGGCGCAAAGGTCGTCGCAGCGGCAGCCCTCATCATGGTCAGTGTGTTCGGCAGCGGAATCTTCAGCGGAACCCAGGGCCTTCGCCCGATCGCCTTCGCCCTGGCCTTCGGAGTGCTGGTGGACGCGTTCGTCGTGCGGATGACGCTGGTTCCCGCCGTGATGCTGATGTTTGGCCGGGCGTCGTGGTGGATCCCGAACTGGCTTCGACGCGTCATTCCCCACGTCGATATCGAGGGCGCATCCCTCGGTAGCCTGGAATCCGCTTCAGTGCCGATCGCTGTCATGGCCGACTCGGCCAACTCGCCGGAGTCGGCCAAAGTCAACGCATGACGTTCGGCATACGCTTGCCCTTTGTCGAGGGGACGCTTGGGCGATCGTGAAGTGTGGATCGCCAGTTCGGTGCCGCTGCGGGCATCCGTCTCGCGTGCGGGACCAGATTTGGGTGGATGCGTGGCCGCCTCGATACAGTAGTCGGGCGGACCTGTGCATGATTCAGGTTGCACCGGCTGGCACGCCGTTCAGGGCGTCGTGGGGTGCCACTCCAGCCTGAATTGTGAACCGCAAACCGCGGATTGACCACCCGGTTCGCTGATCGAGCAATGCCCTGAGGAGGCCGGCCGCGGCCGTCTCGAGGGGCAGCCAGCGAGCGCAGCGAGCAGGCGTCGAGACCTACGTGGCCCGCACGGTCGCCTTGCAGTCACGCGGCCAATGGAAATGTCGCACGCAGAGATTACACTCCCCACATGGAAACTGATCAGCTGTTCCTCGCCTCAGATGCCGCTCTTCGCAGCGTCATCGACCGCATCACGCCTGACGACTTTGACAAGAGCGTTCCGGCCGAATGGTCGCGCGCTCCCGACCCCACTATCCGAGACATCCTGAGAGCGCATGCCTACGACGAGGCCTGGATTCCCGGTGTCCTCGCCGGCGCCTCGATCGCTGATGGCGACGACCTGCGTGACCGCGACCTGCTCGGCGATGATCCGATCGCCGCCTACGACGCGCTGAACGACACCGCGACAGCCGCCGTGCGCGAGGGCGTCGCCCCTGGCTCGATATTCCGCTTCCAGTACGGCGGCTACCCGGCAGAAGAGGGGTTTGTGCATCTGGCGCTCTATCGCGCGTTCCAGGCGTGGCTGATTGCAAAGCACCTCAACATTCCATTCCACCTCTCGCCGGAGATCATCGCCGGGATGAACGAGCACGTCGTGGCTCACGCGGACGAGTGGCGCGCCTTCGGGGTGTTCCCTCCCGCGATCGATCCGCCGGCCGATGCCGACGACGAGACGCAGCTGCTCTGCGCTGTCGGATACTGGGCCTCCTGAGCCCGACCGCGCGAACGATCGCCCGGAGATTTGGCGCTAGCCCGGACGTGCAACCGCTTGTCAATCCGGGTTGGCGCACAAAGTCCGGTCTTGCGTGAAGGGCGAGGTACGCCGGGCGCCGCGTGCGGCGGTTGTGCACGACGGAGGCGCCGCGTTGCGGTCTGTTACGCACACACCAAATTCAGCACACGCGCTCCGGTACGGTTGCACGCATGGCAGATCGCGAATACGGCTTCCGCACGCGTGCGATTCACGCGGGTAACATCCCCGACCAGGTCACCGGTGCGCGGGCGCTGCCGATCTACCAGAGCACAGCCTTCGTCTTCGACGACACCGCGGATGCCGCCGCCCGCTTCGCCCTTCAAAAGTACGGAAACATCTACTCGCGTCTCGCCAACCCCACGGTTGCGAGCTTCGAGGAGCGCATCGCCAGCCTCGAGGGCGGGCTCGGCGCCGTCGCAACGTCCTCGGGATTGAGCGCCCAGTACATCACGTTCGCATCGCTGGCCGGTGCAGGCGACCACATCGTCGCATCCGCGAATCTGTACGGCGGGTCGATCACCCAGTTGGACGTGACGCTGCGCCGCTTCGGCATCGAGACGACGTTCGTACACAGTGCGGATCCCGAGGATTATGCGGACGCAATCACGGACAAGACCAAGCTGATCTTCGCCGAGATCATCGGTAACCCGAGCGGTGAGATCGCCGACATCGAGGGTCTTGCCGCCGTTGCGCACGCCGCCGGCCTGCCGCTCATCATCGACTCGACGCTGGCGACGCCATTTCTCAACCGTCCGTTCGAGTGGGGTGCCGACGTCGTCATCCACTCCGCCACGAAGTTCCTCGGCGGGCACGGCACGACGATGGGCGGTGTTGTCGTTGAAAGCGGCCGGTTCGAGTGGCACAGTGACAGGTTTCCGCTGTTCTCCGAGCCGGTGCACACCTACGGCAACCTGCGTTGGTCGGACAATTTCGGCGAGTATGCATTCCTCACCCGGCTGCGCGCCGAGCAGCTCCGCGACATCGGCCCCACGCTGGCGCCGCACTCGGCATTCCTTCTCGCGCAGGGTGTCGAGACGCTGCCCTTTCGGATGAAGGCGCACGTCGACAACGCGCGCGCTGTCGCCGAATGGCTTGACGCCGACCCGCGCATCGACCAGGTGTTCTGGGCCGGGCTGCCGGCGCATCCGCATCACGATCGCGCTCAGAAATATCTGCCGGGCGGCGCCGGTTCCGTGTTCAGTTTCACTGTTGCGGGCGGGCGCGATGCTGGTCGCCGGTTCATCGAGTCGCTCAACCTGGCCAGCCACCTGGCGAACATCGGCGACACGAAGACACTCGTCATCCACCCGGCATCGACAACGCACGGTCAGCTCACCGAGCGGCAGTTGGAAGATGCCGGCGTTCTGCCCGGGCTGGTGCGCATCAGCGTCGGCATCGAGGATGTCGATGACATCATCTACGATCTGGACCAGGCACTCGCACAGGCAGTGGAGGCAGCGGCATGACCGACATCGGTACGAGTACGACGCTTGACCCTTCGGCAAGCTCAGGGAACGCGGCAAGCTCAGGGAACGCTGCGGGCTCAGGGAACGCGCCGGGCGGAGGGAACGCGGCGGGCTCCGGGAACGCTGCGGGCGTAGGGAACGGCGCAAGCTCGGGGAACGCGTCAAGCGATGTCGATTCGGCAACAGTGCACCTGGCCAATGGCCTGAGTTGCGAGGTGCCCGCGGATTCACCGCTGGCGAAGCTGCTGCGCTCCCAACGCACCTGGGTCGGCCCGGATGCGAAGGCCCGGCTCAAGCTGCTCCGGGCGGCAAAGTCCGTGGCGATCGTCGGCGCATCCGCTAACTTCTCGCGCGCGAGCTACTTCGTCGAAACCTATCTGCAGCAATCCAGCGACTACCGCTTGTATTTCGTGAATCCGAACGCCGACACCATCCTCGGTCAGAAAGCGTACCCGAGCCTGGCGTCGCTCCCTGAGGTGCCGGACATCGTGGATGTCTTCCGTCGCGGCAGCGACATTCCGAGCGTGATCGACGAAGTCGTCGCGGTCGGTTCACCGACGATCTGGGTGCAACTCGGAATCTGGAATCAGGATGCCGCGTACTACGGTGAAGAGAAGGGTCTCACCGTTGTGATGGACCGTTGCATCAAAATCGAGCACGCCCGCTTCAACGGCGGGCTGCATCTGCTCGGCTTCGACACCGGTCAGATCACGGCGCGCAAGACCATCCGCTGACCGAAGGAACTAGCCATGGGCGAGGCCCGCACCGACCGCGATCTCGTCTCCCTCTTCATCAAGGCGCTCCGACGTCTCGGCGACGCCGGTCAACCGCAGGAGGCCGCACGGCTCGGCGCTCAGGCCTGGTGGCTGCTGAAGAACGACGACCCGCAGGCCGCCGAACACGTGAACGGTGTCATGCACTATCTGGCGCGTCTGGAAGCCCAGGCTGAAGCTCGCCCGACGACTGCGGATGCTGCAGATCCGGCGTTATCGCCGGTTCCGGATGCGACGCCGCCGGCTGCGCTCGCCTGAGAGAGCCGGCGCGCGGCATCCGTAGTGCGTAGGCAGACGCGATGAGCATGAGCGCGGCTGCCACGCCGAACGCTGCCTGGAACGACCAGACATCCACGAGCCAACCCGCGACGATCGGGCCGATGATGGCGCCGAAATCCGAGAACATCGAGAACACGGCGACCGGTGTGCCGCTTCGAGCACCGGCAGCGTCGCCGACGGATGCCGCCGGCGCCGTGCCCATGAACGCTGCGGCGACTCCATAAACACACAGCAACGCAATCAGCAGCCACATATTGCCGGCGAACGGCACAGCGAACAGCGCGACCGCACCTACGGAGTACGCCCCGATGATGGCGGGCTTTCTACCGACCTTGTCGACGAACGTGCCCGCCGGCCCGAGCGCGAGTGTTTGCGCGACGGCGGCGATTGCGAAGGCTATGCCGGTCCAGGTCGGGGTGTAGTGCAACGCTTCGACGATGAGCACGGGCACGAGGGCGCTGCGCACACCGAGTGCGGCCCAGCCCTGCGCAAAGTTGGCCAAGCACGCGGCGCGGTAGCGGCGATCGCGCAACACCTCACGGAACGGTTTCGGTGGTTCGGCGGCGGCATCCGCTTCGGTCTTGGACGCCGGCTTCAGCATGAACAGCCCGATCAGCCCGGCGACCGCCAGGGTTCCGGCGTAGAAGAAGAACGGCGCCCGCAACGACACGAGTGCCAGAAGACCGCCGAGCGCCGGCCCGGCCATGCCTCCGATCAGAAAGCCGCCCTGGTAGAAGCCGACGGCGCGGCCGCGGATTTCCGGCACGGTTGAGCCGAGCAGGAGTGTCATCGCCGACACCGAGAACATGGCGGAACCGATGCCGCCTGCACCCCGCAGAATGAGCACCTGCGGGTAATTCTGCGCAACCCCGACCAGGGCGCTTGAGACCGCAACGATGCCGATGCCGATCGCCAGAATGGTGCGTTCGCCGCCCTTGTTGATCAGCCAGCCGCAGAACGGGCTCGACACCAAACGCATCAGCGCGAATGCCGAAACGACCGCGCCGATCTCGAGGTAGCCGACTCCGAAGCTCTTGACGAAGACGGGCAGCACCGGCACGACGACGCCGAAGCCGACCATCACGAAGAAGGCGACGATGCCGAGCACGACCACGTCTCGGCCGAGGCGCGGCTTGATCGGGGACGGACTGCTCACCCCTCAAGGCTAGGCGGTGCGCGGAAGGTGCCGCAGCCGATCATTGAGAAACCCTTGCACGCCCCCCAAACGCGGGTATACGGTCGATTTGCTCGTTCTGCACGACGGTCGATTGCGAAAGGCGGAGCCAGAGCTGACCGCGCCGACGAGTCACAACGACTGTGCTGCCGGCCCACACAGCCATTGCGTATCGATAGTTGAACGAACGTCAGTGAGGTTGTCAATTATGAAATATCTCAACAAGCGATTCATCGCCGGAGCGGCGATACTCGCGGTGGGTCTTACTGTTGCATCTGCAACGACCGCGGTCGGCGAGCCGGCGAGCTCCGTCCAGCAGTCAGCGAACCCGCAAAGCACAGTGCGGCATTTGAACCACGTCTTCATCATCATGGAGGAGAACCACGCAGCCGACGGCACCATCGGCGACGCGAAGAGCATGCCGTTCCTCAACTCCCTCGCGGACACCTACAACGTCGCGACAACCTACTATGGCGTGACACACACGAGCGAGCCCAACTACATCGCTGCGACCAGTGGAAGCAACTGGGGTGTCAACAACGACAACGGCTGGGAAGCCGGTAGTACCGAGAACGGCGTCGCGCTTCCTGCCAACCAGTACGACCACACGAACATCGTCGACCAGCTGGAGGCGAACCACATTCCGTGGGCCGCGTACATGGACTCGATGCCCTCGGCGGGCTACCTGCCCGACAAGTCTCCCGACGGTTTGTACGTCAGCAAGCACAACCCGTTCATCCTGTACCAGGATGTGCGGCTCGATCCTGCGCGCACCGCGAATATCAAGCCTTACACCGACATGGCGTCCGATTTGAACGGCAAGAACGTTCCAAAGTACGTGTGGATCAGCCCCAACCTGTGCAATGACATGCACGGCGGTATCTACTCGACAATCCCCGGCCACCCAGAGACACCGTGTCCGTATTCAGACGCGATCGGCGACCCGTTGGACCAAGCGCTGAAGGCGAAGGCCGACTCGTTCCTGAAGACCGCAGTTCAAACCATCATGAGCAGCAAGGCCTGGACGGGCAACAGTGTCATCTTCGTGACTGCGGATGAAAACGACTTCGACGCGGCCAACGCATCGATCGGCCAGTACGCGAGCGCGGCTGGATGCTGCGACTCGCCGTTGCTTCCTGCCGGCGATCCCGAGATCAGCCCGAACTGGCCGGGCGGGGTCTATGGCGGCGGCCTTGTGCCGATGATCGTGATCAGCAGGAACGGGCCGACTCACGTCTCTGATCCAACTCCCTACAACCACTATTCGATGCTGTCGACGATCGAGCAGGGCTTCGGCTTGAGCACGCTGGGCTTTGCAAGTGATGCCGCACAGGTGCAGCCGATGTGGCCACTGATCTCGGGCAAGCACTGATCTCAGGCAAGCACTGAACTCACCAACCAGTACGACGCGCCGCGTGGGGCGGCACATGCCGGCTGCCCCACGCGACACCCCTCAGAAGGAAACACCCCTCAGTAGGAAAGAAGATTTGTCATGTACAGCTTCGCGCGAAAATTGACAACGGGCGTGGCCGCGATCGCGGCCGTGGTCGGCGGGATGGCATTGGCCGGCCCACCGGCGAGTGCCGCGCCCGAGCATCCGCTCGTCAGCGCTTCTGTCGGCGCGCAACAATCGAACAGCTGCCAGCTCGCCAATGGCATCACCCACGTGATCAACCTGCAGTTCGACAATGTGCACCTCACCAGGGACGCCGCGGGTATCCCAAGCGATCTGGAGCAGATGCCCAACCTCTACAACTTCTTGCAGCAGAACGGCGTGGTGATGGCGAACGCCCACGATGTCCTGGTGCACACGGCGACGAACTTCATCTCGAACCAGACCGGCTTGTATCCGGACCGCACGGCCATCACGCAGTCGAATTCGTTCAACTACTACGACTCGGCCGGCAACACGCATCCCGGTGTTTCGTTCGCGTATTGGACAGCCCCGGTGTACGACTACACCGGCGCGAACGCCGACACCAACTACAACCTGCAATACACGGCGGACCGTTCCAACGTGCCGAACTCGAGCAATGTCAACGTGCCTGCGCCGTGGGTTCCATACACGCGTGCCGGCTGCAACGTCGGCGAGATCGGCATGAGCAACACGGTGCTCGAGAACATCGCCACGGACATCCCGACCGTGTTCGGTGTTAACTCGCCGCAACAGGCAGAGGCCACCGCAAATCCGACCAAGGCAACGGCCGATTTCGTCGGCTACGCAGTGCACTGTTCTGCGGCGTCTTCGACGTGCGCGAACGGTCAGACAGACGCACTTCCAGACGAGCCCGGGGGTTACACCGGCTACAAGGCCCTGTTCGGAAATGCCGAGATTCAGCCTCAGATCAGTCCCTCAGGGCCGGTCACTGCACTGAACGGCACGCCGATCACCGATGCGAAGGGCAACGCCGGGTTCCCCGGCTTCGATTCGGAGACGGCGACAAACTCGCTCGGCTACGCCGCGCAGATGCTGGAGAACGGAGTGCAAGTGGCGAACGTGTACCTGTCCGACCTGCACAGCGACCACACCAGCGCGAGCACCGGCGACCTCGGCCCCGGCTCGCAGACATACGAGCAGCAGTTGAGCGACTACAACACCGCATTCGGCCAGTTCCTGACCCGACTCGCCAACGACGGAATCACGCCGAAGAACACCTTGTTCGCCGTGACCACCGACGAGGGCGACCACTTCTCAGGTAGCGCCGCCACCCCGGCAGGCTGCACGGGACTGAACGGCAATTACTGCAGCTACACCACCCGGTCGGAGGTGAATGTCAACCTGCGCGGCCTGTTGGCCACGCAGAAGTCCAACACGACGCCGTACGCGATCCACTCCGACCCGGCCCCGGCCCTGTGGCTGCAAGGCAATCCGGCCCCGGCCGACCCGGCGGTGCGCACGCTCGCTCGCGATATCAGCGGGCTTTCGATCGCCAACCCGCTGACCGGCGCGACGGACAAAGTGGCCACGTTCATGGCCGACCCGGTCGAAGAGAAGATCCTGCACTTCGTCAGTTCGGACGCCCCACGAACTCCGAGCCTGACCCTGTTCTCTGGAGAAGACGAGTACATCGGCGGTGGCGCGGCGAACTGCAGCCTCTCGTGTGTGTACACGTCGAACGGCTTCGCGTGGAACCACGGCGGGATCTGGCCGGATATGCAGAACATCTGGGCAGGTTACGTGGGACCGGGTATCTCTGCGCGTGGCATCAACACCAGCGTGTGGACTGACCAGGTCGACGTTCGGCCGACGACGCTCGCATTGACCGGGCTGCGCGACGACTACGCAGATGACGGTCGGGTGCTGGTCGAGATCGCCGCACCGAACGCGTTGCCGCAGGCACTGCGTGCCCACCACAACTCGGTGCTTCAGCTCGGCGAGGCGTACAAGCAACTGCTCGGCGCAGACGGCCAGTTCGCGGAGGACACGCTGGCTGCTTCGACGAAGGGCCTGGCAAGCGGCAGCACTGCCAGCGACGGTCAATATCAGGCGACCGAAGCCGCCCTTGCCCAGTTGGGCAGCCAACGCGATCAGCTCGCCGATCAGATCGGCAGCCAGTTGCTCGGTGCCGCGTTCGGCGGAAAGCAGATCAACGAGCAGCGCGCGGGCGCTCAACTCGCGCAAGCCCACCAGTTGCTGCAGGCCGCGCAAACGCTGGCATCAGCTGGCTGACTCGCCAAACCCTTCGCTGAGGTGCGGACTTATGTCGCTTCGCCCGGGTCGGGGGCGACCGAAGTCCGCACCTCAGCGAAGGGGTCAGTGCTCCGCCGGCGTGACCGAGATCGACTCGATCAGCGGCCATACCTGATCCATCGGCAGATCGGGGATCTCGTACTTGTGTTTGCCGGCTGCAGTCGTCGCGATTAACGTGGCGAGCCCCGCACGACGCTGGAAGATGCTGCGACGAACCGTCCAGCCGATGATGCCGGCGGTCTCCAGCACCACATGTTTGCGGGCGAGCGAACCGCTGCGTGTCACGAGCCAGCCCGGGAGCACGGCGTGTCCGAGCCCGCGAAAGCGATCAGCCGCCAGGTATGCGAAGAACGGGGCGAGCACAACGAACAGCCACCAGACCGGTGTCAGCACGTAGCCGAGCAGTTGCGCCACAGCGACAGCGGCGGCGAGGATCGCCAGCGCCGACGCTGCGCGCGTGTAGCGGCGCCAGTGGGCGCGGGGTCCATGGGCTGCCAGTTCGGCGCGAAGCGGGGCATCCGTACCGAGCACGGCATCGGCGACCCGGAAGGCCTCCTCCGACGGCCCGGGCGGTTCGATGATCGCCTCCCCTCCGCGCTCCCGGCCGAGCCCGGTCATGATCGCATGTGCGGATGCGGCGCCAACCAACCGCAGCGACAGCGGTTGCCCGATGGAGACTCCACGCAAGCGGCGTTCGTCGAGGGTCGCCTGCCGGGTGCGCAACAGGCCGTGACCGATGTGCAGGGTGCGCGAATCGGAGCGGGTCAGGGCGAAGCCGGAATAGCTGAGCACGTAACGCACGAGGGCTACCACCGATGCCGCGACAATGAGCACCAACGCTCCCCAGAGCACAAGCGGCAGTGTCGGAACGCGTGCGAGTGTGTTGACACCGTCGCGGATGACGGGCACGCGCAGCGGCAGCCCGCCGTCGAAGAATTGGATCTGCAGCGCAAAGACTGCGACGGCAATGAGCGAGCCGACACCGACGAGTGTGAACGGCGCGTAGCGCGCCCACGACAGGCGCCAGTGACTGAGGTTGGCGGGCCGGGGCGGGGCATCCGTACCGCCAGACTGCAAAGCAGACATCCGCAGCAGCTCCGCCCGCAACGCGGGAACGTCCGTTGCAGCGACAGCATCGAAATCAAGGCCGTCCTGCCCGTGGGAGGCGCTGGTGCCGACCTTCACGATCGCGACGCCGAACAGCCTGTGCAGCAGGGTGGCATCAACGTCGACGCTGCGGATGCGATCGCGCGGCACCGAAAGCGTGCGGCGGTTGAGCAGACCGCGCCGCACCTCGACATGCGTGCTGGTGATGCGGAACGTCGTCGTGAACCAGCGCAGAATGCCGACGACAATGCCCAATCCCGAGATCACGTAGGTCCACCAGGGTTCACCGCCGACGCTGCCTGCCACAAGCGCGATCACCAGCAGGGGCAGATATCTGATCAGCTCCCTGATCGGGTGCACCAACAGCATCCGCGGGTTCAGTCGGTGCCAGGGAGCTGCATCATGACCGGGGGCGGGCTCAGGGATCGGGGCGAGCTCAGGGATGGGGGTGTCACTGCTCATGTCGCGTCTTCTCTACTCTGCTGAGCGGCTTCGGCGAGGGTCGCGACGATCTCACGGGCAACCGAGTCGTCCAGCGCGTGAATGCTCAGTGCACCCGCCGACGATGCAGTCGTGACGATGACCGTGGTCAGCCCGTAAATGCGGTGCAAAACTCCGCGTCGTGAATCCACGGTCTGCAGTCGGGCGATCGGCGCAACGCGGGTCTCCTGAGTGAGCCAGCCGCTTCGCACGAAGACCGCGTCGTCCGTAATCTCCCATCGATGGATGCGATATCTCCAGCGGGGCATCACGCTGACATGCACGACCGCGACGACAAACGTGGCGGCCAGCCCGACGAGATGCGGTGGCGACGTCCACGCGTTAGCGAACAGCATCCAGGCCAGCTGGATCAACACGAACACCACCCACCCGACGATCGCGTTCCAGGCCCAGAACGCGATCGCCCGCGTGGAGGGAACGCCGGTGGGTTCCTGAACCAATCGAGCGACGGTGGGTTGGCCGGTGTTCATCTCATGCTCCCAGTGTCAAAGATGCTCTGAGTCAAGCGTGTGCTCCTACAGCAACTAGAGCTGCTGCAAGCGGTCGATGAGTGCGTCGCGGTCGACGCCGGCGAACGCGAGCGCTCGCGGAACGGTGCCGAGCTCTGCTCGCAGGATGCCGACGAGAATGTCGACCTCGGCCATCCGGCGTCGTCGATCGTGGCCTCCAATGCCGTGACCTGCCGTCGCCTGGCCGGCTGCGCCACGACCGGATGCCCGGTGGCCGACCGCGCCGTGCCCGGTCGCATTTCTCTGCGCGCCCGCGTGCCCCCGCCGCAACGCCTCTCGAGCGGATGCACCCCAGCCCGGCCGATTCCGGCGCGGTGTCGCCGTCAGCAGTGTCACATCCGGTGCTGTCACACCGGCGACGGCAAGGCTGCGCGCGCGCTCATCACGTAACGCAGCATCGAGCATGTCGTAGTTCAAGCCGCTTTCGCCGAGTGCTTCGGACACCGCGCCGCGACCTTCCAGGGTGACTGCGAGCAGCAGGTGTTCGGCCTCGACTGTTGCGGAGCCGCGTCGTGTCGCCTCGTCGACCGCTCGGATGAATACAGGGTGCAGCCGACGGAACAATTGAGCCTCAACGGCGTCGCCGCCGCTCGCGCGATCGTTGCCGCGCCCGTTCTTCGGTGCTTCGTTGTCCGGTGTTCCGGGGTTCGGGTCATCACGCATGGCGTCTCCTGAGTTCGATTCCTGCGTCGACCAGGCGACGCAGGTGCTTCTTGTGCACGGCTTGACGGGTCACACCCAGCGCCTGTGCGACCTCGCCCCAGCTCCAGCCGGCGCGCATGGCACGCTCGACTTCTGCGTCTTCCATGCGGTCGGCGAGTTCGCGTAGGGCCACGACGGCGGCGAGGCCGTCTGCGGCGCCGCCTGTCGGTGGTGGTGAAATCGGAGTCATGTAAGCAACATAAGTTGCTTATTCCCGCGTTGTCAACTCAAGTTGCTTATTAACGACAATCTCAAAGGTTCGCAGCGATCGCATCCGCCCGTCACAGCGCGAGCGCGTCCACCAGTCGCGTCGCTCCGAATTCGAAGGCACGCTCCACGTCTCCGCCCAACCGGAAGCCATTCGCCAACTCCATGCTGACGAACCCGGATGCCCAGGCGGTCAGCGTGCGTGCGGCCTCGAGCGCTTCATCCGGGCCGGCCAATTCTCTTGTGGCACGCAGCAATGGGGCGGCCGCCGTGGCGAGCAATGCGGGATCCGGTCGCGTCGCGTCGGAGCCCGCGAAGATCAGGCGAAACCCTGCGGGATTCGCGTGAGCGAATGCGCGAAAGGCGTATGCCAATTCGCGCAACCGGCCGCGGGCATCCGCACTGTGCGAAGCTACCTCATCGAGCTGCTCGCCAAGATCCTCGACCGCGTCAGCCGCGATCAGGCCGATCAGTGCCTCACGATTGCGAACCCGTTTGTAGAGTGACGGCGCGCGCACGCCGACGCGCTCGGCGACCGCTTGCATCGTAAGACGGGCAATGCCCTGGGATTCGAGAATCTCGCGACCGGCTCGGATGATGGCTCCAAGTGATGTGCGATCGGGTGTTGGCATTCGAGACAGCTCCATTCGCGATCTGAGTCCAAAAAGAAATATCGGCTATTGACAGTAGCCATGATAGCTACTTACCATTGCCATCAGCATCACGATAGCAGTTCGAAAGGTCACCGTCATGAAGCTGGCTCCAGCTCTGTACCGCGTCGGCAACGACATCGTCGCCGCGTATCTGGTCGATACCCCGGAGGGGGTGCTCCTGGTCGATGCCGGTCTGGCAGGGCAGTGGCGCGATCTCACGACCGAGCTGGCCGGCATGGGCCGGTCGGTCGATGACATCCGCGCTGTGATCCTCACCCACGGCGACAGCGACCACATCGGGTACGCCGAACGTCTGCGAAGGGACCACGGCGTGCCGATTTATGTTCACGAAGCGGATGCCGCCCGGGCGCGCGGGGAAGTCAAGTCCAAGACAGCGTGGGGGCCGTGGAAACTCGGCGCGATAAGCCGCTTCCTGGCTTATGCGATGCGGAAGGGCGGGATGCGCCCGACCTACCTGACAGAGGTGGTCACGGTGCACGACGATCAGGTGCTCGAGGAGCTGCCAGGCGCCCCGCGCGTCATCGGGCTGCCGGGCCATTCGCCGGGAAGCATCGCCGTGCACGTTCCCGTCGCCGACGCGATCTTCGTCGGAGACGGGCTCACCACTCGCCACGTTCTCACCGGGCAGGTCGGCCCGCAGCCAGCGCCGTTCACCGATGATCCTGCGCAGGCGCTCGCGTCACTGCGCCGTCTCGAAGACCTTCAAGCGACCTGGGTGCTGCCGGGGCACGGCGCGCCGTGGAACGGCGGCATCCAGAAAGCAATCGAGGCCGTCATGGCCTCAGCGCCCCTGCAGCCATGACGGCCTCACGCAACTCAGCTCTTGGGAGTCGCGCGCCGCAAGATGTAGAACCCTGCGACGCCGAGCAGCGCAGCCGGAACAAGAATCCAGGCGACGACCCCGGTTGAGCCGACATCTCCGAACCACGCCCACACCGACAACCAGCTCTGGGTGAACGTGATCAGCGCGGCGCCTGCGAGCAGCACGATCGTCAAGCACGCACCCGCCAAGATGAGCCCGTTGGACTTCCAACGCACGAAGACGGTGGCCGCGAACAGGCCGATGGCGAAGCAGATCAAGAAGGTGGCGAACACCGTGAAGATGCGCTGAGCAAGCGGACCCTGCCCGAAGTAGATCGCGGAGAACATGTGACCGCCGAGGCCCCATCCGTTCGTCCAGTCTTCAATGTACGACAGGATGACGTACGTAGCGGTGAACGCCGCAGACTGCACGACGAATGCCAGCGTGGTGCCCAGGTAGTAGTCACGACGCGTGACAGAGAAGCCCAGCGCGAACGGAAACGTCAGGGTCATCGCCTGGATCGCGGCAATCATGAGATACGCGAACAGCCACAGGGTCGAGCCACTGTATTGCGTGCCGTCCAGCGACGCCTCGCCGTTCGACGCGGCAGTGATGATCGCCCAGATGGCGTAATTCACCAGGAAGACAAACGCGATGATGAGCCACGGGATAGCCAGCATGTTCCAGCGGTTGGCGAATTGAAGGCGCACAACGTTCCAGATGCGCCTCGGCGCTCCCGCTACGCCGGTGAGCGGCATCACACCATCCGCTCGTGCTGCGACGATGGTCATTTTGATCCTCCGAATTCAGCGCCCGACCCGTGGGTCCTGCGCACGACGAGTTGCTGCAGTGACACCGGCGCGACCTCGAGGCCGGCTGCGCTTGCCGCCCCGCGTTCTGCCGTGGTGAGCCCGGCTATGGTGACGGATGCGAAACTCCCGACACCCTCCCGATGCAGGACCTCGCGCCTCGCGGTGAACGTGTCGACGTCCGTGCGCGGGCCGATGACGGTCGTGGCAGAATCGCGTAGGCTCTCGGCATCCTGGTCGATGATGATTCTGCCCTTGTCGATGGCGATCACGTGTTCGAGCAGATTCGCGACCTCGTCGATCAGGTGGGTCGACAGCACAACAGTGCGCGGATGCTCAGCGTAGTCTGCAAGAAGACGATCGTAGAAGATCTGCCGGGCAACGGCATCCAGCCCCAGATAGGGCTCGTCGAAGAAGGTGAGCGGCGCGCGGCTCGCGAGCCCCACGATGACGCCGACTGCGGAGAGCTGGCCGCGCGAGAGCTTCTTGATCCTGCGGTTGGTCGGCAGTTCGAATTCGTCCACCAGCGCTGCTGCAAAGTCAGCATCCCAGTTCTTGAAGAACCAGGGCGCGCTTGCGAAGACATGCTTGGGTTTGAAATCGTCCGGATACTTCTGGCTTTCCTTGATGAACGAGATGTTCTGAAGCACGCGCGCATTTTCGGCCGGTCGCTGCCCGAACACCCGCACCTCGCCGTTCGTGGCGAAGTCCTGGCCGCTCAGAAGCTGCATGATGGTGGTCTTGCCGGCGCCGTTGCGGCCGAGAAGCCCGTAGATCTTGTTCTTTTCGACGGTGAAGCTGACGTCATCGATGGCAGTCAGACTCCCGAATCTCTTGGTGAGCCCGGAAACCTCGACGACGGTCGTCGTGTCGGTGATGGTGCGTGTCATGGTGCGACTGTCTCCTTCTGGGTCATGTCTTTCTGGATCATGTCGGCCTGGGTCATATCGGCCTGGGTCATGCCTTTCTGGGTCATGCCTTTCTGGGTCATATCGGCCTGGATCATGTCCTTCTGAATCATGTCTGCGAGCTGGTCAGCGCCGATCCCGAGTTTTGCCGCTTCGAACAGCAGCGGCTGCAGATATTCCTGCCGAAAAGCCGTTGTGCGTTTGGCGATCAACCGTTCGCGCGCTCCGCTCTGGACGAACATGCCGATCCCCCGTCTTTTGTAGAGAATGCCGTCGTCGACCAAGAGATTGACGCCCTTGCCCGCCGTCGCGGGGTTGATGCGATGGAAGACGGCAAACTCATTCGTCGAAGGAACCTGCGTCTCTTCCGCGAGGCGCCCGTCGATGATGTCGTTCTCGATCTGCTCAGCGATCTGAACGAAAATCGGCTTGCCCTCTTCGATCACAGGACATTCTCCCGGTTGATTGGTTCATTACTTATGTAACTAACCAACCAGGTTGAGCGGCCGCTGTCAAGTGCGAGTTTTCGTGTGCGGAAGCGGCAGTCGCTTTGGCCGAGGGTCCGGCGGCCTGCACTTGTCCTCCACAGATAGTGATTTGGGGTCGGCTTCCACAGCGAGAAGAGTTCAGAACTCTTATCTGATCTGGCCTATTTTCGCGGTCGGAATGTCGGTAGTCACTGAGATGATACGGGTATGAGCAACCCGCTGGATGTCCCACCCGGGTCACCGGTCACCTTGCCGGTGAAGTGGCCTGCGCCCAGTTGCGGGTTCTGGGTGAGGACGACCTGCTGGTCACCGTGCAGGCGATCGAAGCGCTCGGCGCGATGACGTGCGCACCAAGCGAACGCGATGAATGAATCTTTGAGCAGTGCGTCGACTCGGTGTCAAAGGCTTCTTCGCTTGACGTCGCGGCGCGCTCCGCAATTAGCCTTGCGCACGTTACATCGAGGGTTGGACGTTCGCACGGGTGTTAGTACTTATCTTCGGATGTTATTCGGATATGTTCAGATTTATATAGAACATTCTCACTATTTTGTGGTACCATGAAGCATGGTCCCGATCCCCCAGCAGTCGATCTCTCAGCAGATCAGAGAAGACGCCCTGAAGGTGTCCGACTCTCTGGCCGCGCTGGAGCCGGTCGGCACGCCGGGTGGTCTGCCCCGACTTCTTGCGGGGCTGGATGACGACGCCTTGTTGGCGCTGCTGGCCGACGCGGCGACCGCCCGGGCACAGTTCGAACTGGTGATCACCGCCGGAGCCGGGATCGTCTCGGAACGCTCCAACCGGCAGCTCGGCTATCAGGGCTTGGCCGCGCGCCGCGGCCAACGATCCACCGCCGGGGTGCTGCAATCGGTCACCGGCTCGACGAGGGCCGAAGCATGGCGGCAGGTGCGCCTCGGCGAGGCGATGGCTCAGGCCGATGCCGCGACTCAAGCAAGCGAAACCGCCGACCCAGCCGGCGGCGTGGCCCCGACCGGTGCGGAAGGGCCGACCGGTGCGGAAGAACCGACGCGCGTGGCGACCGGTTCAGCACCTGACGGTGCGGCCGATGAATCGGGTCTGCCGCCACGGGCCGCGGCCGCGCAACGGCCGTGGCATGATCCGATCACCCTGGCAGTGGCCGAGCACACACTGACACCGGCTGGGGCGTCCGCACTGCTAGGCGGTCTCGGCCAGCCGACTGAGGACTGCGACAGTGAGGTGCTGCGCGAGGCTGCGGAAGAGCTCCTGGCCAACGCGGCCGGCGTGAACGCAGATGAGCTTGCAAAGCGAGCCCGATGGATGCGCGACCGCCTCGACCAGGTCGGTGTCGCCGAACGCGCCCGCGCCCATTTTGAAGCGCGAAAGGCGCGGGTGGGCACGAACAGTGCGGGCGCGCGCACATTGTGGATGGAATTCGACGACGACTCCGGTGCCTGGCTGGACTCGATAGTCAACTCCGGGATGCGGCCACGCCGTGGTGGGCCCCGCTTCGTCGACAAGGATGAAGCCGAGCGCGCCGAAAAACTGCGCACCGACCCGCGCACAGACGAACAATTGGTCTTCGACCTACTCATTGATGCGATGCGCACCGGAGCACTCGCCGACCCTGCCACGGTCTACGGCAGCAGGCAACCGGGTGTACGAGTAGTCATCACCCAGGAAAACCTTGACAAGCGCGACAGTGAGGGCAACCTCATCGGTACCGGACACTACGAGGACACCGGCGAGGTGGTTCCGGCGGAAACGATTGAACGGCTGCTCTGCGACACAGGCACACGCCCCATCACCGTCGACGAAGACGGCTGCCCGCTCGATGTCGGACGCGAACAGCGCCTTTTCACCGCCAAACAGAGAGTCGCCCTCGCCATCCGAGACGGCGGCTGCATGCACCCCGACTGCGACCGACCGCCCTCCTATTCAGAAGCGCACCACATCGACCACTGGCACGAACACCACGGCCGAACGGATATCGCCGACGGGATTTTGCTCTGCCGTTTCCACCACATGCTCTTGCACAATCAGCACTGGAGGATTCGACGAGAGGGCTCCGTCTATTGGCTCGTGCCACCGGCCGGCGACTCTCGCGCACAGATCCGACTCCACCGCAAGGGAGCTTGGTGGCAAGGCACCAGCAAAGCAAGCTGAACACCAGTCACACAGCCACAAACACCCAGGCCGGCCAGCCAGCAGCGTCAGCCAGCCGAATCAGCCAGCAGCGTCAGCCAGCAGCGTCAGCCAGCCGAATCAGCTAGCATCGTCAGCCAGCCGAATCAGCCAGCAGAATCAACCGCCGGCTACCGCACATCTGCGCTCGCTGGCGGCGCCTCCGCAAGACCCTCGGAGTGTGTGAGCAACTCACCAGCACGCTGAGCAGCACCCGGACGGGCGAGCACCACGATGATGTTCACCACGAGCCAGCCGATCGCCAGCCCAGGACCCCACCACGCCGCACCCTCCGGGAAGGGATAGATGTTTCGCAGCAGCGTGTAGCCCAGCACGATCAGGCCCAGAATCGGGATCACAATCTCCCACACGCGCACATGCCGCTCGCCACTGAAGAACAGCAACTTGATCGCGCCGATCGTCGCCAGCACGTACGCGACCAACAGGATCAACGTTCCCGCCGTACCCGACGCGATGAACAGGTCACTTGGATTGCCGCGCACACCGAACCAGGTGATGGCAATCGCAATGTAGATCGCAATCGACACCGCTCCGACCGCCCTGCTGGGCACGCCGTGCTTGACCGAGACCGCCTTCAGCGATGCCGGGCCGAGCCCATCCCGCGACAGCGCAAACACCAGTCGCGACGCTCCGACGACGGATGCCAGCGCGCACGCCACGGCGCTGATCGTCGCGCCGAGCGTGATCACATGGCCCAACCAGGCTGCCACATATTCGGTGCTGAGGTCCCCCACCAGCGACCCCGAGGTGGTGAACGCTTTGATTCCGGCGGGTCCGGCCCCGAAACCCATCACCTCGACCGCGGTGACGACGACGAAGTAGACGCCGCCGAAGATCGCGGTGCCAAGGATCGCACGCGGAATGTCCTTGCGCGGTTGCCTGGCCTCCTCACCGAGCGTCGCGGCGGCTTCGAATCCCGCGAACGACAGGAAGCCGAAGACGACGCCGAGGAAGACATCCGAAATGTCGGTGCCGGGTGCGACCGCGAAGACGCTCAGATCGAAGCTGCGCCCCTGCGGTGCAGTGCCGTTGAGCAACTTCACCAGGATCACGATCGTCACGATCAGAATCAACGCGACTGTCACGGACTCGATGATCAGCAGCAGACGGGTGCCGCCCTTTGCCGGCTGGGTCGCGAGGAACCAGACGAGCGCCAGCAGCACCCCGCCGATCAGGAAGCCGAGCCAGAGCGGGGCGCCCCTCCAAATGCCGAGCGTGCTGATCTCGTTGGTCAAGAAGATGCCGGCGGCCATCGTCGTCACGCAGCCGAAGAACATGTAGGTGCCGGCCATCGCCCAGCCGCTGAACGCTCCGGCCCGCGGGCCGAGGGTCGCACCGACGAAGCCGTAGACCGATCCGGAGTGGTTGAACCGCTGGCATAGTCGCACGAAGGTGTATGCAATCAGCAGCACACCGAACGTCGCGAGCGCGAACGTGAGCGGCACAGCTCGCCCGACCAGCAGAGCGGTGCCCTGCGGGTTGATGTTCACGGCCATCGACGGCGCCATGAGCGCCACCGAGACGCCGATCGCCTCCCAGATGCTGAGATTGCGGCGCAACTTCGGTGCGTCAGAGCGTTCTTGCTCCGACTGCACCAGGGGCAGATCATCCATGCGCGTTCCTTACTCTGTTGTTGCGGATGAGATTGTTGTGGATCTGGGTGTTGTGGATCAGGGTGTTGCGGATCAGGGGGTTGCGGATCAGGGTGTTGCGGATCAAGGTGTTGCGGATCAGGGTGTTGCGGATCAGAAGGTGGTGCATCAACCTGTCGTGGATACGGTTCATAATCCGTAGGCCCGTCGCGCATTGCCGGTTGTGACGGCTTCGACTACGCGTAGTGCGTCGGGCGCCGACCACTGGTCGTCTTCGACCCAGTCGCCGACAACCTTCTGCATGGCATTCCGCCACAGCCGAGCGCCGAGGTAGTGCAGTTCTGCGGGGCCCCAGGCATCCGATGAGTAGAGGATCTTCGAGAACGGCGCCATTTCGAACGACCGCGCGACAAGTGACGTCGACGCGGCACCGAGATAGTTCAGAGCGAGCCCGATATCGAGATAGACGTTCGCGAACGCCTGCGCCAGGTAGCCTGCCTCACGCTCGAACGGATAGCAGTGCAGGAGAAACACCGGAACGCGCTGCACCTGCGGCATCCGCAGAAAGTCGAGCAGGAGAAGCGGATTGGTGCGATGCAAGTCGAGGTCGCGATCGCCGAATCCGACGTGCAACTGCAACGGCAGCGACTGTTCGACCGCTGTGTAGATGATGAACGCGAGCAGTGTCGGGTCCACGAGACGAGGCGACGCCTGCCCCGATGCCGACACCGCCGACGCGGCGTGCCAGGCAGCATGCCACCCGTCAGCGGCTCGCTGCACGGCGGCGTCGGTGGGGCGCGACCAATCGATGTCGAAGCCGGCGCGGTACGCGATCACGCTCTTGACGCCGACGGCGCCGGGGGTCGCGCCAGGAATTGCACCGTGCGCTGCCACCCTCGCGGCCAACGCCGCTCGGTAACGTTCGGGGAAGTCGGCTGCACCAGCGGATGCGACAACAAGCGCCTCTGCGATCGTCTCCAGTCGCACGATCTCCCGACTCGGCACCCCTCCCGACAGTGCCGTGATGTCGGCGAGCCCGAGAATCTCGTCACCCCCGAAACCGGTATCGACGATCCAGGTGCTGACACCCGCCGCACTGAGGAAACGCCGCGTGACCTCCGTCTCGCCGAGGTCGTTTCGACGCGCCCAGTAGGCATCCGGTTGCGCGTGCTTCGGAAGGTCGAGCAGCGGCGCGCACCAACGGCGCACCGCGAAGCCGAGTTGCGTATCGAACGGTGCCATCCAGTCGGGCAACGGATCGGTGCTGGCCTCGTTGAGCGCGTTCTCGAGTCGTGCGCGCGGGCCGTCGTGACGGAACGCGCCGTGCACGTGATGGTCGACGAGCGGAACCCGTTCGATCAGGTTGCGAACCTCGTCGGCCACACCCATCAGATGGACCAGGCGAATCGGAATGCCTCGGTCAGCACCTCGGCTGGCGCGGAGCTGTAGGCGTCGATCTCGTGCCGGCGCACAGCGATCACGTTGTCCACGATGTCGGCGCCCAACAGTTCGACGGCCAGCGGAGATGCCGCAAACGCGTCAATGATCTCGCTCTGAACGGATGCGAGCTGGCTCACTCCGGCCGCCGCCTTCTGCGCGTCGGTCAGCTCGAGCGGGTTGACCTCGATTTCAGGAGGCAGCGGCGTACCGCGAGTGATTCCACGCAGTGCGCCCCCGAGCACGGTCGCAGATGACAGATAGGGGTTCGCCGACGGGTCGATGCTCTTGACCTCAACGTTGGCACCGCGCGGATTGGCGTCGCCCGCGGCGAGGAACCGAACCGCGGCTTCCCGGTTCTCCATCCCCCAGCAGGCGAACGCACCTGACCAGTAACCAGGCTGCAAGCGCGAGCCAGAAAGGACGGACCCGGTGAGCACCGCTTCGATGTGCGGAAGCGCCTCGATCACGCCGCCGATCGCGGCACCGCCGTCGGCGGTGATGCCGTGCGGGCCGTCGCCGCCGGAGAACAACGGAGTGCCGCCACGGGCGAACGAGAAGTGCAGATGTGCCCCGTTTCCGCCACCGCCGGCGAACGGGAACGGCGAGAATGATGCGAGGAGCCCGTGCCGGCGCGCGACCCGCGAGACGAGCAGGCGGGCCAGCATGACGGCATCCGCTGCGTCGAGTGGGCTGGCGGGCGGCAACGAGAACTCGAACTGGCCGGCGGCGTACTCGGCGTGAAACTGTTCGATGCCGAGCCCTGCCGCTTCGGCTGCGGCGAGCAGGTCGCGAACATAGGCCTCATGATCCAGGAGGGGGCCGAATCCGTATGGGGTCCAGTGGGCGCGGGAGAACGGGGCTCCGTCGGCCGCGGTCAGAGTGAATTCCAGCTCATGCCCGACACGAGCCTGAATGCCCGCTGCTTCCAGCCGGGACTGGACCTCGCGCAGGAGGCCGCGGGAGCAGGTCGGCGACGGGCTGCCGTCCTGATCGAAGATCTCGACCGGAGCCCAGGCAAGGCCGTCGTCGAGCACGCGGAGAGCATCCGTGTCGAGCCGCAACCGCAGGTCGCCGACGACGCCGACGTTGTCCGTGAACGCGATGACTCCGTCGATGCAGAAGACGTTCCAGGTGGGCGACGCACCGAGCCCGGCCGCATGAAATGTGCCGAGCCGTTCCAGCGGAACGCTCTTCGCCAGTGCAATGCCTGCGGAGTTGCAGATGGAGCCGATCACCAGTTCGACGCCTTCGCCTGCCAGCTGATCGCGCAGTTCGGCGATTTCCTCGGTCGGGTGAACGGGAAGCGCTTCGGGAGTCGACATAGCGATATCGTGGCAGATAATTGTGTCGACGTCATTACGATTCTAAAATTTTTGCTTGATATGTTCCTTTTATTACAACGTGTTGCCGAGCAAGACGACCCGGCCGGAAAGGCATCCCATGTGCAGACTTCTCGGATACGCGTCGGCGCATTCCCGCACGACGGAGTCGATCCTCGGCGGCACGCAGAGCGCTGTGTTTCAAGACATGGCCGTGCTCCACAAGGACGGTTGGGGCAATGCGCGTCTGGACGACAGCACCCGACCGCCGACGCTGAAAGCCGTGCGCTCCCCCGAATCCGGCATCCACGATGAGCAGTTGACCGATGTGCTCACCAAGCAGGCGTCGCGGGCACAGATCACCCACCTGCGCATGGCGAGCGACGGGATGGCCTGCGAGCCGCAGAACACGCATCCGTTTATTGAGGATGGACTCGCCTTCGCCCACAACGGAGGTCTGGCCCCACTCGAACTGCTCGAGGAGCGCATCGCTCCCGAGATCGTCGCGCAGCTGAAGGGCGACACCGACAGCGAACGCTACTTCGCCGTAATCCGCAGTGCTATCGCATCCGGGCAGAGCATCGTCGATGCCGTCCACTCTGCCGTGCACGAGCTACGGCCGCTGTTCCCGCACGCGAGCATGAATGCACTGCTTCTCTCGCCCACGCATCTGATCGCGATCCACGCTAGCCAGGGAGCGAAGATCCCGAACGAAGAATTCGACGCGAGCGGACTGAGCGACACGGAACTCCCGATGGATCATCGCACCGCGTATTACCTGATGCGGCAGAAGCGCCTCGATGACGGCACCATCATCTTCGCATCGTCCGGCCTTGACATCGTCGGCTGGGAACCGCTCGCACCCGAAACGATCGTCGCGATCGACCTGCGAACACTGCAAACGGAGACTCGGGCAATCACCGACGGGCCGCGCGCGATCGATGCAGGGCGCAGCAGCGCATGATCGCGGCGGCAGGTCCGGATGCTCGGGATACGGTTGCTCGGGGTACGGATGCGGCGGGTCCAGATCCGGCGGGTCCGGATGCTGTAGGTCCGGATGCTGGGCACGCCGGCGCGGAGAGCGCAGATGCTGCGGCTGCGGCTGCGGCTACCGGCCTGGCGTCGGATGCCGGGTCTCGCGTTTCCGAAATTATCGCCGAACGCCTGACCGAGTTGAGTCCTGCTGAACGACGGGTGGCTCGCGCGCTGCTTGCCGACTACCCGAGTGCCGGGCTGCGCACGGTCGCGGCCCTTGCCGCCGACTCCGGCGTCAGTGCACCCAGCGTCGTGCGCTTCTGCGTAGCGCTCGGGTTCGAGAGCTTTCGCGAGTTCCAGGCAGCGTTGCGCAACGAACTGCGGCTGCATAACCACGGACCGCTGGCGAAGATGCCGTGGAACGCGGAGCCGGGCTCCGAATCGGAGCTGCTGGTGCGTCGCGCTCGCACGGTGGCGACCCGGGCACTCGACTCGCTTGCGGCGATTCCACCGACTGAACTCGAACGTGCGATTGAGCTGCTCTCGACGCCAGGCAGGCCGTTGGTCATCTTCGGAGGACGGTTCAGTGGGGTGCTCGCCCGGCACCTGGCAACCAGCATTGAACAGGTGCGCGAGCACGTGCGGCTGCTACTTGACCCGTTCGGCGAAGATCTCGGCCAGCTCATCGACCTGACCCCGAAGTCGGTCTGCCTCGTTTTCGACTTCCATCGTTATCAGGCCAGTGCCGTGCGCTTAGCCGCCCTTGCGAAGCTGCACGGCTCGACCGTCGTGCTCGTCACGGACGAGCGGCTCTCCCCAGCGGCCGGCTCCGCCGACGTCGTCTTGCCGATTTCGGTGGATGCGCCGTCGCCGTTTTACACCCTGGTGGGCGCGCTCATGCTGACGGAGTTGCTCGTCGTGCCGATCGTGCAGCGTCTCGGCGAGAAAAGCGAACTCCGGATCAGCCGCTGGGATGCCGTCCGTTCACACGAGTTGGTAGGCGAGGACGACGGCCCGACTGCCTGACCCGTGGTCGAGCGATGCCCTGAGGAGGCCCGGTCCCTGAGCTTGCCGAAGGGCAGCCGTCTCGGAGGGTAGCCCGCGAGCGCTCCCCGCTGGTCGAGTAGCCCGCGAGCGCAGCGAGCAGGCGTATCGAGACCCCGCCCCCAGCAGTCCGGCTCTCCGGTCTCGATACACTCGCTGGCGCTCGTTACTCGACCAGCGGACGGAACGTCGACTCGCGTGCGCGAAGCAGCACAACGCAGGAACGTGCGACGAATCACAAGACTCTTGCGCGGCATCCGCCGTACGCTGGGGTGTGTGACAGCGTACGTCTCAGCCCTCGACCTTTTCACAATCGGGATCGGGCCCTCCAGTTCGCATACGGTCGGACCGATGCGGGCCGCACGGGCATTCGCCGACTTCCTCGCGGAAGACGGGGTCCTCGAGTCTGTCAATCGTGTGCGCTGCACGCTCTACGGTTCGCTCGGCTCAACCGGGATCGGCCACGGAACTCCGGATGCTGTGATCGCCGGGCTCGCCGGCGCTAGCCCCGAAACATGCGAACCTGAGCATGTTCGTGGATCCTGGACGAGTCTGCCGGGCCGATCGAACGCGACGCTGCCTGTGGTGCGGTTGTCGCGGATCGGGGAGACACGTGACTCCGCGAGTGCTGCCGGAACAGCTCGAGCAGCGGAGAGCGGGCCTTCCCTTGGAGACGGTCGCCCTTCGGCAAGCTCAGGGAACGCGACAAGCTCAGGGAACGCGGCAAGCTCAGGGAACGCGGCAAGCTCAGGGAACGCGAAAAGCTCAGGCGACGGGCGAGTGCTGCTGAACGGCACGCATCCGATCGACATGGAGCAAGGCGACATCGTGTTCGAGCCGCGCACCCGTTTGCCGGGTCATCCGAATGCGCTGACGCTCACCGCATGGAACGACCACGACTCGGCGCCGATTGCCGAGCGCACGTACTACTCGATCGGCGGCGGATTCATCAAGCGTGACGGCGAGACGTCGCGCCTCGGGGAGAACGCGGCGCATCCGTATCCGTTTGCGACCTCAGCGCACCTGCTCGAGCTGTGCGACGAAAACGACCTGACCATCGACCAGATCGCTCTGCGCAACGAGGTGGAGCTGCATGGCAAAGACGCGATCACAAGCGGCCTCGACGCGATCTGGGATGCGATGGCCGCAAGCGTCACCGCTGGACTGGGCGGCAGCGGCATCCTCCCCGGCGGCCTCGGCGTCAAGCGTCGTGCGGCTGCGGTACGCGAGCAGTTGGAGGCCTGCGCGGCTGACCCGGGCCGCGACACGTCGATCGAGTGGTTGCATGCGTTCGCGCTTGCCGTCAACGAAGAGAACGCATCGGGCGGGCGCGTTGTGACAGCGCCGACCAACGGGGCGGCCGGCATCATTCCGGCGGTCGGCCACTACTACCTTCGATTCGTGCGCGGTGCGTCCCGCGACGGCATTCACCGTTACCTGCTGACGGCCACGGCGATCGGCTCGCTCTTCAAGGCGAATGCGTCGATCTCAGGCGCAGAGGCCGGCTGTCAGGGCGAGGTCGGTTCCGCTTGCGCGATGGCGGCGGGCGGGCTGTGCGCTGTGCTCGGTGGAACGACGCGGCAGGTGGAGAATGCGGCCGAAATCGCGATGGAGCACCACCTCGGGCTCACCTGCGACCCCGTCGGCGGGCTCGTGCAAGTGCCGTGCATCGAACGCAACGCCATCGCTTCCTCGACCGCCGTTTCAGCCGCTCGCCTTGCATTGCACGGTGATGGCACCCACCTGGTTTCGCTCGACACGGTCATCGAAACGATGCGGCGCACCGGGCTCGACATGTCGACGAAGTACAAAGAGACGAGCGAGGGCGGCCTGGCCGTCAGCGTGCCCGACTGCTGAGGCGCCCGCGCGCCAAGCGCTGGGTGCTGGGCGCTGGGCGCCGGGCGCTGGGCTATCCATCCTGGGTTTGACGCGCGTATTACCGCGTGTTTCGGTGACCAGTGCATGCGTGCACAGCCTCGTCTAGCGTTGTGCGCGTGACCAGCACCATCACCACTGTCTTCGCGCCCGACAACGGCGGCACGCCGGCGAGCAGCCGTCGGGCACTGGTCGGACCGACCGTGTCGACGCAGTGGCTGGCCGATCACATCGGGTCCGACGACCTCGTCATCATCGACGCCACAGTTTTGCAACTCGGTGGACCCGGCGAGAAGCCAGCTTATGTCAATGGGGATGAGGAGTACCTGGTGCACGGGCACGTTCCAGGCGCGGTGTTTGCAGATCTCCTCACCGACTTCAGCGATCCAGACGGCCGGCTGGGGCTCGACAAGCCGACGGCAAAGCGATTCGCTTGGGCTGCGGCATCCGTCGGTGTGGACAACAACACGAGAGTCGTCGTCTACGACAATTCCGTCGGGCACTGCGCTGCCCGCCTCTGGTGGCTGTTCCGCGCGTTCGGGCACGACAACGTTGCCGTGCTCGACGGCGGCTTCCGCAAGTGGCGCGCGGAGCAACGGCCGATCGACCTGGGCTATGTGGCGCCGCGTCAGGTCGGCTCTTTCATCGCCGAGGAACGGCCACAGTTCTGGGTCGACAAAGCATTCGTGCGCGCGATTGTCGACGGCGACGCGGATGCCGTGCTTGTCTGCGCGCTCCCCCGCCACGAGTTCACGGGGCAGGTCGTGTATCGAGCTCGCGCCGGGCATATCCCCGGCAGTTTCAGCGCACCCGCAACGTTCCTGATCAACCGGAACACGAACGAACTTCTGCCGCTCGACGGACTGCGTACCTTCTTAGCGGATGCCTACGCCCCCGACCGCAAGATCGTCACCTATTGCAGCGGCGGGCTTGCCGCCGCGGCCGCCGCACTCGCCTTCGTTCGACTGGGGCATTCCGATGTCGCGATCTACGATGGTTCCCTCAACGAGTGGGTGCTCGACGAAGACGCGCCGTTGGTCACCACAGCCTAAGCGCCGACCGCCTGAATTGCCGCTCCTCAGACGTTTCATCGGCTGAGTTGACATGCTGATCATATGAATTCGAGCGGATTGTCCCCTGCGCAGCTGCGGCGCTTCCGCGCGATCCTGCAGGCAAGCAGAGCGGATGCCGCCCAGCACCTCGCGCGCCTCACCGACTCGATGACCGAAGTGCGACTGGCGCGTTCCGACGGATCGGCCGATGACGAACACGATCCCGAGGGCCCGACGATGTCGCAGGAGTGGTCGAGCCTCGACGGGCTCGTGACGTCGGCCGAAATCGACAGGGCCGCCATCGACGCAGCGCTCGCACGCATCGACGACAACAGCTTCGGATGCTGCACCCGCTGCGGCAACCCGATCGGTGCCGCTCGATTGCGGGCGCGCCCCGCCGCCGAACTCTGCATCGACTGCGCTCGCCTCCCGCGCTGATGTGTGCCGGCAATCGAGTAGCGAGCGCCACCGTCGGTGGTCGAGTAGCGCATGAGCGCAACCACCGGTGGTCGAGTAGCGCATGAGCGCAACCACCGGTGGTCGAGTAGCGCATGAGCGCAGCGAATACGCGTATCGAGACCTGGTAATGCAAGCCACGGAGGTCTCGATACGCCCACTCGCTGGCGCTCGCAGGCTACTCGACCAGCGAAAACCCGAGCCAACGGACTAGAGCAGGGTGACGCCACTCACCCGCACGACGGCGGTACCTTCTTCTGCCGATTCGGCCAGATCCACGACCGCGTCGATCCCCCAGTCGTGATCGCCCGCCGGATCAGCCAACACCTGGCGCACGCGCCAAACGTGATCGGTTGCCGCTGCGCTGTCGTCGATGACGAGCATCATCGGGTTGCGGGCGTCCGCGTCGGTGAGAATCTGCGTATGCTCAGCGAAGTATGCGTCGAGATCGCTTGCCCAGGCACCCGCCGGGTAGTCATCGCGCAGAGCTCCGAGCTCTTCGTAGTGTTCGAGCGCGGCCAGCTGAACCCGCCGGAACAACTCGTTGCGCACCAGCACCGTGAATGCGCGGCGATTCGTCGTGACGTTGCGCGGCGCGGGCGGCACGATCGGCGTCTCGCCGCGAGCGCGTGCGTGCGCGTCAAGCAGCAGGGCGTCGGGGTGGATGAGTTCTTCCCACTCATCGAGCAGGCTCGAGTCGACCTGTCGCACGAGCTCGCCGAGCCACTCGATGAGGTCGAGCAGTTCCTCGTTCTTCAAGTCGTCCGGAATCGTCTGCCTGGCCGCACGATAGGCATCCGACAGGTAGCGGAGCACGACTCCTTCTGAGCGGGGCAGCTTGTAGAACGAGATATATTCCGCAAACGACATAGCTCGTTCGTACATGTCACGAACGACTGATTTCGGGCTCAACTCGAAGTCGCGCACCCACGGCTGATGAGCACTGTACGTCTCGAAAGACTGCGCCAGGAGTTCAGCCAGGGGCTGCGGGTGAGTGACCTGTTCGAGCAGTTCCATCCGCTGGTCGTACTCGATGCCTTCTGCCTTCATCGCTGCAACGGCTTCGCCGCGCGCCAAGAACTGTTGCGCGGACAACACCGGGCGCGGATCATCGAGTGTCGACTCCAGGACTGAGATCAGATCAAGCGCGTAGTTGCCGGTGCCGATGCCGGTCGTGCCTGTCGCAGACGTCTCCGGCTCGAGCAACTCGAACGCGGCAAGCGCAAACGGCGACAAAGGTTGGTTGAGCGCGAAGTTCGGTTGCAGGTCGACCGTCAGCCGGATCTGGACGGCGGGTGCGGCGGAGGTCTCGATACGCTCGTTCCTCGCTACTCGACCAGCGCTACCGTCACTCGCTACTCGACCAGCGCTACCGTCACTCGCTACTCGCCCAGCGCTACCGGTGGTCGAGTAGCGAGCGCCAGCGAGCGTATCGAGACCCGTATCGAGACCCGCGGCGGGCAGCTGCTCGACGATGCCTGCTGCGACCAGGGTGCGGTAGATGCCCAGCGCGCGGCGCGCGAGTGCGAGCTGATTCTTCCACGGTTCGTGGTTGTCGAAGATGAGCTGATGCACGTGCTCGTACACGTCTCCTCCGCGTCCGATCACGTTGATCAGCATTGCGCTGGTCATCTGCATGCTGGAGCGCAGCGTCTCCGGTTCGGCCGCGATGAGCTTGCGGAACGACGGCTCGCCCCACGAGACGAACCCTTCCGGCGCCTTCTTGCGCACGATCTTGCGGCGCTTCTTCGGGTCGTCGCCGGCCTTCTCTATCGCTTTGAGGTTCTCGGTCTCATGCTCGGGCGCCTGGGCAACGACGGTTCCAGCGGTGTCGTAGCCCGCGCGGCCCGCTCGCCCCGCGATCTGATGGAATTCGCGAGCGTTGAGTTGACGCATCCGCACACCGTCATATTTGGTCAGCGCGGTCAGAAGTACCGTGCGAATCGGCACGTTGATGCCGACGCCGAGCGTGTCGGTGCCGCAGATCACGCGTAGCAGCCCGCGTTGAGCCAGCTGCTCGACGAGGCGGCGGTACTTCGGCAGCATGCCGGCGTGGTGCACGCCGATGCCGAGGCGCAGCAGCCGCGACAGGGTCTTGCCGAAACCGGTCGCGAAGCGGAAATCACCGATCGCTTCGGCGATCTCATCGCGTTGCTCTCGGGATGCGACGCGGGCGCTCGCCAAAGCCTGCGCACGTTCCAGCGCGGCCAACTGTGAGAAGTGCACGACGTAGATCGGCGCTTGGTGGGTCTCGAGCAGCTCTTCGATGGTCTCGTGCGTGGGCGTGAGGGCATACGAATAGTGCAACGGCACTGGCCGCTCGACACCCGTGACGACTGCGGTCTCCCGCCCGGTGCGCCGGCTGAGATCTTTCGCGAGGCCGGTCACGTCGCCGAGCGTCGCCGACATCAGAATGAATTGCACGTTCGGCAAGGTGAGCAACGGCACCTGCCATGCCCAGCCGCGATCGGGGTCGCCGTAGAAGTGGAATTCGTCCATGACAACTTGACCGACCGGGGTCGCCGGTCCCATTCGCAGGGCGAGATTCGCCAGGATTTCGGCGGTGCAGCAGATGATCGGCGCATCCGCATTGACCGACGAATCGCCCGTCATCATGCCGACGTTCTCGGCTCCGAACGTGTCGACGAGGGCGAAGAACTTCTCAGAGACCAGGGCCTTGATCGGTGCCGTGTAGAACGTGCGGCGCCCGTCCGCGAGAGCGGCGGCGTGCGCTCCAACCGCCACGAGTGATTTGCCGGTGCCGGTCGGAGTGCTCAGGATCACGTTCGAGCCGGACACCACACCGATCAGCGCCTCTTCCTGCGCCGGGTACAGCGTGAGCCCGCCCGCGCTCACCCACGCGCTGAACGCGTCGAAGACGTCATCCGGGCTCGGGGCGGTCGCAACGCCGGGCGCGCGCGCGATCGTGGTGCCCGCACCGCCGGCATCCGCGATCATGGTCAACAACGACGGGCGAGCGTCGTCCGCAGCGGCCACGGCAGTCGTTTCTTCTACTGGCACCGGTTACAGCACGTCCTCGAGCAGTCGCGGCTGATGCCCGGTGAGCGCCTGGACATCGCCGGTCACGCGCTCGAGCTCGCCGTCGGCGATAGCGGTGTAGGTGCTGACCCACGCGTCCAACTGCCACTGCTCGGCATCCGGATACGTCGCCTGCCTCGACGCATACGCCTCAGCCACGGTCTCGTTGTGGAACGTGACCGAGCGACCGGTCGCCGCACTCACCCGACAGGCCAGCTCAGCGAACGTAAGCGCCTCGCGCCCCGTCAGTTCATACACGGCATTCTCGTGCGCAGCCGGTTCGTTCAGGATGGCGACGACCGCGTCCGCGACGTCTGCTCGGGCCACCGCAGCGGCGCGCCCCTCACCGGCGGGCCCGCGGATAACTCCGGCCTCATCCGCGAAGAACGGCAAGAGATCCAGATAGAAATTGTCGCGCAGGAACGTGAATGTCATGCCGCTCTCGCGGATCGCCTGCTCGGTGAGACCATGATCGTGGGCGAGCGTGAAACCCGCAGCGTTGCCCGCGCCGACGAAGGAAGTGTAGACCAGGTGCCGCACGCCGGCTTGCGCGGCAGCCTGAATGAAGCTTCGATGCGCCGCCAATCGATCAGCGCTCTCGGTCGCAGACACCATGAATACGATGTCGACCTCGGCGAGCGCCTGCCGAACGGCGGCGGCATCCGCGTAGTCCGCTCGAGCCAGTTCGACGCCGTCCAAGCGCGGCACCCGCGACAACTCTCGGGCCACGAGCCGCAGCGACGGCCGCCCTACCACCTCCACAAGTCGACCTCGATGCGCGGCATCCAACGCCAGTGTGCGGGCCACGATCCCGCCGATGTGTCCAGTGGAACCAGTGAGCGCGATCGTCGTCATGACTTTCGTTTCGGTCGCTTGGCCGCCGAACTCTTCTTGCCAGCTTTGCCTACAGCGCTTTGCTTGCCCGCTTTGGCGGTTTTCGCCGCACCGGCGCCTTTCGCAGACCCGGTGCCTTTGGTGGGCCCGGCGCCTTTCGCAGCACCGGCGCCTTTCGCAGCCTTGGCCGCCTTCGCGTTCGCCTTTTTCTGCGCCGCGCTGGCCGGCCGGGCTGTGACACTGCGTGAGCTGTGCGCGGTGCGCCCGCGGACGACCCCGATGAAATCGTCGACGGCGACGCTGTCGGCATCCGGACGGTGGAAATCGGCGGTGTGCGCGGGCCAGGCCAACGCAATGTCGGTGGACGGCGCATCCGTCACCGGACGATAGGTCACGTCACGCCGGGCGTGCAGCCGGGCGATGGACTGCGGCACGATCACGACACCGGCGCCGGCCGCGACGACTGCGATCGTCTCTTCGATGTCTCCCGAAGCGTCGTGCACCGTTTCGTCGCGCAGGTCGGCACGACTGATCTCGTCGACGGCGGCAATGGCGTGATCCTTGGGAACGACCACGACCGCGAGCTCAGTGTAGAGCGGAATGACATTGAGTCCGTCGCGGTCGATCGGCAGCCGCACGAACGCCATCTGCGCGCGGCCGTCGCGTAAGACATCCGTCTGGTCCGTGTCGGTGCGCACCAGTTCGAGGGGACGATCGGGCCGGCGCTGCCCCCAGATTCGGGCCCATTTCGCCGGCGTGACACCGCGCACATAGCCGACGCGGAACGGCTCGACAGGCTCGCGTCTCGGTCGGGTGTGTGAATCCGCGGCCATCGTCATCTCCCCTGTCTGCGGCGCCCGCCTGCTGCGTGACTTCTGTCAGGATACGCTGGAGCGATGAGCAACGAGACGCCGAACGCTGCACAGCCGGCCACGAAACGGCCGCAGCAGTCACAACTGATGAAGCCGGCGACAGCAGCCAAGAAGCTGGGGCTTTGTCTGCCGGCCTGCCCGGAGGCTTTCCAGAACGAGCCGATCAGCCGCTCGGCGTTCGCGGCATTGCAAGCGGAACCGCCAGCCTGGCTCATCGAACTGCGCCTGAACGGCCCGCACCCGCGCGACGTCGTGGCGCGCAAGCTCGGCGTCTCGGTGTCGGGCCTCGCACGCGCGGGCGTGACGGATGCGCTGACCACCGCACAAATCCAGGAACTTCTGGCGGCGCCACCCGCGTGGCTGGTCACGGAACGTGCGACGCAGGCTGCCGTGCGCGCCGAGAACGCGCGGGTGAACGCCCGCGATGCAGAGCGCCGCGCGCGCACCTCGCCGGTCGAGTGACTCGAGACCGTTAAGCCCGTTGGTCGAATAGCCCGCGAGCGCCAGCGAGCGAGCACCTCTTCGGTGGTCGAGTAGCCCGCGAGCGCCAGCGAGCGAGCACCTCCCCGCTGGTCGAGTAGCCCGCGAGCGCCAGCGAGCGAGCGTATCGAGACCAAGGGCCATCTGCAGAACACAGTCCGGTCTCGATACGCGTCCTCGCTGCGCTCGGGCGCTACTCGACCAACATGGCGCCGCTCAGGCGCGGGCGAGGATCGCCGACGTATCGACGCCGAGAGGCAGCGTGCCGTAGAGCCTGCCACGATCAGGTCCAAGCCGTGCGTGGATGAATGCGTCCGAGACGGCAGAGGGAGCCGAGCGCACCAGCAGCGATGCCTGAAGTGCGAGGGCCATCGCCTCAACAAGTCGACGGGCGGCGAGGGCCGCACCGACGGCATCCGCTTGGGCGACCTCGTGCAGAATCCGCCGGGTCTGCCGCAGGTGTGCGTCAAGCACCGGATGTGCACCGGCGGCCAGGGAGACCTCGAGGTCGAACGCATCCGCCGTGTCGGGCTCGCGGTTCAGCGCCCGCAGCACGTCGAGGGCGATCACGTTGCCTGAGCCTTCCCAAATGGCCATCACCGGCTGTTCGCGATAGCGACGCGCGAGCGGGAACTCCTCGATATAGCCGTTGCCGCCGAGACATTCGAGTGCTTCGTAAGCGTGTTCCGGCCCGCGCTTGCAGATCCAGTACTTCGACACCGACGTGGCGAGGCGGCGAAACGCCCGCTCCTGATCGCTCGCATCCGCGTCGTGCGCGCGTGCCAGGCGCAACGCTGTTGCCGTCGCCGCTTCCGACTCCAGCGCCAGGTCGGCCAGAACGGATGCCATCGCCGGCTGGTCGATCAACTCGGCTCCGAATGCGCGCCGATGCCGGGCGTGCCAGGTCGCTTCTGCCACCGCCTGGCGCATTCCGGCGGCTGTGCCCAGCACGCAGTCCAGCCGGGTGCGGGCCACCATCTCGATGATCGTGCGCACTCCGCGGCCTTCCTCACCGACGAGCTGCCCGACCGTGCCCTCGAACTCGACCTCGCAGGATGCATTGGACCGGTTGCCGAGCTTGTCCTTGAGCCGTTGGATGCGGAACACGTTTCGCATCCCGTCGCCCAGCACACGGGGCACGAGAAAACAGCTCAGCCCGGCGGGCGCCTGCGCGAGCACCAGAAAGCCGTCGGACATCGGTGCGCTGCAGAACCACTTGTGGCCGGTGAGCCGCCAACCGTTGTCGTCTGCGTTGCTGGCGCGAATCGCACGGGTTGTGCCGGCGCGCACATCCGACCCGCCCTGCTTCTCGGTCATGACCATTCCGAACAGAGCGGATGGCGTTCCCCACGACGCCCCCGCACGCAGATTCGGATCGTACTCGCGGCTGAGCAGCCGCGGCAGCCAGCGCTCTGCGAGTTCCGGAGTGGTCTGCAGCGCGGGCACCGCTGCGTGCGTCATCGAGACCGGGCACGCGTGCCCCGGCTCAACCTGCGCGTAGAGCATGAACGTGGCAGCCCGCGCTACGTTCGCGCCGGGCCGAGGCTGCGCCCACGCCGACGTGTGCGCACCGTGCGCGACCGCCGAGGCGAGAATGCGGTGATACGACGGGTCGTATTCGACCTCGTCGATGCGGTGACCGTAGCGGTCATGGGTGTGCAGCACCGGCCTCAGCGTGTTGGCGCGCTCGGCGTCCTGCTGGAATTCTGCGGTGCCGACAATGCGCCCGACGCGGTGCAGCTGCGGGATCGCCCACCCGGCGTCGTAGTGCGCGACCGCTTCGACCAGCGGCGCATTCAGCGCGAACTCGTCGAGACCGGATCGCGGCGGAACCTGATTGATGACCTCGTGCGTGCCCATCGCTCGCCTGCCCTGCCTTCATGCGTTCGTGGCATCATTGCCCGTACTGACCGTGCTCTCCCATCTTCGACGTTTCGTTGCGTGTGCGCCAGCGTGCGCGGCGGTGGGGCAAGAATAGTTGCATGATTCGACGACGGGTGCTCGTTCACGGGCGCGTTCAGGGCGTCGGATTCCGTTACTCGTGCGCCATTGAAGCGCAAGCGCACAACGTCGGCGGCTGGGTACGCAACCGACCGGACGGCGCCGTCGAGGCGCTCTTCGAAGGTGCTGAAACGGATGTCGCTGCTCTCGTCGAATGGATGCGCACCGGCCCGCCGTGGGCGCACGTTCGCGCAGTCGAGGTGGTCGAGGAAGGTGCTGACGAAGGTGCCGCGGACGGCGCCGTCACGATCGATTTCGAGATTCGCGGCTAGCGCTGCAGGTGCGCCACTTCCGCTGCTATGCGCCCCGTGAACTGGCGCACAGGGCACGAAGTGGCGCAGCGAGCCGCTCAACTCCGCTCAGGCAACGCCCGTTGCGGTCGGCACGAAGAACTCGGTGATCGCCGCCGTCAAGAACAATGGGTCGTCGACGTGACACAACTCGCGGGCGGAGTGCATCGACAGCAGCGGAACGCCGACATCAACGGTGCGGATCCCGAGTCGCGTCGCCGTCAAGGGGCCGATCGTCGTGCCGCACGGCACCGTGTTGTTCGACACGAACTCCTGATACGGAACGCCGGCTCGCCCACACAACCGCGCCCACAGGGCG